>NZ_JBBCWG010000004.1:0-366374 GCF_037146035.1 Chryseobacterium sp. MMO-72
ATAACAACGACAGAATAAGATTAAATCTAAAAGGAAAGAGCCCGGTACAATACCGAACTCTTTTCTATCGAAATATTGTGTAATTTTGTCTAAACTTTTGGGTGCAGTCTAAGCTTTTGTACAGGGAGTTTTATTTTTTGAGAGAATTACTTTAAACTTTCCGAAGATTACTGCAGGTACTTTGCTACTTTGTCTTCTAAATCTTCAAGATTAAAAGGTTTGGCAACATAATCATCCGCCTGCGCTTCCTGCGCCAGAGCCACAATGTCGTTATTTGCCGTTACATAGATCACGGGAATGCTTTTAAATTCCTGATGATTCTTCAGAAGCCTTGTTGCTTCCACTCCACCAATTTTGGGAATCCAGTTGTCCATAAGGATAACATCCGGCTGGAACTGTTCTACTTTCTCCAAAATGTCATGTGAAGTTTCCGAAATTTCGACCTGATAACCATTTTCTTCAAAAATGATGGTGATGACTTCTAAAATAGTTTTATCATCATCAAAAATCAAAATTTTCTTCTTATTCATATATACTTAACTTTAGTTAGGGGTTACATTTTTTTATAACTGATTGATGTAATCTGCCAGATTATCGGGTTTAATAATGAGGTCAAAATCAATCTCTTCTACGGCGTGTTTCGGCATATAATCCACTTCTGCGGTTTCAGGATCCTGAATCCAGACTTTTCCGTTATTTTTTTTGATGTATGCTAAACCTTCCACTCCGTCTGCATTGGCTCCGGAAAGCAGTACACCAATCATTTTTTCACCATACACTTCCGCTGCAGATTTAAAGGTGACATCAATGGAAGGGCGGGAATAATTCATTTTTTCCGAGCTGTCCAGAGACATCAGGTTTTTATTTTCAAACAATAAATGATAATCTGCGGGAGCAATGTAAATTTTATTGCTTTGAATTTCTGTTTTATCCTCAATCTCAATAACTTCTACAGGCGAAAACTGCTGCAGCAAGGTCTGCAGAATGTTGTTGGAATGTGCCTTTCTGTGAACCACCAACAGAATTACAAAATCCAGCTTTTCCTTTATTTTTTTAATCATTTCGAGAATGACCTGCAAGCTTCCTGCGGAACCTCCGATAGCAATCAGTTCAATATTTGTATTATTCGTTTTCATGATAAAACAGCTTACTGATGATCTACTTTTTTCCAGATCTTCTGATCATCCACCTGATTATAATTTTTATCTAATTTAGAAAATCTAAGCGTTTCTTTTGCACCTAAAGCTAAAAAACCTAAATTTTCCAGACTGTTGTCGAAAAGACGGAAGACTCTTTCCTGAAGTCCCCGATCGAAATAGATAAGAACGTTTCTGCAAATAATCAGCTGAAAACTGTTGAAAGAGCTGTCTGAAACGAGATTATGCGTAGAAAGAATCAGCTTTTCCTGAAGGCTTTTATCAAATTTTACACTGTCATAATTCGCGGTATAATAATCTGAAAAATCTTTTTTCCCGCCCGATAAAATGTAGTTTTCGGAATACAGCTTCATCTGCTGTAAAGGAAAAACTCCCGCTCTTGCTGTTTCCAGAACAGAAGGATTAAGATCTGTGCCGTAAATTAAAGATTTATGATACAAATTGGCTTCTTTCAGCAAAATAGCCATGGAATAAGCTTCTTCACCTGTGGAACATCCTGCCACCCAGATTCTGATGAGCGGATACGTTCCCAGTTGTGGAAGGATCTTTTCTCTTAATGCTTTAAAAAACTGAGGATCGCGGAACATTTCCGTTACGTTTACGGTAATTTCTTCGATGAATCTTTTCAGGTATTCCGGATCATTAAGTATTGTATATCTTAACTCTGCAAAGCTTGTAAATCTGTCGATCAGGCATATACGGTTCACCCTGCGCTTGAAAGAAGCGCGGCTGTATTCTGAAAAATCGTAACCATACATATCGTAGACATCTTTTATGAGATACTCTACTTCTTCATCTTTTACAATACTTGGTTCCAGCATTTACGATAATTTTTCTATAGCGTTCATTAAAAGGTCTACATCTATCGGCTTGGAAACATAATCTGCAGCTCCCGCATCCAGACATTTCTGGCGGTCTTCCGGCATTGCCTGTGCAGTAACTGCGATTACAGGAATATTGCTGATAGAAGGGGTATTTTTTATCATCTTTATGGCTTCATACCCATCCATTTCCGGCATCATCATATCCATCAGAACCACATCAAAATGGTTGTCTTTATTCAAAACTTCAATGGCTTCCTGTGCCATTGTACTGCTTTCAATCTGGTAGCCTCTGGCTTTCAGGGTGAGCTTTAAAGCAAATATATTGCGCGGATCGTCGTCCACGATCAGAATTTTTTTATTCATCAGAATTTTAGCTGTTTAACTTTCATATAACCAAACACGAAGTAAGGATAGTAACTGATCGATATCCACCGGTTTGGAGATATAATCTGAAGCCCCTGCGGTAATGCATTTTTCACGTTCTCCGATCATGGATTTTGCTGTAATGGCAATAATCGGCAGTCTTTTGAATTTAGGCATTTTTCTGATTTCCTTGATTGCCTCGTAACCGTCGAGTTCGGGCATCATCATATCCATCAGGATAACGTCTACATCAGGATTTTCTTTAATCTGCTGGATCGCATGGTTTCCGTCCATAGCAACCACAACTTCTACTTTGTATTTTTCAAGCGCTTTGGTAAGGGAGAAAATATTTCGGACATCGTCATCGGTAATGAGTATTTTTTTACCGCTTAAAACTTCCGTAAGCGATCCCATTGTTTTGCTTCTTACATTTTCAATGGAATTATTTTTCTCCTCCACCAGATGCAGGAACAATCCTACTTCATCCAGAATTCTCTGGTAAGAATGTGCTGTTTTTACAACAATGGAGTCTGCATACTGTTTGATTTTTAGTTCTTCGGATTTGGATAAATTTCTTTCGGTAAAGATGATGATCGGAAGATTTTCTAGTCCTTCATAACTTTTTATGGATTCTATAATTTCGTATTCGTTTCCTCTTGAAGCTCCGATGTCCAGAATGACGCAGTCTACATGATTGGCTGTTAAAGCTTTTACGCTGTCTTCCACATTATTTTCTACCGACAACGAAATATTGAAATTGCTGAGGAAATAAGACAATGCGCTTGCGTGTTTTGCGTTTTCTTCTACAATTAATACTTTCTGCGGACCTTTTTTAAGGGCTTCTTCAATTTTTCTGAAAACATCCGTCATCTGATCCAGTGCTACAGGTTTGCTGATAAAATCAATCGCACCTTTCATGAGGCTTTCATTTTTTACATGAAGTGCAGACATCATGTGTACCGGAATGTGCTTTGTTTCCGCATTGGATTTTAAATCATCCATTACCTGCCATCCGTCTTTTACAGGAAGCTGAACATCCAGCAGAATTGCCTGCGGACGATATTCCAGTGCAGCAGCAAGACCGCGGTCTCCTCTTACTTCAATCACAGCTTTATAGTTCTGCAAATGAGCATATTTCAGCAATGCTTTGGCAAAATTGGTATCATCTTCGATAATCAAAATGGTTTTATCTCCTTCCTGAATGGTATTTCTGTCGTCGTCCACATTTTCAGGAATCTGAAGTGTATTCACCGCTTCTTTTTCTTCCGTCTGTTTTTCATCAAGAATATTCTGGATTTCTTCAACATCTTCACGGATGATTTCTACCAGATTCTGATCTTTTTCAACCTGAGGAACTTCAGGAACTGCTTTTACAGGAATACTTAAACTGAACTCACTTCCTTCATCCACTTTACTTTTTAAGGTAAGCTCTCCGCCTAATAATCTGGCAATTTCGCGACTAATGGATAATCCGAGACCTGTGCCGCCGAATTTTCTCCTTGTGGAACCATCTGCCTGCTGAAATGCTTCAAAAATGATTTTCTGTTTGTCTTCAGCGATCCCGATTCCCGTATCTTTTACGGAAAAGATTATAAAATCTGCTTTTTTAGGATCTTTTTTAATATTTAAATCGATGCTTCCTTTTGTAGTAAATTTTAACGCATTCGATAATAGGTTTCTCAAAACCTGATCGACTCTTAAACGGTCGGTTTCAATGTTTTTCTGAACGGATTCGTCGATATTGATGTTAAACTCTAGCTTTTTCTCCTGAAATACCGGATTGAAAAGATCTTTTAAATCTTTTATCACATCATTGATCACCACATCCTGATATTCAAGTGTCATTTTTCCTGATTCTATTTTTGCAAGATCCAGAATTTCATCAATTAACGTTAGTAAACTGCTTCCTGAGCTTTGGATTACTTTTGCAGATTCTATCTGATCTTCATTAAGATTTTCATCCGGATTTTCTGCCATCAGCCTGGAAAGGAGGAGAATTGAATTCAGCGGTGTACGAAGCTCATGAGACATATTTGCAAGGAATTCCGACTTGTATTTTGTACTCAAAGCCAGTTCTTCTACTTTTTTCTGAATTTCTGTGTTGCGTTCTGCAATCAGATGATTTTTTTCTTCCAATAATCTTGAACGTTCTTCCAGCTCTGCATTTGCCTGCATTAATTCTTCCTGCTGAACTTTCAGCTCTTCTTCTGAAGCCTGAAGTTTCTGCGTCTGTGCTTCGAGCTCGGTATTCAGATTTTCAAGTTCAGAATGCTGTACCTGCAGTTCTTCCGACTGCGCCTGTGTTTCTTCCAGCAACTGCTGTTCTTTTTCACGGCCTTTTGCTGCACTTAAAGCAATTCCTATATTTCTGCTGCACTCTACGAAATAATTGACTCTGTCTTTTTCAAAGTTGGTAGTTGAACCTAATTCCAGAACTCCGATGATGAAACCGTCGGCAAAGATCGGGATCAGCATAATTCCGTAAATCTGAATGGTGCTGCTTGCAAAGGTTACCACAAAATCATCTTCATGAAGATTATTGTATACCTGAGTTTTTTCG
Organism: Chryseobacterium sp. MMO-72; assembly: GCF_037146035.1. NCBI lineage: Bacteria > Pseudomonadati > Bacteroidota > Flavobacteriia > Flavobacteriales > Weeksellaceae > Chryseobacterium > Chryseobacterium sp. MMO-72. The sequence continues at coordinate 4,905 of NZ_JBBCWG010000004.1, forward strand.
CTGACGAAAGTCTGCCCTACCATTCCTTCTCCCGGTTCGAAAACTTTTTTCATGTTGTTTTCCAGACCGAAAGCGATGTTCAGTTTTAGTAAACCTTCATCATACAGATAAATTGATCCGTTGATGCAGTTTCCATATTCAATAAGCTGATGAAGAGATGCTTTGGCAACGTCTTTCACCGATTTGTTTCCTACGAGAGATTCATTAAGAATGGCAAGACCTTTCTGTCTCCAGTCGCTTTTATTAATGGTATCGAAAGACAATTTCAGGGATTCCGTCATATTATTTAAAGAATCTACCAATTCTCCGAGATCATCTTCTGCCGTATCTACAACTCTCTGGTCATAATCTCCGTTGGCAATTCTGTTGGCAATCTGCTTAATGGCACTTACTCTTCTGGACATTTCCTGATCTTTTGCTTTCAGCATTTTTTCAAGTTTGTCTCTTCTGATGAGATCTGCTCTTAATTTGATGTAGAAAAATGCAGTAACCACAACTGCTGCGATAGAAGAAAATATAATGAAGAAAACGGTAGTTCGGGAAGATTTATTAAGATCTTTGGTTTTTATGGCAAGCTGATTTTCTTCGTACTGAGAAAATTCTTTTACAATCTGTCTGCATCGGTCCATATGCTGCTTGCTTTCCTCGATCTGTTCCTGCGTCATCATGACTCCTCTTCTTCGGTTTTCTACAAAGAGCTTCATGTTGGCAAGGTTGATCTCTACATTTTTCTCCAGCAGATCCAGAAGTCTTTTCTGATGTGGATCTGTAATTCCGAGACTTCTTGCATATTCAAAGGTTTTGGAATATTCAGAAATACTTCTTTTAAAGGGTTCCAGAAAACTTTCCTGACCGGTAAGCTGATATCCCCTGTTTCCTGTTTCCGCATCCAGAACAGCCACCAAAACATCTTTTACTGCCGTTACGACACGTCTGCTTTTACCAACACTTTCGCGGTGATCCATCTGGTTCTGTATACTGAAGTATGAAGCCAGTGAACTTGCGATCAGGATCAGGATGGAAAATCCTACCCCGAACTGAAGATTTCTTATAAATTTTTTCGGCATGGAAAATTAATTTAAAGGTAAAGTGAAATAAAACGTAGATCCTTCATCAACTTTGCTGGAAACTCCAATATTTCCGTGGTGCTGTTTGATGATTTCGGAACAGATGAAAAGACCGATCCCCATTCCCTGAAACTGGAGTGAAGACTCTTCTACACGGTAAAATTTATTGAAAACAGCTTCCTGCTTGAAATCCGGAATCCCGATTCCGAAATCTGTAACACTTACTCTTACTTCCTGTTCTTCTTCATCTACAAAAGTGGTTACAATAACCTGATTGTTCTGAGGTGAATATTTTATAGCGTTCGTTAAAAAGTTGATGAGAACCTGCTCGATACGGATTTCATCTAGCGGAATTAAAATATCCGGTTTTACTCCGTCTCGTTTGATCTTCACTCTGCTTTCGTGCGTCTGCACTATTGTATCTATTGCGTTGCTGATAACGCCTTCCAGATTTGTAGGTTTTTTGGTGATTTTCAGCTTTCCGTTTTCGATTTTGGAAACGTCAAGAAGATCTGTAATTAAAGTATTCAGTTTTTCGATCTGATCCTGTACTTTGGTAAGAAAACCGGCTTCTGCACTTTCTTTATCAAGTTTTAACTTTCTTTCCAGCAGCTGTACGTATGCTTTTATACTGGTTAAAGGTGTTTTTAGTTCGTGGCTCGCAATACTCAGGAATTCATCTTTTTCTTTTTCCACCTTCTTCTGATCGTCTATATCTGTGAAGGTTCCTACCCAGTTTTTGATTGCGTTTTCCTCGTACACGGGAGTTACGCGTAAAAGATGGTAGCGGAAATCGCCCGTTTCTCTATTTTTTATTCTGACTTCAAGATCTAAGGATTTTCCTCTTTTCCTGCATCGTTCAAATTCTTCTTTAATTTTATAATCATCCGGATGGGTTTCGGGAAAGTCTTTTTCAGAATCAGAATACTCATACCATTTACCGTTTACGAAATCTACTGTTCCCTGCTCATTCAGGGTAAAAGCAATCTGAGGGAGAGATTCAAGCATTAAATGAAAATGATCGATCTGCGATTTCATAGTTACCTGGGATTCTCTTCTTCCTTTTACCTCAAGCTCAAGACTCTGCTGCGTTTTTTTCATCGCAAGATTCTGCTCCTGAAGGTTGTAGAAAGTTTTTACTTTCAGCATGAGAATTTCCGGATCTACAGGTTTCGTTACATAATCTTTTCCTCCGGAAGCGTAGCCGCGTGTGATAAATCTTTTCTCGGTATTCACAGCCGACAGAAAAATGATAGGTACTTCTTTTGTTTTGCTGTAGCCCGCTAAAGTTTCTGCCACTTCAAAGCCATCCATATCCGGCATTTGAACATCCAAAATAATCAGTGCGTAATCATTTTTCAAAGCTTTTATTAAAGCTTCTTCACCGGAATCTGCTGTTTCCACCTGAAAATCCTTGGATTCGAGTAATTTTTTGAGTGAATAGAGATTACTTTGGTTGTCATCAACAATTAAGATCATATAAACTTTAAATCAATAATTAATTATATTTACTTCAGCTTCAAAAATACTCACAATATTTCGAAAAACAGGAATTTTTTACCTATTATCAAAACACATACCACAATAGTGGAAAAAAATTTTATCATCTGTAAATTTTTTAAAAAAAATCAGGATTTTTTTTCTTTCTTCAATTCAGTGATTTAAGAGTAAAATTTTAACCACATACCACATTTTTAGTTAAAATTTTAATTTAATAAAATTATTCACGGCACAGTGTTTGAATACAGGATAACAACACTTTTTCACTTAAATATATTTTTCAAAATTAACCCACGTTTTATTGCGTGGGTTTGTTTTATTGTTCTTATATTTGCAGTGAATTTCTCATGTTTAATTTGAGTTTTCATGGTTATTAGTTTTTATCCCCGCCGAAAGTCGGGGATTTTTTTATGTATTTTATTCAACATATTTCACTTTTTTAAAGCACTTATTTTCTGAATATTATTCTTAAATCTCATCAATTTGTTTAAAAAAGTAAAGATGATGGCACAACTTGTGATATAAATAAGGCACACTTAAAATCATAGATATGCCGATACAGATACAAGTTGCCCAATGTACAGAATGCAAAGGCTACACTTCCGCTGCCCCACTCGATTCCAAACATACTTATCATCCGGAAATCGTCGACCATTTTTTATATCATGGCGAACCTGCGTTTACACTGGATCAGAAAACTTTTGATAAATACAGAAACTTAGAAAATACAAAAGTCATCATCATGGATCTTGCTGAACATGAAAAAAATGATCATCTGAATTGTAATTGCGCAAAGAAAGCCATTCAGAAAAGGGTATATTCTCAAAAGGAAGTTTACAACATTCCCACCAATCATTTTGTTTCTGAAAAACAGGAAACTGATAATGAAATCTATTTTAAGGATCTTTATCACACCTACAATAACTTTCACGGACTAAGTTCTGCCAATCATTATGGAAGTTCGGGCAGAAAATTCCGTTAACTGAAATATTCGATTTTATCCTTTCCTATTCAAGTATTTAAGAATGTAAGCTTTACAACTTACCTTAAATACTTCTTTTTTTTGATAAAATTAATCTATCAGAAAATTAAATTCTTTTCTGTATTGAGAGGGACTTTTCTGTGTATATTCTTTGAAAGTCTTATTGAAATAACTGAAATTATTAAAGCCGGATTCAAAGCAAACCTCAGTAATGCTTAAAGGCTGCTCGGCAAGAAGCTTGAGTGAATGGGTAATTCTGTATTCGTTAACAAACTGAGTAAAGGTCTTATTGGTGATTTTTTTAAAGTAACGACAAAATGAAGGCACTCTCATATTAGCAAGATCCGCAACCTGCTCCAGGGTTATCTGTTCTTTAAAATGGTCTTTCACGTAATTAAAAATAAGATTGATTCTTTCATTGTCTTCAACCTGTGTCTGAAGGTAATATTTTCCGGCATTGAGAATTCTGTAATCTGAGGTTGAAGCCAAAGTATCCAAAATCTCCAAAAATTTCACAAGTTTTTCCAAAGAGGAAGACTCGTGCATTTCTACGATTTTTTCTCCTATTTCTTTTTTAATATTTTCAGAAAAAACAATTCCTGCCTTTGATTTTTCCAAGAGGGCAGAAATTCTCTGCATTTCGGGAAGTCCGAAGAAATGTTCTCCTAAAAAATCGGGTTTAAACTGAATAACCATTTCGTAATCGTTATTGGTGTTTTCATTCGTCATTCCGCAATGCGGCAGATTACTTCCCATAAGCACAAGATCTCCGTCTGAAAAATAGGAAATATTACTTCCTATCTGTCTTTTTCCGGAACCTCCGCATACAAAAATCAGCTCTATTTCCGGATGATAATGCCAGACATGAGATTTTATATTTTCGTTACGAAGGAATTTAAGACTTGTAAAACTGCTTCCAATATTGGGTTTTACAGCTTCAAAAGCAGGATGCGAATGTTTCATAGCCAACGGTTAAATCATACACAAAATTAACAAATATTTATTAATTAATAAAAATAAAGGTTAAAATAAAACATAAATATGAAAATTGTATGGTAGCAGCTGTCTTAAAAGAAGTCTACATTTGCAATATAAATAACTGATAATAAAACCCTTATCATTATGAAAAAATTATTACAGTCCGTTTTCTTTGCAGGATTTCTTTTTGTTTCTACAGAAGCAATGGCTAAAGACAGAGATTTTTCTCTTTCTTTTGGAACGACAACATCCAAAACTTTAAGTTTTGAATTGAGCAATGCTAAAAATCTATCGCTGATTATATATAATGATTCTTACGGGGAGGTTTTTTCGGAGAGGCTTGAGAAAGAGGATTCCGTTATTAAAACCTACAATCTTGAAGATTTAACAGAGGGAACCTATTATCTTATAGCGGAATCTGAACAAAAGATCGAAAAATATAAGATTAAAATCAGTGATGATCATACGGTAAATATTGAAAAGACTCCTTTCGCGGTTATCAGTAAACCGGAATACAGCATTTCCGGAAATATTGTTAATCTGCATATTGCCAATCTGAAAAATAAGGTAAATATTTCCGTAACCGATTATTCGGGAAATACGTATTATTCTTCCGTGAAAGAAGGAAATGCCAACGAACTGAATATGACTTTTAATTTTGATCCTAAAACTGCAGATCAATACATCATCAGTATTGAAGAAAACGGCAATACATTCAACAGAACAATCACTTTAAAATAAGAGATTCTATACATTTCCGTATACTTATATCGGAATTAAAATTTTACGTACAATTAGTTTATTAAGGCAGCTTTTCTTTTTTAAATCACGGAGAAATGGCTGCCTTAATTTTTTTTAAAATTATCTTACTGATATTAAGTAGCTTTTAATATTTCTCAGCAAAACCTGAAAATTTATTTTGTGGGAATAAAAAATCTTTCTATATTTGCACCACTGAAAACAACGATATAATCGGAGTTTCTGGAGAGTTGGCAGAGTGGTCGATTGCGGCAGTCTTGAAAACTGTTGACTGTAACAGGTCCGGGGGTTCGAATCCCTCACTCTCCGCAAAAAAAATCCTTCAAAGTAAATTTTGAAGGATTTTTTATTATCCCATCTGAAAATTCAGGCGTTCTCATCATGCGCAGCATCTACGGGTTTAGATTCTGGGGAGCCTTTTTCACGGAGCCAGATGGAGAGAACGACCAGTGAAAATACCGCAAGAAATTCGCTTTGCCAGTTTTGAAAAGATTCAAACCAGAATCTGGAATCCACAATATACTGTAACGCTGTTGCTGTCTCTTTATTTTTCATAATCTGTTCTTCATTATAATCTTTCAGACTTCCATAAAAATGCATCAGGAAACTCGCCAAAAACAAAACCGCAAATGCCGTCGATAAGGAATGCTTATACAATTGAAGCCAGATTCCGCCTTTTTTTACTGCCCATGGAGCTTTCGGATGCACTTTAGGCTCTCTGTCAACCTCCTCTTTTTCATCTAAGGATTTAGATTCGCTGGATCCTTTCTGCCTTAAAGAGACGGTAAGAACTACATACAGCATCATTTGCAGAAATTCGCTTTCCCAATTTTCAAATGTTGCCTGAATAAAATGTCCGCTGTGGATGTACTCTGCTATTGACAAAAGAGATTTCCCATTTTCGGCGAGTTCCTTATTTTCTGTTTTCCAGCCTGTAAGAAACTGACCCAACAAACAGATTATCATAAAAATAAGCAGGACAATACTTAAACTGTTCCGGTAAAAAAAAATTTCTTTTAGACATTTCAGAAAAAATTAAGAATTCTCATCAGAATCAACCCTTTGAAGTCCATTTACGGCAGGTGCTGTTAATATTTTACCATTAACATTAAATCTTGAGCCATGACAAGGACAATCCCAGCTCAACTCCGCACTGTTCCACCGTACATCACAATGTGCATGAGTACAGCTGCTTTTTAACAGATGTACTTTTCCATTCGATTCTTTGTAGAGCGCATAAGAATTCCCCTCATACTTTACTACTTTAGCTTCACCTTCGGTAATTCCTCCCAAAGATTCAATCTTTTCTTTTAGAAGTTTGTCTTTGATAAAATCGAATGCAGCCGCAGCAGTTTCTTTTATAAAATCTGCCATTCCCGCAACCGGTTTAATTCTTGAAGGATTAAAAAGATCTGCATATTTATTTTCGCGTCCGAGGATGAGATCGGTTATAATTTGTGAGGACAGCGTTCCGAAAATCATCCCGTTTCCTCTGAATCCCGTTGCAACGAAGACACTCCCGTTACTTCCCGGACTTTTTCCGATGTAAGGAAAGCCATCTATCGGTTCATAATACTGACTTGACCAGCTAAAATAAACAAGATCAACTTCAAAATATTTACGAACGTAATTTTCAAGTTTTGAAAAACATTCTCCTGTATCTTCTGCGTGTCCGGTTTTATGATCTTCTCCTCCAGCAATCAAAAGTGTCTCACCGCCAATTGTCTGAGTTCTGTAATAATGATAAGGATCTACAAGATCATACCCCAGTTCCGTCGGATAGTTTTTATTTTTTAAGCTGAACGCCATTGCATAGCTTCTGTAAGGTGCATTTACGAAACTCAGCACATTTTTACCGGGAGGAATGTGTGTTGCATAAACAAGATTTCTGGCTCTGATCTTTCCTTTTGAGGTCGTTACGATAATGAAATCCTCCTGCTCTTCATGATTTTCACAGAGACAATCTTCTAAAATTTCGCCTCCAAGATTTAAAAAAGCTTCACACAGCGCCTTTATGTATTTTATCGGATGAAACTGAGCCTGATTTGGAATAAGTACCGCGTTTACAAAAGGAACAGGAAAGGGAATTTCTCTTGTAAAATGCATCGTGTGATTTACTTTTGAAGCTCCTTCCACAATATCTTTCAACTGCTTATTCTGCTTTTCGTCGAGCGCAAAAAGGTAAGCCGATTTATGTTCAAAATCACAGTCTATATTAAACTGTTGAATATTGTTTTTTATCAGTTGAATCGCATCCTGCCCTGCTTTTGCAAATATTTTTGCATTGTCGAGACCAAAATCCTTGACAGCCTGCGAAAAAGTGGTATCAAAAAAATCATTAAGATGTGCCGTTGTTCCTCCAGTTGTTCCGAAACCTATATTTGATGCTTCAAGAATGATGCATTTTTTTCCTTCCTGCTGAAGTTTCAGCGCCGTTGAAACTCCGGTAATACCGCCTCCGACAATTGCTACATCATACACCGTTTCAAAATCCGGATCGGAAGAGAAACTTTTAATTTCTTCCTGCCAAATGCTTTTCCTAGCTCCGTCTCTGTTCATAATTTATTGTTTAATTAAAATCCGAAACAATTAATCCTTGTTTACTCAGATTATTGCAGCATATAATATGTGATCATCAACTAAAATTTATCATTTTTGAATTGACAACTAATTATAAATTTGCATTTATAAATCAGTCTGAAAGATCATCTATCTCAAATTTACAATTTCAACAAAGTATTGATTTATGACCGCAGTCATGAAATTTCAGGAATAAATTGTTTTATCAGAAACTTCAATAAAAAACCTTCAAATTAAAAATCTGAAGGTGGTATTTTTGGATCATTGCATTTATTAAGCATTATCAGAAGTGCCGGATTTTATTTTCACAAACATATAAGCCAACCCTAATCCCAATCCCGCCAAAATTGCCATTTTTGTCTTTCTGGAAGGAACCGGAAGCATTGTTTCTCCGTAAATCCGGTGAGGTTCCGAAGATGGTTCTAAAATATTGCCTGAATCTGAAGGAGCATTTTTCACCTTCATCATAAGCCTCATAACTGCTGAAGCACTGTTAATTACAGGCTTTGGAAATAATCCGTACACATTTTTCAATACCATAGACGTAAAATCAGGAAACAAATCTTTTTTAGGATTTTTAGCTAATTCTACCATTTTAGCAGCTGTATCTCTCGGATCTGCCGCAAAAGGAGGAATTTTAAAATCCAGCCCAGAATATTTTGCAGAATGCATATTTCCAGTTGAACGCTGGATCTGCGGATAAATATTACAGATATGGATCTGCGGAAAATCTGAAATTTCGCCTTGAAGACATTCCATCAGTCCACGAATGCCAAATTTTGTGGACGAATAAACCGCACTGTACGGAGCAGGCATAAAACCGCCGATAGAGACATTATTAATTAAAATTCCTTCTTCCTGGTTTTTAAAGACAGGCAAAGCACTGTACGCGCCATGCATATAGCCAAAAAGATTAGTCTTAATCACCTGTTCATTGATATCCATTGGAATTTCTTCGAATTTTCCGCTCGACATTACCCCTGCATTGTTTACCCAAATATCTATTCTGCCGTTGAACTGCAATGCTTTGTTGGCTAAATTCTGAACATCGCCCGCAATAGAAACATCCGTTGGAACAGCCATCGCCGTAACGCCTAAATCCCTGCACAGAGCAACTGTTTCGTCCAGAGCTTCCTTACCTCTTGCCGCAACCACAATATTACAGCCTTCCAAAGCAAATGCTTCCGCAGCTGCTCTTCCTACTCCACTGCTTCCTCCGGTAATTACTACGGTTTTTCCTCTGAGATTTTTTTGTTCATTATTAGAATTCATTTTGTGATGGTTTTTGGTTAACTACCCATAATCAACCTATTATTATGCCATAATGAGCATAATTTTCAAGTTAAATTTAAATCTTGTGAATAATTTTAACTGGAATTCCAATTTCCACTTTAAAGTCAATCTTGTTTTAAACTAATCATTTAATAATATAAATTTTCGTTAATATTCTTAATTAATCTTAAATAATGTAGCCGCTCTATTTTCTTGGCACAATATTTTAATATTCTCTAATACTCATGTTTAATTTGAGTTTTCATGGTTATTAGTTTTTATCCTCAGATTCTCTCTGAGGATTTTTTATTTTTCATCAACCAGTTTTAAAACAAAAAAAACAGACCTTAAAAAGATCTGTTTTAATAAATTATATGTCGCTTTAAGTATGTTTATATTGCGTAAGCTCCTTTGTTCTGAAAAACATTAATGACTTCCGTTTTATTATTAACTGTATTGCAAATAACTTCGACCGTAAAATAAGAGACTTCATAAAGTACATATTTCACAGAATTTACTGTTCTTTCGCTCATGACACGTCCTTCATTCATCACGAAACTGCACTGTGCCTGATTTGGCAAATTTTTAAAATCGTAGTAAGAAATCATAGCTTTGTTTTTTAAGAGTTTCAAATAGATATACACAATTTCTTTGCCAATTTTCTTTAATAAAGTTAAATTTTTAAAATTTAAATGAAAATACCCTAAAACAGCGATTATATTCACAATATTTAATACGTATTAATACAGCATTTTACAGGAAGCTTTTTAGTAGAATTTCTCCGATCAGCTTATCAAAAGAAGTTTATCTATATTCAAAGTTGCTGCAGTTGTATTTTTGTCATTTTCAATATTGCAGATCTCTATAGGAAAAACTTTATCTTTTATTATCGATTTCAACACTATTTCAATTACTTCGAACTGAAAATGTAAAGTATTCTAACAATCTGAATTTCCACCCCGAAAATGCTATTATTACTCTACAAAAAAACAAAACAACAATTTAAAAATCAACACCTTACAATATTAAACTTTTAAAAACATTGAATATTATAAACGTGTAAATATTTATATGTAAATTTATTCATTAAATAAAATTTTTGGCTTAACTATACAAAAATCAATACAAAACCCATTAACAAAGGATTATAGTTCAGATATTGATTAAAATATTTCATTATGTAAATAAAAAATTTTACTTTTAATCAGAATTTTTAATAAATATCATAATGGTCAGAATTTTCCTTGTGGATGATGATCCATTCTTCGGAGAAATGCTAAAATATCATCTTGAGCTTAATCCTGATTATGAAGTTTTTCTTTATAGTTCGGGCAGAGAATGTCTTTCTGAACTTTACCGGAATCCTGATATCATTTGTATTGATTTTGGACTGCCGGACATACAGGGAGATGACCTTTTTAAGCAGATTAAAGGCATATATCCAAGCCTGCCGATCATCGTGATCAGCGGTCAGGAAAATATTTCCGTTGCTATAGATTTCCTAAAACAGGGAGCAAAAGATTATATTGTAAAAAATGAACATACAAAAGAACTTTTGTGGAACTCCATCATCCGTCTTAGAGAAAATATCTCTTTAAAACAGGAGGTCGAAGAACTGAAAGATGAACTTGAAAAAAAATACAGTTTCGAGAAAACGATCATCGGACAAAGTGAATCTATTAAAAATATTTTTTCAAAAATTAATAAGGCTCTGAAATCCAACATTAATGTCTCTGTAACCGGAGAAACGGGAACCGGTAAAGAAGTTGTAGCAAGGGCAATTCATTACCATTCCTCCCGAAAAAACAAACCTTTTGTTGCGGTAAATATGGCAGCAATCCCAAAAGATCTGGTAGAAAGTGAATTTTTCGGACATGAAAAAGGCGCATTTACAGGCGCTACAGATAAATCGGTCGGAAAATTTGAACAGGCAAACGGCGGAACTATTTTCCTGGACGAAATTGCAGAACTGGATCTCAATCTTCAGAGCAAGCTTCTCCGCGCTTTACAGGAAAGAGAGATTACAAGAGTTGGCGGAACTCAAAAAATAAAATTAGATGTAAGACTCATTATTGCCACTCATAAAAACCTTGCAAATGAAGTAAAAAAAGGGAATTTCAGAGAAGATCTTTATTATCGTGTTATTGGTCTTCCGATAGAATTACCGCCACTGCGGGAAAGAGATCAGGACACTTTAATTCTTGCAAAACATTTTATTGATCTTTTTGCCAAAGAAAACAAAATAAAACCACTGAGCCTGTCTTCGGATGCCAGAAAAAAACTTATGAAATACAGTTTTCCGGGGAATATAAGAGAACTGAAATCTGTAGTGGATCTTGCCTGTGTAATGGCAGAAGGCAATGAAATAACCGCGGACGATATCAGCTTTTACAGCCTGGAAAAAGAATCCGAAGTTTTTCTTTCTGAGCAAAAGACGCTGAAACAGTACACTACAGATATTATTCTTCATTTTCTGAAAGAGAATAATAATGATGTTATTAAGACGGCCAAAATATTAGACATAGGAAAATCCACTGTTTATAACCTCATCAACAGTGTAGATCTAAAAAAAACTAAAGAATAAATGAAAGTTGCTAAACTACTTTTTGCAGGCGGAAACTGGATATCTGAAAGAAACGATGATGAACTGGACGATCATAAAGTTCAATTGATACTGGGATACGGCTGCCGAAACATCCTTGAAAACCCAGATTTTTTTAATATCATAAAAACAAAGTTTCCAAACGCGGAAATTGCCTTATGTTCTTCTTCGGGAGAAATTTTCTGCAATGAAGTATTTGATGAAACTGTAACAGTTACCGCCATTGAATTTTTCTCTGCACAGATAAAAACCCAACAGATTGATATTAATGATTTCCAAAACAGTTATGAAGCCGGAAAAGCACTAATCGGAAATCTGCCTCATGAAAACCTCAGATGGGTCTTTGTTTTGTCGGACGGAAGCAAAGTGAACGGAAGCCAGCTGGTGAAAGGCCTTAATGAAGGACGGCCGGAAGGCGTATTAATATCCGGAGGATTGGCGGGTGACAGCGACCGTTTCGAAAAAACCGTTGTAGGTCTTAATGAAGCTCCGGTGAGCAATAAAATCGTTGCCATTGGTTTTTATGGTCATACGCTGAAACTTTCTCACGCATCATTTGGCGGCTGGGAAAGCTTCGGGCTGGAAAGAACTGTTACCAAATCCCAAAACAATATCCTTGTTGAGATCGATAATAAAAATGCTCTTGACCTCTATAAAAGCTATCTGGGAAAATATGCAGAAGAGCTCCCAAGTTCTGCCCTGCTCTTTCCATTATCTTTAAAAATTGACGAAGATTCTGCTCCAGTGGTAAGAACCATACTTTCCATCAATGAAAAGAATAACATGATGATTTTCGCAGGAGATCTGCCGGACGGAAGCCATGTAAGATTTATGAAAGCCAATCTGGACCGCCTCATTGATGCTGCGAATGACGCTGCCAATGCATGTCTTCAGATGAATCCGGATCCTAAACTGGGGATTATTGTAAGCTGCGTTGGAAGAAAAATGGTTCTAGGAGAGCGAGTTGCTGAAGAAGTAGAGATTGTGAGAGATGTTTTGGGTGAAAATACCTTTCTTAACGGCTTTTATTCTTATGGAGAAATTTCCCCGGTGAAGCCTTTCGGAGACTGTGCACTTCACAATCAGACAATCACCATCACCACTGTAAATGAAATACGATAGCTATGGAAATCGATTTGCACAATTTACTCAGAAGACAGATTAAAAGACATCTGCCCGAAGATTGCCACAGCGACCCGAAATTTAAGAACTTTATTAATGCAATCAACGATTCTTATAAATCATTTGAGCGCGATAAAGAACTTACCGATCATGCATTCAGGCAAAGCGAAAAAGAATATAAAGAATTGTTTAATGATCTGAAGAAAGAAAATGAACTCAAGCAGGAATCCATTTCGAGCCTTTATGAATCATTAAGCTTACTGGATTATTCTTTTGATACGAAAAAAAATAAAGACCTTAAAGAACTTTCCTTATATCTGGCAGAACAGCTTAAAGAGCGAAAAAGAGCGCAGGATAACATCAAACGTCAGGAAGAAAAATACCGCAACATTATTGCGAATATGAATCTCGGGCTTATTGAGGTGGATAATGATGAGATTGTACGCTATGCAAACCAGAGTTTCTGCAACGTTTCAGGCTTTGAGCTGGACGAAATTATCGGTAAAAATCCTTCGCAGCTTTTTGTACAGGGTGAAGCCAATCTGGAATTTATACAGGAACAGATTGACCTTAGAGAGAAAGGAATTTCCAGCGTTTACCAGCTTCCTATAAAAAATAAAAGAGGCGAACTGAGATGGTGGGCAATCAGCGGTGCACCCAATTATGATGATCACGGAAATCTGTTAGGCTCCATAGGTATTCATCTTGATATTACAGACCAGAAAAAGCTGGAAGAAGATCTAAAACAGGAAAAATCTAAAGCAATTGAAGCTTCCAAGGCGAAAGAGGTATTTTTAGCCAATATGAGTCATGAAATCAGAACTCCGCTTAATGCCATCATCGGTTTTCTCCGGGAACTTAAAAGGCTTGATCTTACAACAACCCAGAATCAGTTTGTAGAAAACAGCTTCAACGCCGCGCAGCATCTTTTATCCATCATTAACAACATTCTGGATATTTCCAAAATAGAATCCGGCGAAATGTCTCTGGATAATACTGTTTTTTCGCTGAAAGAATGCATCAGTAATATCATCAGTATTCTTCAGCCCAAAGCAAGACAGAAAAAAATAATGCTGAAAGCTAAATTTTCTGATGATCTTTTTTCAGAATTCAAAGCCGACGCCCTGAAAATAAAACAGATTTTGTATAATATTATCGGAAATTCCCTAAAATTTACAAACGTAGGAGAAATACGGGTAGAATGCAGTGTCATAAAAGATTTCCCCAACCATCAATCTCTTCAGATCTGTATTATTGATACCGGAATAGGAATGAGCGAAGAATATGTAAAGCAGATCTTTAAGAAATTTAATCAGGAAGACAGCTCTATTTCCAGAAAATACGGAGGAACCGGTCTCGGAATGGCAATTACCCGGGAACTTATCTACCTGATGAAAGGAGAAATTAAAATTAAAAGTAAAAAAAATGTAGGAACTGAGATCAGTATTTTTCTGGATATGGATAAAAGTAAAGAAAAAACAACATTGAAAAACATTGAAGTAAAAGAACATGTTTCCATTGAAGGAACCCGTGTTTTGCTGGTGGAAGACAACGAACTTAATCAGCTTGTTGCCGAAAATTCTCTTACCCACTTCGGATGTGAAGTTACAAAAGCAGATAATGGCAGAAGAGCCATAGATATTCTTTCGAAACAGCAGTTTGATATTATTTTAATGGATATTCAGATGCCCGAGCTCGATGGTATTGAAGCCACTAAAATCATCCGTAAAGATTTCAGGCTTACCACACCCATTATTGCGCTTACAGCAAATGCCTTTAAAACAGAAATAGACAACTGCATTGCTGCCGGAATGAACAGCTACATCACCAAACCCTTTGATGAAGATGAGCTTCTGAAAGTAATTTATAAAAATATTAAAATGCAGAATGCCCCGGAAATCAATGATTCGGGAGCAGAAAAAGTACTTTATGACCTTAAAAATATTCAGGCTTTAAGCCGGGGAAATGAAGATTTCATTCAAAAAATGCTTTCCATATTCATTACTCAGACGCAACAGACGATTCCTTTGGTAGAACAGGCATTTGAAGAAAAAAATTATGCAGAAATATCACGTCTTATTCACAGAATAAAACCAAGTATTGAAGGAGTCGGAATCTACTCCATCAAAGAAACCGTAAAAGAACTTGAGGTAAAATCCAAAGAACAACAGACAGATTTTACGGAGCTTTACACCATGTTTTTAGAGGTGAAAAACACACTTTCCGCCGCCATACAACAACTGGAAAAGGAAATAACATAGTTTTATTCCAAAATATGGAAAACGTCTTTATTTTGGAATTTAACCAATTAAATAAATACTGATTATCAATAACTTAAATAAAGGCACGGTAATCGCGTTATCATTATCAAATAAAAGAGATGGAAACAAATAACAAAAAATTGAAATTTTTTATTGTAGATGATGACAGATTTTGTGCTACAGTTTATGAGCAGTATTTAAAGAATAACCATTACGAAGATATTACCTCATTCAGCAGCGGAGAAGAATGTCTGGACGAGCTTTACCAGAAACCCGATATTATTTTTCTGGATCACAACATGGAAGATCTTAACGGCTTTGAGGTTTTAAAAAAGATAAAAAGATACGATCCGAACATTTACGTAATCATGGTTTCTGCGCAGGAAAATATAGACACCGCAGTAAACGCCCTGAAGTACGGAGCATTCGATTACATCGTAAAAGATGCTGATGTATGCGATAAAATGACGGATACAATAGAGAAAATATTAAAAATTAAAGAAGAATTGTCTCAGAACCAACGGAAAGGTTTTAGAAAATTCTTTACAGTTTTATTTTAAATCTTATGTTAAAAAAACTCACACTATCATTCTTTTTCCTGATGCTTCTGGTATCCTGTAAAACGTACAATGTACTTGAAGAAGAGCAGGCTACCCGAAATATGCAGGATTTCAGCTATGATCCGAATTACGAATACAGAATCCGTAAGGACGATAAAATTACGCTTTCCGTTTGGGGTGAAGATGATTTAAGTGTGGGCTCCGTGTACGGAATTTACAATTCTAATGAAGTATACGGAAAATGGCTTCTGGTAGACATCAACGGAAATATAGAAATTCCAAAATTGGGAACTACTCCAGTTGTAGGAAAATCGGTTCCGGAGCTGAAGGAAGAAATAAAAACAAAGCTTAAAAAATGGCTGGTAAATCCTATCGTGGATGTAAAGGTTCTGAATAAAGAGATTGCAGTGATGGGTGAAGTGAGAAACCCTGCTGTAATTCAGGTAGATAAAGACCAGAATACTTTACTGGAGCTTGTTTCCAAAGCGGGAGGATTTGAAATGTACGCCAATTTAAAATCAATTAAAATTCTGCGGCAGGAAGGGGAAAATGTTCGCGTAACCAATATTGATCTTACCAAAATGAAAGACGTTCCCAACCAGAATATCCTTCTTCATCCGGGAGATTACATCATTGTTCCTTCCAAGAAAAGTAAAGATTTCGATAAAAGAATTTCAACCATTATTCCTTTCGCAACCGTTACTTCCGCAGCAGCCATCCTCATAGGATTATTATAAAACTTATTACCATGAACAACGAGAATGTAAGATTTCTGAAACCGCTGTTACGAGGATTTCCTATCGTCGTTCTCGCAATGATTATTGCGGTTTTGGCAGCAAAAAAGTACCTTAACTACGTAACACCTATGTACGAAAGTACTGCAAAACTGAAACTTGCAGATACACAGGAAGGTGTACCAAGTGCAAATCTCTTCAAAGATTTCGACGTTTTTGCTACCCCAAATAAGATAAGCACAGAAATTGAAGTTCTTAAATCTACATCTTTAATTGAAAAAACACTTGAAAAACTACCTTTTTCCACCGAAATTTACAGAAAAGGAAAAGTACGCTCCGTAGAACTCTTTAATGATTCTCCGATAAAAGTTGAGGGCTTTTTAACAGATGAAAAAAATTACGATAAAAAATTCAGCATCCACGTAACATCAACCCAGAATTTTACGATAGCTGCTTCAGACTCCACAAAAGAAATAAAGGGAACTTTCGGAACGCCCACAGATATTAAAGGAGGAAAAATTCTCGTTACTAAAAACGACAGCCTGCTTCAGGCTAAACCTGCTGCTAAAATCATCGATCATTATGAAGTTGAATTCCTGAGCAGAGAAAAACTTTTGGACAAGATAAATAAGAATCTTGATATTGTTTCGGTGGATAAAGACGTTCCCGTCATCAGAATCAATTATAAAAGCAACGTTCCGGAAAAAGCCAGTCTTCTCGTGAACACACTTGCAGAAACATATATTGAAGATTATATTGAAAATAAATACCGCGCTGCCAATACAACCGTAGATTTTCTTAAGGGAGAAATCGGGCAGGCAAACAACAAACTTAGCGATGCAGAAAACCGCATCGAAAACTACAGAGACAGAAAAAATATCATTAATATACCGCAGGAAACAGAAACCGATCTTAGAAAGATCTCTCAGCTTAAAATCCAGAAGAGCAACCTGAAAATGAATCTGGATGCGATTAAAAATCTCAACAGCTATATTTCTGAAGGAAAAGACAATTATCTTGAACTTGCCCCAAATTTTGAAGCATTCAACGACCTTCTTTCTACGGAAATGATTAAAAATATGAAGCTGCTTCAGGCTGAAAAGAAGGAACTCCTGCTTACTTATACGCCCGAACATGAAAAGGTAAAAGTAATTGATGCTAAAATTAAAGATCTTACTGATTATCAAACAGAAAGCATAAGAAATACACAGAGAAATTTACAGATTAAGTATAACGATATCGACCGCGACATCCAGATTGCAGAGCAGGCTTTTATAGGTCTGCCTGAAAAGGAAAAACTGCTGAACATCATGAACCGTGAGTTTAATCTTTACGAAAAGAATTATAATTTCCTGAACGAAAAAAGAATAGATGCAGAAATTGCAAAAGCGGCAAAAATTTCTTTTCATAAAATTATTACAAAAGGAGAGCTTCCTAAACAGCCGGTTTCACCGATGCGCTCCATCATCATCATTGTTGCAGCCATTATGAGTATGATCGGGTCTATTGCGCTGATCTACGCTGTACATTTTGCAAAAGCCAAAGTAAATGATGTGTATACCATCGAAAAAAACAGCACCATTCCTGTTGCATTTACAACCCCTTTTATTAAAAACAGGGAAAACATAATGCATCACTTTCTCGAGAACGTGCTGGAAATGGAACTGAAAGAAATTATTAAAGATAAAAATCTCATCTGCATCACTTCTTATGATAAATCGAAACAGCATTTGTTTCATTCAAAAAACATCATAAAAGCTTTGCAGGCGCAATCCAGAAAAGTACTGGTAATTGATGTAGCGGGAAATTTAGAAAATATTGAAAACATTGATTATATCGACTTTTCAGAAGAAAAAAATTTAAGATTAACTTCCACGGACATTGAGAATCTGATCCGTGAAAGAATGACAGGAAACGAAATCTGCATCATCAATAACCAGTCGATAAAACAAGGAAAACTTCCTTTATTATTCCTGAAAATGGCAGATCAGAATCTTTTTGTTTTAGACAGCCGAAGAACAGCCGAAAAAACAATTATGAACGTAGAACTTCTGAAGGATGAATACAAACTGACCAATCTGTGGTTTGTTCTGAATAAAGAAGGCTACAACCCGAGTTTAATGACCTCTATTAAACGTTTTATAAACAGAAAAATATCGTGAAAAAGCTTACAGAAATATTTCGCAGACCCACATCTCTGGTTTTCGCAGACCAGCTGATTTTCAGCGGAAGCAATTTTCTTCTGACGTTTTTACTTGCCAGAAAACTGAATATTTCAGATTTTGGTCTGTTCTCGTCTGTGCTTTTGGTTACGTATCTTTTGGTGGGCATCTGCAATGCCATTGTAGTACAGCCTTTCCAGATTCTTGCAGCAAAAGAATACAGTAAAAAGTCTCTGGGCTTCGTTTTTCAGGCAGCGGTACTTTTAATTCTTATTTTTGCTGCTCTTATTTTTGCTGTTAAATTTATACCGGTTTCTGCACTGTCATTTTTCAAAGAGAATACAGTGGCAATCATTGTTTTTGCAGCAGCGTATGTTTTTCAGGACTTTATGAGAAAAGTTTTACTTACGATAGACCGCATACAACTTGTACTTTTTATCGACAATATTTTTCTCATTGTTTTTCCTTTAATATGGTTTGAAAACAGTCTCGATTTAGGAAAAAGCCTTCTGATTATAGGAATTGTTAATGCCATTGCTTCCCTTCCCGGAGTTTGGTATGGTCTGAAAAATGCAGACTTCAGCTTCAGTAACGCTTCCCTGTTTCATTATCATTTTACAGAAGGAAAATGGCTTTTAAGCGCTTCTATAGTTCAGTGGTTTTCGGGTAATTTCTTCACTCTGGCTGCGGGAATCTATTTAGGAGTCAATGCTTTGGGAGCTTTGAGGCTGGTTCAGTCATTTTTCGGGGTTATTAATGTCATTCTTCAGACCGTTGAAAATTATTACCTTCCGAAAACAGCGAAGCTCCATTATCAGGACAAAAAAGAAGAAAAAAAATCCCTGCTTTTCAGTATGTCGAAAGGAATGCTGGTTTTAGGAATTCTGATCATCGGTTTCTTTATTTTTTCGGAACCTCTCATTACGTTATTGGGCGGAGAACAATACAAGCAGTATGGTTTTGTAATTAAACTGGTTTCGGTACTATATGTCGTAATTTTGTACAGCTACCCTACCCGGCTTTCCATAAGAGTACTGGAGCAGAATAAAGCTTTTTTTACAGGATACTGCATTTCGTTTGTGTTTTCATTACTCAGTTTTCATTTTTTACTAAAATACGGAGCACTTTACGGCGCAGTTGTGGGACTTGTGATTAATCAGATTTTAATGATCGTGTACTGGAAAATTTTACTTAACAGAAAACAGATTTCAGTATGGGCATAGTACATTTGATATTAGGAAAAGCTAACCCTGAAAAGATGAACGGCGTAAATAAAGTCGTTTATAATATCGCGACAAAACAGGCCGAAAATAAACAGGATGTAGAAGTTTGGGGAATCTCCGAAAATACAGAGGTTAATTACCCCGAAAGAAACTTTAAAACGAAGATTTTTAAACGGAAAAAAAATCCTTTTTCCATTCCGGAAGATCTTCAGAAAGAAATTATTAACAGCAGCGAATCTACAGTTTTTCACCTTCATGGCGGATGGATCCCTGTATTTTCGTCCTTAAGCAGATTTTTGCGAAAACACAGATTCAATTATATTATTACGCCCCACGGAGCGTACAATGCTGTCGCTATGCAGAAAAGTATGATTACCAAAAAGCTTTACTTCGAGTTTTTTGAAAAAAGCGTCATCAAAAATGCTTCAAAAATTCACTGCATCGGCGAAAGCGAGATGGAGGGTTTACAGTCGATTTATACAACCCGAAAAGGTACTTTGATTCCCTATGGATTTGAAAGGATAAAGGATGAAGTCTGTTCTAATCCGTATAAAGAAACTTTAATTTTCGGTTTTATCGGAAGGCTGGATATTTACACAAAAGGTCTGGATCTGCTTGTGGAGAGTTTTGCTGAATTTTCTAAAGCGGATCCTTATTCTGAATTGTGGATTGTGGGCGACAGCGATGAAAAAGATGAACTTCATCAAAAAATAAAAGCACTGGGAATTGAAGATAAAACAATTCTTTTCGGAAGTAAATTTGGAGAAGAAAAAAATGATCTTCTGAAAAAGATGGATATTTTTGTGCATCCTTCCAGAAACGAAGGATTGCCGGTTTCGGTAATCGAAGCCGCAAATTTCGGCAAACCCTGTATTGTTACAAAAAATACCAATATCGGCTATCTTGTTGAACAATACAATGCGGGAATAAATATTCCTTCACCTAAGACAACGCTTCTTACCAAAGCATTTTTCGATATTTCCAAAATATGGAAAGATCAGCAGAATTATGAAAAGATCTGCGGAAATGCAGTACAAATGGTAGAAGAAGCTTTCGACTGGAATAGAATTCTTCATGAAATGAATACCAAACTCTACAACTGCTGAAAATGGAAACGCTACCTCTTCATCATCAGCAATTTCTTAAAAAGCTGAACAATCAGCTCTTCATCATTCTTCTGCTTATGGTGGCATGTTTTTTTACATGGAGCGAAAATGTAAACATTACACGAGCCATAAAAGTTGTCGGGAGAATGGGTGTTATGATTTCTTCTATTCTCATTTACTTTAAAATCATCCGATACGGAAGCATCAATTCTCTGGAATACAAAAACATATTTTCGCCGATTTTATACATCTGCTATTTAATTTTGGGATTCATTTCATTTTCGTGGAGTACCAATCCGGGATTCAGTGCGTTGCAGTGGTTTATGACCTTTCAGAGCTTTGTTTTTGCTTATTTTTTCGTAAAAAGTCTGAAGGTTTTAGACGTTTATTTTGAAGGACACAACATCAGATTATATCATCTTCTGGGAAACACCGTTTTCGTGCTTCAACTGGTTTTCGTCATTGGAATGTGGATTAATCCCGATGTATTTTTCCGGCTTACAGACGGTGGCGAAGAAGCAAGGCTTGGAGGAACAATGATGAATCCCAATGAGCTTGGAATGCTTGCAGGAGTAGGTTCTGCATGTCTTATTTTTGATCTTTACCGTTTCAAAAAGAAAGTCTGGACCATCATAAAAATTATGGTGATTCTATATGCCTTATTTATGACCGGATCGCGATCTTCCCTGATCGGCGTTTTGCTGATCGTATTTTTCCACATCAACCAGACCAAACAGAAGACCCTGAAATTTGCCATTATTGCGCTTGTTGCCATGGTTGCACCTTTTGCGGTATACACCGTTATTCTGAAAGGTGGAGATCAGGAAAGGCTGGAAGAAATCATGAGTCTTACCGGAAGGCTTCCTTTCTGGCAGGCTTTAATTACTGAAGGTTTACCAAGAGAACCGCTTTTAGGTTTTGGCTTTATGAGGATCGATTACAAGGAGTTTTTCCAGAGCGCACATACCTATCCGGGAAAAATGACGCACAACACTTTTATGCAGGTTCTGATGAATCTTGGATTTATCGGGTTTACCATTGTACTTTTCCAGGTATTTTTTACTGTAAAATCTATATTGTCTGAACAGAAAGAACTGAAACTGATGCTTATCGGGATTCTTATTCCTATCGTTATTAATTCCTTTACAGAATTCGGGATTTTTGGAGAAAGTAATTATGGGATCATGTTCTATCAGATCATTATATTTTCTATTGCATTCCGCAACAATAATCATCTTACAAGATGGCAGAAAATTATCCTGAAGAAGAAAAGACCGGATCTATTTGCTGATTAAAATTCCACAGGACAGTTCCATTTTCCAGATTCTGGAATGAAAATCAGATTAAAAACAACATAAATTACTGATTATAAGCTATTTGAATTTATGGCAGATATTTTTATACTATTTTGGTATATAAATAATCATCATGAAAACATTATTTAGAAATACAGGGTACAAACTATTTACAAAACAGGAAAAGAACAGTAAAAAGATTTCTTTTTCTTATATAAAAAATCCTGACGGAACAGTAAGATGGTTTTGGAACTCAGATTCCGCAAAGCCGTTATTTCTAAAATTTTATAATGCGGCTACTCCGAAGGCAAAACTTTTTGAACTGTTGGTAAAAACTGTTTTTGCACTACATCTGCAGAGAATTGTTTTTAAGAAAGAAACGCTCTATTATGCAAAAAATGGTCAGCCGGTTTTTGATATCGAAAACGACTGGGCAATTTTTACGGGAACAGTAGGTCCGAACAACAAAGCGCTTCTGTACAGCGGAGGATACTTTTATAAAATTGCAGAAACAGAAACAGCAAAGAAGCTCATTGCTACGGAAAACAAAAACGTGAGAAAAATTATTTCGGGCAATATATTACAGGTTCCTGAAGCTTCAATGATCAGTGAAAATATTCTTCGGTTATCGGATGTTTCAAACAAAGGAATTCGTGAAAACGCTTTTACCGGAATTCATGCGGAAGCCGTAAAAAAGATTGCAGCACACCATGAAAGAAGCGTAAAAATATCGGAATGGAAGTATTTTCAAAGTGTAAAAGAACAGTTTTTAACAATTGAAGATGAAAGAATTCCGAAAAATATCATCCGAAAGATAAAAGCGATTTTAAGACATACCAATGAAGAAGAAAACATTAAAGTTGCATTTTCTCATGGAGATTTTACCTCGTGGAACTGTTATATAAAAAATGGAAAACTTGCTGTTTATGACTGGGAGCTATCTTCTACAGAAAAGCCAAAAGCGTTTGATTTCTTTCATTTTATTATCCAGAACGGAATTTTAATCCAGAAAAAAAGCTGGAAAGAAATTTATGCAGAGATTGAAGAAAAAAATAAAATAACCTTCCGGTTCAGCGAAGCCGAACTTCAGAACTATCTGAAGTACTATCTTCTGACCAATACGCTGTCTTACCTTACCATTTATGCTGCACAGGAAGAATGGCATCTTCAGATTCACTGGCTGTTAAAAACATGGAATGAAGCTTTAAATATCATTCTAAAAAACTATTCTACCGAAAGAGAACTGGTAATTTTAGATACTTTTGATGCGCTTTATCACACAGATTATGCGGCTTTGAAATTCCACAGTGAAGAACCTGAAAAACTGAAGCTGAATTCTGATATTGATATGATTATTTCTTCTGAAAACGCGCAGAAATTAGTCAGCTATTTATCCGGACACAGCCTTGTAAAGAAAGTTTCAACAGTAAAGAAATCTTTCATGCAGACGGTAAGAATTGTTACTCTTCAAAACGAGATTCTTAATCTGGATCTTATCCATCAGGTAAAATGGAAGCATATGCAGATTATGGATATTTCTAAAATTATGGAAAACAGAAAGAAAAACAGATATGGCGTTTATAAAGTTTCAGAAAAAGACACTGCCCGATTTATTGATCTTTTTTACAGTCTGAACGGCGCAGAAATTCCTGAAACGTACGCTAAATTTGTTTCAGAACATTTAAAATCAAACAAAATAACCGACAGAGAACTCACGATTAAAACACTGAAAATGAAGAATTACAATAAAGGATTCAGTTATTTTAAAAATACATTTCATTATTTAAGAGATTCCTTTGCGGAAAAAGGCTTCATCATCACATTCAGCGGTGTAGACGGAGCCGGAAAATCTACCGTGATCTCGGAAGTTTCCGAACTTATTGAAAAACGTTACAGAAGACCTGTAAAAGTACTGAGACACAGACCTTCCCTGCTTCCCATCCTGAGTGTATGGACAAAAGGAAAGGAAAAAGCACATGAGGACGCGGTGAATTCTTTACCCAGACAGGGAAACAACAAAAACTCCCTTTCTTCCTTATTACGATTCGGATATTATTATACAGATTATATTTTAGGACAATTTGTTATTTACACAAAATATGTTTTGAGGGGAAAAATAGTTTTATACGACAGGTATTATTTCGATTTTATTGCCGATGCAAGAAGAAGCAACATTCAGCTTCCGAAATCCGTAACGGAGACAGGATATCATTTCCTGATGAAGCCGGAATTCAACTTCTTCCTGTATGCTGCGCCTGAAAAAATACTTAGCAGAAAAAAAGAACTTTCGTATCACTCGATTTGCGACCTTACTTCAGAGTACAGTTCCCTTTTCTCTAAACTGGAAAGAAAGAACCAGAGAGTGAAGTACTTAGCAATCGAAAACAATGATCTTGATGTGACATTAGGAACGATCATGAACACAATAATCACAGAAAGATGAAAAAGCTTGTCGTAAAAATCATAAAACTAAGAAGTCCCTACTTTACTATAGATGATGATCTGAACTCCGGAGCGGTTCTGCAGTTTATCTGGATCCAGCTCTGGAGCATCATCAGAGGTTTCAGGATGCTTCTCTCTTTCAGAAATCCCAAAGGAATGCTTTTAGGCAAAAGAGTAAGTTTCTTTAATGTTTCTAAAATAAAATGGGGAAAGTTTCTGCGTTTGGGAAATGATGTGTATGTTTCTGCCCTTGCAAAACACGGAATTGAATTTGGAGACAATGTATCGATAGGCGCTTTCAGCAGAGTGATTGTTTCCACCTCTTTTAACAATATCGGAGAAAAAATAAAAATAGGAAACAATGTCGGGATCGGAGAATTTGCTTATCTCGGCGGTTCCGGAGGCCTGGAAATCGGAGACGAATGCATTGTAGGACAATATCTGAGCTGTCACCCCGAAAATCACAACTATGAAGATCCCGAAACTTCAATCCGGCTTCAGGGTGTCAACAGAAAAGGAATAAAGATCGGGAAAAACTGCTGGATCGGAAGTAAAGTCACCATTCTGGACGGTGTGGAAATCGGAGACGGATGTATTCTGGCTGCAGGAAGTGTAATTACCAAATCTTTTCCGGATAACAGCATTATCGGCGGAGTTCCCGCTAAACTTTTAAAAACAAGAACCCATGAAAACCAATCAGACGATACTCGCAACCTGCTACGCTATCAATCCGTATAAAGGATCGGAAGATGCGATGGGATGGAATTTTGTGTATCAGATCGCCAGATTTCGTAAAGTTTTTGTCGTAACAAGAGAAAACAATAAAACACATATTGAAAAATACATGAAGGAAAATCCTGATCCGTTATATCAGAACATGAATTTCCTTTATTTTGATCTTCCTTACTGGATGCGTTTCTGGAAAAAAGGAAGTCGTGGTGCGCTTCTGTACTATTATTTATGGCAACGGGGAATTGTTTCATTTATAAAAAAACAGAAGGTGAACTTTGATATTGCCCACAATGTAAATTTTCATAACGACTGGACACCCAGTTTTTTATGGAAATTAAAAAAGCCTTTGGTTTGGGGACCTGTAGGACATCATCCTCTTATTCCTAAACAATATCTGAACGATTATTCCCAAAAATACTTCCTTAAAGACCGTTTAACATGGATGGTGAAAAACTTTTTCTGGAACCTTTCGCCTTCTCTGAAAAAGACCGTGAAGCATTCCAATCACATCTGGTGCATGAACAGCGGAGTTCTGGATAAGCTTAAACTTAAAAAAAATCAGTATTCGCTCTATCCTTCTGTTGCTTCGGAAGATTTTTATCAAAAAGATGAAGTGGCGGTAAAATCAGATTTCGCCGTAATCAGCGTAGGAAGATTTGTTCCGTTGAAAGGTTTTGATCTTACGATTCGTTCATTCATTCAATTTATCAGTCGGCTTTCTGAAGAAGAAAAAACGAAATGCAAGTTAATTTTGGTGGGAACCGGCGAACAAAAGCAGTTTTACAAAGATTTAATTCAGCAAAATAACGCTGAAAATTATATTGAAATCATTGAATGGATCGACCGCAGAGAACTGATGAAGATGTATGAAAAAGCTTCGGTTTTTCTTTTTCCGTCTCATGAAGGAGCGGGAATGGTGGTTCCGGAAGCACTTTCTTTCGGACTTCCGGTTGTCTGCCTTCAAAATGAAGGTCCCGGAGAATTTATCACTGAAAAATGCGGTTTTACTGTTCCACAGCAGGAATATGATAAAACGGTAACGGAATTAAGCAATGCTTTAACGAAATTATTTTCAGACAAAGATCTTCAGCAAAAAATGAGCATCGAAGCCAGAAAGCATTACCTTGACCGATTCTCCTGGGAAAAAAGAGGGGATCATCTCAATACAATCTATAACCAAATCTAGCCATGAAAAGAATTGTATCTGTTCATCTTCTGAATGATTACAGCGGAAGCCCGAAAGTTCTGATGCAGCTTCTGAAATCCTGGACAAAAAACGGGATGGATGCGCATCTTTTTACTTCAGGCGGAAGAAAAGGATTTTTATCTGATATTCCGAAGGTTAAAAATCATCTGTTCTGGTATCGCTTTTCATCCAATGCACTGGTAAGAATTGTTAATTTCTTTCTTAGTCAGTTTTTTCTGATGATTAAATTACTCTTTTTCCTGAAAAAAAGTGATGTTGTTTACATCAATACAGTGCTGCCTTTCGGGGCGGCAATTGCAGGAAAGCTGAGAGGCTGTAAAATTATTTATCATATTCATGAAACTTCGGTAAAGCCGAAACTATTTAAAAATTTTCTTTTCGGAACGGCAAAAATGACAGCCTCTAAAATTGTTTTTGTTTCGGAATATCTTCTGAAACAGGAATCTTTAATTAAAAATCAGGAATTGTTATACAATGTTCTGGAAAGCGATTTTGCCGAAAAAGCAGACCGTTTCCGAAATGTGGAAAAAGAAACTCCTGTGGTTTTAATGATCTGTTCTTTAAAAGTTTACAAAGGAGTGGATGAATTTCTGGAATTAGCCAAAAAAAATCCTTCTTACATATTCAAACTTGTGGTGAATGCTACGGAAAAGGAAATTCAGGAATATTTCAAAGGAAAGGAAATTCCAAAACAGCTTATAATTTATCCTACGCAAACGGACACCCATCCTTTTTACCAGGAAGCCGGTATCATTCTTAATCTCTCTCATCCCGATCTTTGGGTGGAAACGTTCGGACTTACGATTCTGGAAGGAATGCGTTACGGCTTACCTGCGATCGTTGCGCCTATAGGAGGCGTTACAGAACTGGTTGAAGATAATAAAAACGGTTTTTTAATTGATTCTAAAAACACAAATGAACTTTCTGAAAAATTAAACTACATATTGAACAACCCATCTGTCTATCAATCTTTTAGCGAAGCATCTTACGAGAAAAGCCTTTTGTTTTCTGAAGCCTATTTCGAGAGAAAATCTCTCGAAATTATTTCCAATTTATAATCCATTTTCCAGATTGTGGAAATTCAAAACATTTTCTTTCAATTATAACTATTTAATTATCAGTGAATTAAAAAATTTTTTATCATTTGGAATATTAATGGTCATTACATAATAAAATAAAACAATTATGAAAACCAAAGTGGCAATTATAGGAACTGTAGGTCTGCCTGCAAAATACGGAGGCTTCGAAACCTTAACTGCTCATCTTGTAGAAGAGCTTTCCGATATGTATGATTTTACTGTATACTGTTCTTCCAAAAAATACAGCAAAGAAGAGAGAATTAAAAGCTGGAAAGGAGCAAAACTGAAATACCTTCCCCTGGATGCAAACGGAATCCAGAGCATTCCTTATGATACATGGTCTATTTTTCATGCTTTATTCCGAAGTGATGTTCTTCTGATTTTAGGCGTTGCGGGAGCATGGCTTTTACCATTAGTAAGATTATTCACAAATAAAAGAATTATAATTTCCATCGATGGTATCGAATGGAAAAGAGATAAATGGTCTGTTCCTGCAAAATTATATCTGTGGTGGGCAGAAAAACTGGCGGTAAAATTCTCTCATATTGATATTTCCGACAACGAATCGATTCAGGATTATACTTCTGTACGGTACAAAACGATAAGCCGCGTAATTGAATACGGAGCCGATCATACGAAAATAAATCATCTTCCATCTGCTGAGAATCTTGAAAAATATCCTTTCCTAAATGAAGAATATGCAGTAAAAGTATGCAGAATTGAACCTGAAAACCATGTGCATACGATTTTAAAAGTATTCAGCACGCTTCCGGACCGCAAGTTGGTATTGGTAGGAAACTGGAAGAACAGTGAGTACGGTAAAAATCTGAAAGAACAATATTCAGGATTTGAAAATATTCTCCTGCTTGATCCAATTTACGAACAGGAAACCATCGATCTTATCCGCGGAAATGCTTCACTTTACATTCACGGACATTCTGCTGGGGGAACCAATCCTTCGCTTGTGGAAGCTATGTTTTTAGGTCTGCCGATCATCAGCAACGGCGTTTCTTACAACAGAACCACAACCGAGAATCAGGCTTTTTATTTCTCCAATGAAAATGAACTCAGAAATATTCTGGAACAGCTAACCGCAAAGGATCTTGAGATTTGTGCCGGAACGATGAAAAAAATAGCAGAAAGAAGATATACCTGGAAAAGAATTGCAAAAAAATACAGTCAGCTTATAGAAGAAACCTTTACTATCAATGAGAAAACAAATGTAATGCCTGCCATCTCCGAACTGGACAAAGCTATTCTGGAAAAGTATAATGTAGAGCATCTTAAACACATTAAACTATTCAACAACTCTAAATAAACTGCTAAAACGAAGGCTATGAAAAACTTTTTAGAACTGTCTATATACGGAATTCTTGCATTTATACTTTCTATGTGCGTCATTCCGCTCATGAGAATGATTGCCCAGAAAATTAAGCTGGTGGATTTTCCCAATGCAAGAAAAGTGCACCAGACTGCTATTCCGCTGATCGGAGGACTTGTGATCGGGCTTGTTGTTTTTTTGCTTTTATGGATTTCTGACGATAAAAGCTGGAAAGATATTCTTCCGATCATCATTACGTCCTACATTATGCTTTTTGTAGGAACGCTGGATGATAAAACAGACATCAGAGCGATTTATAAACTGGGAATACAGATTTGTGTGAGTGTGATTATTGCAACTTCAGGAATCCGGATTACCACTCTTTACGGACTTTTCGGAATCCATGAAATGAATGTTTATTTTCAGTATATTCTTACAGTACTAATCATTACAACGGCTGTAAATGCTTTTAATCTGATTGACGGTATTGACGGTTTGGCAGGGAGTGTTGCGGGAGTAGGTTTTGCTTTGTTTTTCGTCATTGCTTTAATTGAAGGACATTTCGGACTGGCAAGAATCGGGTTGCTTTTCGTAGGGAGTATTGCCGCTTTTTTACGGTATAATTTCTCTTTGAAGAACAAAATTTTTCTGGGAAATTCAGGTTCTTTATTTTTAGGATATTTATTAATCTGCTTAGGAATTTATATTACGAAATTCGACAGAGGTTCGGAAGAGTTTCCTTATGGTATTTTCTTTATCCTTTTTGTATTCACGATTCCTGTGATTGATTCCGTGAGAGTGTATGCAGACAGAATTTCGCGGGGAAAATCGCCATTCAAGGCAGATAAATCGCACATCCATCATCATCTTTTAGAATTGGGACTGTCTCACAAAAGAATCACTTTAACTTTTGTTGTTCTGAATATCGTGACATTTATTGTTCAGTATATGTTCTTCCCGAACTACTCTATTTATACAACGCTTATTTCATTCTTTGTCTTTATTTTCATCTTTAAAATTATTAAAGTGCTGAATCTTTTCCTTACGTGGAAAAAGAATATTAAAGACATGGAAAATTCATAAAACCAAATTTTGATGTAAAAATTATTATTTCGCCCTTATTTGCCCTTAATAAAAATAATATTCCTGACAGTAATTGTCAGGAGTATTTTTTTATTGTCTGTTTAAACTGGTTTAAAGTCTGTTGAACCATTTATTAATTCAGCTTGAAAAAGAAAAATGCAACAGCCGCCCATTCTTTTTTAATTCCGCTTGCATAACCGATAGTGGAATGACTGCCGTTTTCTACCGTTCCGTTATCTTTTATATAACCAATGGTTGAATGGCTGCTGTTTTCCACGGTTCCGTCCTTTTTTACGTAACCTACGGTAGAACTGTTTTTGTTCTGTATACTACCGTCACTTTTAATATATCCGATTGTAGAATGACTGCTGTTTTCGATGGTTCCGCTTCCTGTAATATAACCTACTGTGGAATGACTGCTGTTTTCAATGGTTCCATTGCTTTTAATGTATCCTGCTGTGCTGCGGTTTCCCGATTCTATGGTTTGTGCGCTTAAAAGTGATAAGTTAAACAAAACAGCACAAACGAATAGTGTTTTTTTCATGGTTTTTAAAATTTTTAAATTCTTCGAAATATAGGAAGTTTTTATTGAAAATGAAATACCACAGGAAAAAACGAACTGTAAATTAAAATACGAATTTTTACTTAAGCTTTCTTTATCTTTCTGAAAGTGATTGATATCCGTCTCTTTCTTGGGATTGCAGTATTTTGCCATTGATCGTTTTTTACGGCTTTGATCCCATGTTTCCAAAGGTATCTTGCGTCTCCGCTGAGTAGAAGAATACTTCGGGGATTCAGTATTATTTCATGCTTTTCCGAATCTTTTGAAAATTGCATCACGCAGGAAGAAAGCAGACTTACGGAAACGATGACATCTTCAAAGCAAGGTGCACAGTCTATATGGTTTGATATTCCCTGTCCCGGTTCGTATTCGTTGATGATGACCTGATCAAAAGACTGTTCTAAATTAAAAGTTGCTTTAATCTTTTTTTCCAATGCAAAAAGCCAATCCGGAAGTTCACCTTTTCTTGAATCCTGACTGATGTTTTTCTTTTTATAGTCGTAAATATAACCGTAATGCTGAACTCTTCGCTTCAGACTGCTGTCCCACTCTTCTTTTTCAATCCGCGAAAGAATTGCTTTTTCTTCGTCTGTATTAAAAAAAACTTCCTTATAATAAAGACCTTTAATTATCTTATTCTCCATTTTCTATAGTTAAAATATATTTTAAAAAATCTGTAAAATCTTTATAAACCGGTTGATATCCTGACTCCAGTTCAGTAGAAACCCAGATTGAATTTTCATTTTCCTGTGTGGCGTGATATCCGTAAAAAATTATCTCATCATGATGATCCTGATAATGATCTGCCAACAAATAAATATCCGCATCATTCAGTAAAGGAGAGGTCAAAAGACTTGGATTCAGCCAGTCGTCAAAACCAAAAATCCCAATATCAAAACCGTCTCCATAAATATTGCAGCCTCCATACTGACTTAAAAAATAAAAATAAGCATCGTCTTTTATAAATGCAGCCTGCTTCATAATTCCCAGAGTTTCTTCTTCCCACAGATTTTCTGTTCTTTCTTTATTTAAAGTTTCGAGCCTGTATTTTGAAGCGATTTGCTGCATGAGGTTGTCGACTTCGTTCATCTCTTTTATCATGATATTTTTACAATGATTTAAAAAACGGATTAGCAACTTTAAAGATTTTATAGTAATACTTCTCGTTGTTTTTGTTTGGATTCAAATAGAAAGTAATGTATAAATCTAGCTCTTTTTCATAATATAAAATATGATCTGGAGCTTCTTTAATAATATCTAAAAAGTTCTGAGATCCATCAGAAGATGAAAAAATTGGAATTGAAAATTTTAATTTTTGCGGACTGTTAAATGTAATCGGAAGTTTTGATACTTGTTCAATAATATTTTGATGTTGCCCAAATTTATCGTCAAAAGTCATCAGCTCAATTTCAAAACCGTCAATATCAGATTCATCTTCATAGCTAAAAAAACTCTCTTCCTGCAAAGCAATGTAAAAAGTCATGTCTTCTACCAACTGTTCCTTATGTAAATTTAAATTTACTTCCAAATCGAGAAAACCAATATCATAGCTTGATACATTTTTTCGGTCAAATATATTTTTCAGTTCAATTTCTATTTCTTTAACGGAAGTAATCGCCTTCTGATTTTCTGACGCAGGAATCTCACAGTCGATTGTACGCAGTTTAGGCGCTTCTAACAAAACGATCTCATTGCCGGAACACTTTAAATCTATGATGTTCTCAAGCTTCAGTTGAGTTATTTTGTTCAGGCAGCAATTTATCTGCGTCGCTTTTGGAGCATATAACTCTGTTAGTTTATTTTCAGCACAATTTATTTTCTCTGCATTTTCTAATGATAAAGAAGTAATTTTATTTTTGTTACATCCTACAATGACTGCATTTGGTGCTTCTAAGATTTCCAATTCATTGTTCCGGCAAAAAACGTATAAGGCATTTGTTTTTAATGATTTAATTTTCTGACTGCTTGAAATCTGAATTGTTCCATCTTCATCAACAGGAATTGTTATCACGTTATCATCGAGGTCTGTTGCCTTCGCAAAATAATTGGTTAATTTCATTAGTACATATTTTTTATTTAAAAGAGTATGGAAAAATAAGCTTCCCTATTCTAGTCTGTAGGCTCTTCCGATATTCAAAATTTCCAAATCTACATTGTAGCATAATGCTAAAAGACCTTCTTTCATACTTTTTAGCAATTTATAACATTTTGAGACAAAAATTTCAACCTTAAGTATTCCGGATTTTTCACTGATATAGAAATATTAAGAATCTACACTTCTGTTTTTTATATATAATTTTATTTCAAACATGATTACAATAAAAATTTACTCTTATTATTTTACCTCCAAGAATTCAAAACATACTTTGTAAAATTCATTTCCATATCTTTTATTCGGTCTTCGAGAGCTGTAATTCCTTTTGTAAGATATTCCTCTTTTTCAGGATCAGTCAGCGTATGGATTGCATCAAAACCCGGTGCCGGAGCAGAAATCGGAACGGATAATTCAATGGTGTCGCCGTTTTCATAAATATAATAATACCAGTCTTTTTTTTCTAAAAGGTTTTTCATGATTATTTTTTATTGGTCTTAAAACATTAAAATATAATTTCCTTCATTCAGAGCTAATCATCTATGATCTGATTTTTTCAGCCTCTTCAATATTGTATTCAATCCTCTTATCATCTTTTAATAAAGAACTGAAAACCTCAAAATATTCCTCAAACCTGTGTTTATCGTAATGAACAATGACCGGAAAAAGCTGACTTGCCTGATAGTATTTTTTATTTTTCAAAGCACTTTTCATCGCCTCTTCAATTTCTTTCAATAGCGGTTTGCAGTCTTTTTTCAACAGAAAATCTTTCAAACAGGATTCGAAAAACCTATTTCCGTAAATGCTTAAGAAATGTTTTATATAAGGATATAATTCCTGTTCTTCTTTTCCATTGAGTGTCGAAATGTATAATGCATCCACGATAACATCATATACATTATCTTCATTATAAATTCTGTGAGGTTCAAAGCTGTGCTTTTCATCCCATTTTTCAGAAATGAAACGGTCAAGCTGTACAAATCCTTCCGGAATTGCCCAAGCAACCAAAATAAGCATTGCCTGATAAGAAATGTAGGGATTTTTATGATGAAGCAGAAGTTTCAGCTTTTCGACACGGTTTTCGTCGGTTTTGCCGATGAGCTGCACTTCTGTGAGATCATAACCTTCTTCGCCATCTTCGCTGTAGTAGTACAGCGTATCATATATTTCGTTTTCCAATTCTTCTTAATTAAATAATTTATTTCAGTTAAAATGTCCGTAATTTTAAGAGTTCCAAATTCGGATGTCTTCTAAAAAAAGCATATATCTTCCCGGTTGATATTCGCCGTAGGAAAATAAATAAATCAGATCATTTTTCTTCAGATAATATATTTCCAGTCCTTTTTCAGAAATGTATTTTTCAATAAAATTATTGATCTGTTTAAAGCTGTTTTCTTCTATCATCAGATCAAAACTTTCATGATCTATTTCTTTTTTCAGTTCTTTTAACGGATTGTCACAAAAATAAATCAGCCTGATTTTCTGATAATTAACTTCAAACAATTTGTTTACACATTCTCTTTCATCTCCATCAAACAGAAGCTGCCTGAAACTTTCGGATGATACATGATAATCAAATGCTCCTCCGAAGATATCAATCAACAATTTTGCATATTCATCATTTTCGTAATCGAAATTTTTCACCGCCAAATGTCCTAAAGAATATCTTTTGTATAATTCGTTTTCAGAAAAAACAGTAGTATTCTTTATTATTTTTTCATCAATATCCAGTAATTGATTATAGATGGAATGATACATGGGAATTTCAGGAGATAATTTTATTAGTTCCTCCGTTTTCTGTATCGCCAGATTAAGGGTATCTCTATACACTTGTCTCATTTTTTCACTGTTCAGGCGGATGTACATTTCATTTGTTTTTTTAATTCTTCTACAGCAATAATATTTGTACAGTCATTTATTTTCACAGGATACGATTTGCTGAATTTCAGATCTTTAAAATCAAGATTCTGAAACCGACAGTCAGAAAAAATTAAACCATCCACTTCTACCAACTGAAAATTTGAGCCAGAAATTATACAATTCCCAAAATAACTCCAGCCTAATTTTAAATTCTTAAAAAGACAAAACTCCACGGAAGTATCATAAAACTCTGCTTTTGTTGTTTCACTTTCTAAAAAAATACAGTTTTGGAATCTGCACTGGTGAAATTCACACTTTCTGAGATACGAATTTTCAAAATTGACCGAAGAAAAAACACAGTTAAAGAAAGAACTTCCGCCCAGATTTACATTTCGGAAAACTCCGTTTATAAATTTTGTATTATAAAACACAGCTGAATTCAAATTTTCACCAAATAATTCCATATTGCTCAACTCTTCATTTTCAACGTTCAGCTGCTCTCCTCCTTTATCATGTATCCAATTTTTATGAAGCTCTATTTTAATTTTTATATTTTCCAAATCTTAAAATTGAAATTTTATTCTTTTTGAAAACTTAAGATATTCTAATTATCGCGTTATCTTTTATGATTTTTTAAAATATCTTTTTTACCGTTTTATCATTTGTAAACAAATCATTCCGAAATCATCACATTACTTCCTTTCGTATGCGCATTCATCTGCGGTGCGTAATAATTCTGGATCGTGGTAATTCCGTTCGAGAATCTTCCGGATGCATTGGCAACGTAATCGTACTCAAAAACATATTTTCCTTTCGGCATGTGTTCAATATAGAAATTCGTGGAAGCATCTTTGGTCGACTGATAATATCCCAAATTATTCTTCCACTGATACCCCGAAAGTACATCCAAAGGCTCAAATCCTGCCGCTCTCATGTCTTTGATGTGGATGAATTCCATCGGTCGGTCAGTATTTAAGATCATTCGTACCGTCACTTTATCGCCCACTTTTAATGGAGTTTCCGGAGTGATTTTCTGTAATTCTTCCCCGTTCACGGTTTTTATTTTTCTGTACAGTTCTTTGGTTATGGACAGGTAATTTTCAGAGGATTTGATCTTATCCAGATCTTCGTAATATTGCCAGAACAAACCTCCCTGAACAATTCCTACTCCCGGTTTTGTTACTGTAACGGTGGCTAAATTTTTATCCAAAACATCCGATTTCACGGTAGATTTCACATAACCTGTTGTCTGAGTCTGTGGCTGAAGTTCTTTTCCGCCCCAAACAATCGTTGCTTTATCACTTTCCGCATTCGTCCATGATTTTCCTGAATTTAAAATCGTAAAAATAACTTCCGAAGTTCCTCTTGAGCTTCCCCATGAATTCACTTCTTTCTGCGTAATCAGCCAGATTTTCAAATCTTCAATGAATTTCTGATCGTTGGGTTTTAATTTGTTAAATGCTTCCAGTGCTCCTGCATGATTCACCACTTTCGAGCTGAACCAGCCCCAGTCATCAAGATTCTGTTTCCAGTACACCCCCTGCGTTTTTGAATCTACGGAAGTTTCTTTCAGGTAATTTAAAAGTTTATCTGAAACTTCTTTTAATCCATAATCGTTCATCAGTAAAGCGGCACGATGCAGTCCGAAGAAGGTAAAATCTGTAATTTTCATCGTTTTTACTTTCTGTTTTACCAGGGATTTTAAAGTAACTCCTTTTCCTTTTAACGGATACTGTTTTTCCCAGTAATTTCGGGTGTCGAGATAATCTAAAGTCCAGTTATTGATTACATTGTCTTTTCCCGCACTGAGCGAAGTCGAAGTGTATTGTTCAATTTCATTATCTACGTATTTGATCAGGTTGGAAACCATTTCATTCTGTTCAGTACTTTGGTAATCTTTTACGTTATCTTTCAGCCAGACATTGATTTTTCCTAAATTTTTAAGAATGTACAATGATGTGGAATACGAACTCGGATAACCTTTATACCACGAAAAACCTCCATCCGGATTCTGCAGTTTCTCTAAATCTTCCCAATCCTGCTGAATGGAGTTTTTCATTGAATTGACATCGAACAGCAAAGCCAGTTTCGACATTTGTTCTTCTTCATTTTTGCTTTCCAGAACCCACGGTGTTTCTTCCAAAAGCAACTGTTTCAGTTCCTGATTTTTTTCAAGACTGGAATTTAATAATCCTTTATTCTGGTATTCTTCGAAAACGGTTTTCAGCTTCGGATTGGCTTTAAAGATTTCTGATGCCAAAACATCGGCAAACCATTTATTAAAGATGACATCTGCAGAATTATTCTGGTCATTTTTCAGGCTCGGAAGCGCAAACATGATCTCCCAGATCGGGTTGGTCGTGAGATCCAGTGTATTGGAGACATTGGAAATCGTGGTGGAAGTCGCATTTTTAAGGTTTTCCAGTTCAAATGTTTTGGTTTCGCCTTCTTTTACAAAAACAGGAACCGCGTCTGTTACGAGCATTCTGTTGGGTAAAACTGCAATGGCTTTCTGTTCTCCATCGGAATATTGTCCTGCTTTTGCAACGACTTTTAAAACAATGGATGAAACATTCTCCGGAACTTTTATTTTCCATGTCAAGGCTGAATTTCCGTTTTCATTCAGATCAAAGTTCTGAATGCCTGAATTTAAACCAAATTGAGCCGAAATATCTTCATTGGTAAAGGCATCCAGAATCTGCAAACTTGCCGAACCGTTTAATTTTTTTTTCGTTAAGTTCGATAGTTTGGACTGGAGATTCAGTTCATCTCCTTCTCTCAAAAATCTTGGGTAGTTTGGCGTTACCGAAAATTCTTTCTGCGTTACGACTTCTTTTTCCAGCGTTCCTGCTTTTGCGTCTTTCGTATGCGCCAAAAACATCAGCTTCCATTTTGTCAGTGCTTCCGGAGAAGTGAATTCAAAGCTTACATTGCCTTCGGAATCGGTTCTCAAATCCGGGTAGAAAAATGCGGTTTCGTTTAGGTTTTGGCGCACGGGAACTTGGGTTAAAATAGTTTCCGTTGGCGGAGGTGTTTCTATTTTAGGTGCTTTTAAAGGTTCAGGAACAACATTTTGAATTATCTCCATTTTATCTTCTGAAATTGCCACTTTCATTGCAACATCTTTTCTTGCGCCTTTAGTTGGCGGCGGAGGTGGCGGTGTATATGCCGCTGCTTTTACGCCTTCTACATTAACCATTCCTGTTCTGGTTTCTAAAAGGTTACTTTTGTTATACATCCATAATATACTTCCGTCAAACCAGTCAAAAACAGGAACATCAACCTGTTCTCCCGAAAAATAATCCAATCTTTTCTGATAATATTTTTGTCGCAGATACACTCTCACATCGTATGATACTGTACTTATAAACGGTGCATATAAAGTGTACCAGTCATATCGATTAACAGCAAATTTATCCAAAGACATATCATACATATTCGCTAAAACTTCGGCGTTGATTTTCTCTTTCTCATTTCCTGAAATTTTTACAGACCATTTTTCTTTTGAATTCGGCTGAATTTTATCTCTGAAAGTAACGGTTTCAATCGTTAAAGACTTGTCAGTATCATCTATATCCAGATTTACAGATTCTGTCTGAACGTCATTAAAGGCAACTACCTGAAACTGTACATTCAAAATTCGTACATCTTTATCTTTTGGAATAGCTGCTGTATATTCCAGCATTCCGTTTTTAAAAGGCAAAACTTCAGAAACCGTTTTTCCGGAACCATTCTGTACAAAAATATTCAGAAGAGCGTTCGGAACCGAAGAATAAACCGTAAATGCAGCTTTTTCTCCTCTTTTCAGTTCTTTTTTGGACTGTACAACCGTCAGGAAAGTTTTTTGATCAGGTTTAAGCAATTTTTTATCCCAAACACTGAAATTCTGCAGCGTTTTTATCGTGTCTTTTCCTTCAATATTATACAGTTCCAACTGATAATCTCCGGCTTCCAGCTTTCCTAAGTCCAGATTGGTTGATGATTGTTGGTCGTTAGTTATTGGTTGCTGTGTTTTCTCAAGAATTACGGTTGATTTCCGGTTTTTAGGTTCATCATTTTTATCGTAAAAATCATGCGGAAATCTGCTGATGAATTCTTCTTTTGATAATTTTGGTAAATCCTGAACTTCCGATTTGAAATTCTGTCTGAAAATTGTGTCCGGAGAAACCAGTTTTGATAATTTTACCTGATACGATTTTTTAAGAAGCTGTTCGTTGTAATTTTTTGTTTCAACATTCAGTTTTACATTTTCATCAGAAAAAACATTCTTTATTTCATCAGCCTGAATATAATGAGAAACGGAAGCCACTTTCAACTGGGTATCTGCAGTCTGTGTCTCACCGTTAATATCAGTTACAGAGGCATTAATTTCATAATTATCAATCTGAATTCCTTCTACATTTTCGTCTTTTTCAGGATCAATTTTAATGATAAATTCTCCTTTTTCATTGGTTTTTGCTTCTCCTAAAACTGAGTTTTCATTATCATCATCATTTTGCGGATACCATGAAAAATATCTCCCGCGGATATTTCGTTTTTTAATTTCATAATTAACGGTTGTATTGCTTAAAGCAACTCCGGAAAACATCATGGCTTTTCCTTTCAGTTCTATCGTTTGTCCGTATTTGTACTCATCCTTTACAGGATCAAAAGTCACTTCAAATTTCGGTCTTTTATATTCCTCCACTCTGAAATTTTTATACCCGTCATTTCCATCCGTTCTCATATAAAAAGTTCCGTTTAGTTTCCCTTTCGGAAGCACAAAACTTCCGTGATAAGAACCGAATTCATTGGTGGTAAATGTCTGCGAAGAAACTTCCTGTCCGTTGGTGTCGGTTAATGTAATTTTCTGTTTTAATCCGGCCACTACAGATTCTATATCTTTATCACGCTGTGTATTAATGACTTTAAAATAAACCGTCTGTCCCGGTCTGTAAATTGCCCTATCTGTGAAAATCTGCGCCTTACTGCGTATTGTTTCCGTATTCTGATCATTATTGTAGCCCCTTTCTCCATAGACTTCCATGATCTGCACATCATTGGTTTTTGGCTGTCGGATCAGGAATGTTCTGTAATAATCATTGTTTTTTGTTGCAGGAAATCTGAAAATACCGTTATTATCTGTTTTACCGCTTATTTTGGTTAAATTATTATTGGAAACAAATTCATAAAACGTAAGATTTTCATTAATAACAGGTTGTCCGTTTTCACTGTTCACTAATTTCAACTGATTGGATAACTGATCTCTGTCTGTTTTTGACTGATAAATAATTCTGTTATCCGAAACCAGAAAATAAAAGTCTTTTTCCGCTTCGGTTTCATTGTCGCTGATTCCGGCAACGTTGTATTCGGCAAGATAAATTCCCGGCGGAAGAGATTGTATTTCTAAGGACGTTTTATGGTTTTTAAAATCTTTCGGGTCATCCAGTTTATAAGTTTCTTTCCTAACCAGATTTTTTTTAATCTTATTAAATTCAGTAGAATACGAGTTTTTGGCGTACTGCAAAAAAGTAGTGAGATCCTCTTTTACTTCGTAAATCGTAATAGAAAAAGCGGAAACATTTTTATATTCTGCCACAAAATGAATCGGCTTTTTGCTTTGGGTCTGCTGCTCATATTTAATATTCAGAAACGGATTTAAGATCTGATTTTCTTTATTTTTAATATTATCAATAAAAGGAGATTTGGGATACTGCTTTTTTGCCTGATTCGCAATTGCAAGAGCTTCTTTTTCCTTTTTTTGGGAAAGCAACTGTTCCATTATATCTTCCATGATCAGAACTTTATAATCGCCTTCCGTTTCCGTTTTCAAAAGGTTTTGAAGCTGAGTCAGACGATCTTTACACAGTGTGAGATTACAGTTGGCTTGCAATTTTTTATGCATGAAATACAATTTGGGATTGCCCGAATTCTGCGC
Organism: Chryseobacterium sp. MMO-72; assembly: GCF_037146035.1. Lineage (NCBI taxonomy): Bacteria > Pseudomonadati > Bacteroidota > Flavobacteriia > Flavobacteriales > Weeksellaceae > Chryseobacterium > Chryseobacterium sp. MMO-72. Next base: position 45,403 of record NZ_JBBCWG010000004.1, read on the forward strand.
TATCAGATCATCATAGATCGTGTTAATCTTTATTTGATTTTCCGTAAGTTCATTTTTGGTAAAGAGACCATTATCAGAAAGAAATTCGATCTTTTTGGTCGAATACCAATCCCATAAAGTCGGGAAATAAGAAATATAATCATTGTATGAAAAAGCTTTCTCATATTTTATAAGAGAAATTTTTTTCATTTTATCTCTTTGCAGATCAAGTTCCTGATATTTTTTATTCAGATAATTTTTAAAATCAAGCTTGCTCCATGTCTCGATCTGCGAGAGATCCTGAGAATTGATATTGGTACGCTGTTCGATCTCCCAAGAATGTTGGTTGTAATAATCGAGGAAAAAACCGTTCAGCAGAACTTCAAATAATATCCTGTCATCGTCTTTCAGTTGTTTTTCTACATCACTCAGTTTTTTGAAAAGCCGACTTACCGCATCGTTCTTTTCATCGTCCTGTGTTTGATTTACAATGCTGAATTCTGCCTTTAAAGACTGAATAAGCTGTAAAATATTGTTATCTTTCATCGCCTGTTTCTGTATTTCTGAAATGATGGGAAGATTAGATTTATACGCTCCTTTCTGGGAATTTGCTGATATTTTTTTCCATTGCTCTTCATAATATTTCTGGGCATAAATCCCCGAAAAATTCAGCAGGAGAAGCAAAAGCATAAAAATCTTGGAAAATCTTTTCATATATGTTATTTTTGATAAATGAATTTCTTAAAAGTACTGAAAAAATCCGTTATAGACAGTCAGTTTTACGTATCCTTAACGGGAACTCTTTTTGCAGTATTTTTCATGCTGGAGCAAAATACGTTCCGCTATCCGACGGTTTTCCTTCTTTTCATAACGTATTTCAGCGGTTATCTGTACACCAAATACCAAAAAACAAAGTATTTTTTTAAAATTCTGATTCTGAATGCTTTTGCAGGAATCATCTGTGCTTTTTTAATTATTCATAACCATAATGAAGTACGGTTGATGAAATGGTTTGTGATCGTTGTTTTAGGTTTATTGTACAACAGCTTTTTTCTTGATGTATATATCCGGAAAACTCCTCTGCTGAAAGTATTTTATGTAGGTTTGGTCTGGGGACTGATGAATTGCTGGCTTACGTTGCCGGAATTCAGTATCCCGATCTTCCTGATCAGTTTTTTCTTCATTACAGCATTGGTTTTACCTTTCGACATTCGGGATATGAATGTAGATACCGTGAAAACATTTCCGACGATGATCGGCATTCAGAACACAAAATATCTGGCTTATCTGCTTATTTTTATCAGCAATATTCTGTCTGTTTTTTATCTTGATTTCAATTATGCTCTTGCTTTTTTTCTTTCAAGCATCATTACGTATATTTTCATCTATTTCTCTGAAAATGAAAGAGATGATGTATACTTTTCTTTTGGCGTAGAAACTTGTTCGGCACTTCCCTTTTTATTTTTAGGAATAATGAAGTATTTTTGACGAATGATTATCAAGAAGCTTTCCCTGTACAATTTTAAGAACCACACCGAGAAAAAATTCGAATTTTCTCCGCAAATCAACTGTTTTGTAGGGAATAACGGCGTGGGAAAAACCAATATTCTGGATGCGCTTCATTATCTTTCCGTAGGCAAAAGTTTTTTGGGAAATACGGATCTCAACAATATTAAAAATGACGAAGATTTCTTCACAATAGATGCTGAAATCCAGAATGATGACAGTGAAGACAACATTAAAGTGCTTCAGCCCAAAGAAGCAAAAAAGGTCATTAAGAAAAACGATAAGAGCTACGACAGAATGGCGGATCACATCGGCTATTTACCCAGTGTGATGATTTCCCCATACGATTCAAATTTAATTTCAGATTCGGGAGAAAGCAGGAGAAAATTTCTGGATTCGATGATCTCACAAACGGATTCTGAGTATCTTTTTGATTTAATTCAGTACCAGAAAACCATTCAGCAGAGAAATGCTTTGCTGAAATATTTTGCCAAAAACAGAGTCTGGGATAAAGATTCACTGGAAATCTATGATGATCCGATTATTAAATTCGGAACAAAAATTTTTAATAAAAGAAAAACATTCGTTGAAAAATTAAATCCGATCGTTCAGAATTTCTACAGGATTATTTCCGGAGGAAAAGAAACGGTTTCTGTGCTTTATGAGTCTCATTTGCTTGAAAATTCCTTTGAAAATTTGCTGAAAGAAAGTCTGGAAAGAGACAGAATGCTGACTTATACTTCGAAAGGAATTCATAAAGATGATCTGCTTTTTGAAATGGATTCCGTTTTAATTAAGAAAATAGGTTCTCAGGGACAGCAGAAATCCTTCTTAATTTCTTTAAAACTGGCGCAAATGAGTCTGATAAAAGAGTTAACAAAAAAAACGCCTATTCTTTTGCTGGATGATATTTTTGATAAACTGGATGACAGCCGTGTTTCTCAATTGATAGAACTGGTGAATCAGGAAAATTTCGGACAGATTTTTATTACGGATACGCATCGGGAACGTACGGAAAGTGTGGTGAAGAAGATTAATGAAGAAAGTATCATTTTTGAGATTTAAGCCATGAAAAATATACTGTTTTTATTTTTTGCTTTTTGCTATTGTTTTCATTCAGGTCAAAAGAAAAAAAATCCGAAAGACTTGCCTGATGATTATGCTTCAGAAGGTGAAATCAATAAAAATTACCAGCCGGTTTCATTTGGTCAGAGAATAAAAAACTATCCTTTTAATAAAGCAAGTAAAATCAAAATCGTTTCTTATAACTTAAATTTTAAAAAGAGTTCAGGCTATATACCACCTCCACCGCCGCCAAAAACAAAAGAAGATTCTGTAAAATTGAACGAATTTTATCATCTTCCAAAGTCCATAGATTTCAGAGAGATTATAGAAAATCAATCTGAAAAAGAAATTGAAGAATCTAAAACTCTGAATTTAGAAGAAATATCAAAACTCAGTCATATTATTTTTAATACCTGTAATAAACATGTTATTACTATGTTTTCTCAGTCAGGATGCTTTTTCCCAAGAAATGCCATTGTTTTTTATGATGAAAACGACAGAATATTCGAAATAATTGAAATTTGCTTTGAGTGCGGAAATGTAGAAAGCTATCCTTCAAAATTTTTCAACTGGAAAAAAGCCTGTGAATTTATATATCCGGAATTAGAAAAATTTTTCCAAAGCAAAGGTTTACAAACACAACACATCAGTAAATAATGAAGAAGAAAAAACGTGAATTCCAGTCGTCTGAACTTGTGAAATCTTTTGCCAAAATTCATGGTTTTGAGCATAAACTTTTAGCTTTTGAAATTAAAGATTTTCTTTCGGATTATCTTGATGAAAGCCTTTTCAACGAAATTCAGAGCGTAAATATTGAAAATAAATGTGTTTACATCAAAATCAGTTCTCCCCTTTTAAAGCACGATTTTCAGATGCGTAAAAGCTTTTTCCTAAGAAAATTTCAGGATAAATTCGGCGTGGAGAAGTTTGATGATCTTCAGATATTATAAAATTTTACTCTTCTTCAAATTTTGCCGTTTTGGTACTGCTCATCAGTTCGTCTGCTCTTTTATCAAGACCGGATCGTATCGGAAGGAAAAATTTCAGCGGATGCTTTAAAAAATATTTAAAAATTCCTTTATACAGTTCCCCAACCTGTCCGAAATTCAGTTTTCTGGATCTGAAAGCCAGAAACATAGACAGACTGAAACTTACCAGAAAATTGAAAAACCCGATCAGGAAAACCGTTACCAGAGAAATGAAAAAGGTATAAGAATCAATTGTAAAATCTTTGCCGTACAATCCCAAAGCTAAATTTCCAGCGGCAAAAGTAATGTGTCGAATATCAAGATCCAGTCCCAAGAACAATCCTACCGGAGCTGTCGCCCCAAGAAATACCCCAAACCAGAAGTTGGATACAATTCCGGGCCAGTTTTTCGCGTAATATTTGGATAATCCTTTAGCGAAATTTTTACCGAACAATCGGCTGATGGAAATATTTTTAGCAATTCTTTCCGGAATCTGATAAAATACCGAGTTGTTTCCGATATTTCCTGAAATGATCCCTGAAATAAAAAGATAAAATCCGGCAATACATGCATGAAGAATGGCTTTGGATTTAAAGGGATCTAAATCTTTCAGCAATTTATCTGACCGTTCTATGGCTAAATTTTGTGAGAAAAATACATCAAGTCCGTAAATAATGAGTAGAGCAACAGGAAAGGAAAGCAAAACGTTTCCTACAAAAGCAATAAACTGGCTTCTGAATAATTTGGAAACCAAATGGGCAAATTCTGTACTGCTGCTTTTGATATTTCCTTCTTCGGCAAGCACTTTCGTCATTGTTGCCGCCGTCATTGCAGGCTGTTTTGTTGCTAAGGTGAAACCCATGAGATAAATCATCACAAACCCCATCGCATAATTCATGGAATACAAAAAGGCATGGGAAAAATCGCTTCCGGGAATGTATCCGTACAGCATTTTCAGTACGCACAATGCACCTACAATAATTCCTCCTCCACTCGCTTTATAGAACATCGTCATGTACTCTTTCCGACTCGAAGTAATGTAATGGGTTCCTGTTTCAGCAGTGTGATTCGTGATCAGATGCGAAATCAGCCTTGTACTGTCGTTGATGAGTTCAGAAATGTTATTTCTGTGAGATTTATAGCTTAAAATATTAAAAACCAACTGTTTGGAATTTAACAAAACATCTTTCTCTTCATCAATAACCAAAAGCTGAATAATTTCAAAAATTCTCTGTACCTGTTGGCGGATTTTAAGCAGCGACTGATTGATTTTCCCCGAAATTCCGTATTTGGAAGAGTTTTTAAAGGCAATATTTACAAATTCCAGACATTGTTCAATGTAAATTTTAATCTGCTTGTAACGACTGTTTCTGGAACTAAGCTGAAGCTGATTGTCTTTTTCGAAATCTGCAGCCAGTTCTTCAAGCTCGTTCTGAAGGGCAAGAAAAGGATTATCAAATTTTCTGTATTCAGGAGCCATTCTTACGACTTCAACTTCCATCGCTGCACCTGTAACGCGCCATGAAAGGATGTTCATGGAAAACAGCATTTCTTTTTTCACTTCCGGACTGACGATAAAATCTGAAATTTCCAGCAATCTGAAAAGTTCATCTATTTCATTTTCAGGAAGATTATGAAAGAAACTCAGATCTTTTTTCGGAGTAAGACTTACATTATCAATCATATACCAGATCGTATTTTCGTTAACGACCGGTGGAAGCACTTTATTCAGAATTCTTTTTTTAAGCTCCGGAATAAAGGCATTTTCCGATAAAATATTGGCTTCTGTAAGCGATAAGTTGAATGCTTTTCCTTTAAAAATATTTTGAAGGTAATATTTAAAATTCTCAAGAATTTCAGTATTTGCTCTGAAAAAGCTGAGAAGATCTGCAAAATCTGACTTTTTTACGCTTTCTAAAATTTCGGCAAACGGATCGAGCGAAAGTGTTTCATTCCTAAAAGAAAAATATTTTTTAAGAGCAGACTCAAAACTTGTGCTGGAATTAAAGAGTTTCATTGGTGCAAAGATACTATTTCAGACTCACATTCCTCATCTGTCTCATGATCCAGTTGTGCTTCTTTCTCAGATAAGGAGAGGGATTTTTAGGATCGTATTTTTTAGGGTTGGGTAAAACGGCTGCAATCCACGCTGCTTCTGAAGTGGTAAGATCTTTGGATGATTTTCCGAAATAATATTCTGAAGCCGCTTCTATCCCGAAAACACCCTGTCCCATTTCTATGGAATTCAGATATCTTTCCAGAATGATATCTTTATTCCAGACTTTTTCGATGATAAAAGTATAGACAGCTTCCAGTCCTTTTCTGATCCAGCTTCTGCCCTGCCAGAGAAAAATATTTTTTGCCGTCTGCTGAGAAATCGTACTTCCTCCTTTTAATTTTTTCCCTTTTTCGTTGTTTTTCATCGCTTTTTCAATCGCTTGATAATCAAAACCATCATGATCGAAAAATTTCTGATCTTCGGAAGCAATTACTGCTTTTTTTACGTTACTTCCCATTTCATCATAGGAAATATAATCTCTCTGCAATCTTCCGTATTCAAAGAGTCCTCCAATCTGGGTAAGCGTAATGGGAGGGTTGAAAAATCTTCCCCAGACAATAAAAACTACGTTAAGAATAAGAAGGACGAATATAATCTGTTTAATTTTTTTCCACATAATTTTAAAAAGAAAGTCAAAAATAAGGAAATACTCCGAGTTATTGCAATTCTTTCATGTAAGTAAGCTGATATCCTGGTAAAAGTTCAGGATGAAAAATTTTAATATAGTCTTTCAACACCAGATCTGCACGTACCACACCGCTTTCGAAGAAATCGTTTGCCTGTGCTTTTTCTTTTCCTGTAATCACATAGATTTTTCCTTTATTGAAAACATTGAGTTTGCTGTAAAAAGAATTCATGCTAAGCATTTCTTTTTTGGAGATATGATTTCCTGCATTGATCCAATACTGTACTTTACCGGATTTTGCAAAAACCTCTTCAAAGCTCATCGTTACAGCTTTCTGATCTGTATTGTCTTTAAGAATATATTCTGCATTGGCATCGGAAATAAAATTAGCAGCAGAAGTTTTTCCTCCGGGAAGATACCATAAATCTCCATACATTTCGTTTGCTAAAACAATTGGTTTTTCTTTTGCAGTAAGCGCCTGTTTTTTCAGATCACTGTAGTTTTTTTCAACTTCGGCGAATTTTGTTTCCGCTTCTTTTTCTTTTCCTAAAAGTTTTCCGAAAAGCTTAATGTAAGCTGTCTTTTCCAAAGGTTTCTGCTCCAGATATTCATCCAGAAAGACAACCTGAATTCCGTTGTTTTTCAGCAATTGGTATGTATTGTCAAAACTTGCAATGTGATTGGTAAAAATGGCATCTGGTTTCAGGGAAATAATTTTTTCTACGTCATATTTCTGTTCACTTCCCAAATTCTGAATTTTTCCCTGTTTAATTAAATTCTGAATTTTTTCTGAATAAATATATTCCGGATTTGATACGCCGATAATGAGATTTTCTGCATTCAGCTCCGAAATATAGCCTGCCATACTTGCATTCAGCAGGATAATTTTTTTAAACGGAATCTGATTTTTCTTGAAATCATAGGTGAAATTTCCGGATTTGATGTGTATTCCTCCATTCTCTTCTTTGTACTGCACCAAATTTGAAACTGAAACAGCTTCCGAAGGTGAATTTTTTGTCTCTCTTTTACAAGAGGTTAGCGCGAAAAACGCGATTAATAGTAAAATTCTCGGTTTCATCTTTCAAAGAAAAGAAAAAAGTGCTATATTTGCAAACCTTTAAACGATAAGGAAACAACGGCCTCGTGGCGCAACTGAATAGCGCATCTGATTACGGCTCAGAAGGTTACAGGTTTGAATCCTGTCGAGGTCACAAAAATAACAGGTTAACTATTAAATCAAGCTTATTTCAGCATCTGAAGTATTGTGATTTAGAAGTTAACCTGTTTCTTTTATCCTTTTGTCACAAAGCTGTCACAACGATTCCGGCCAGTAATTTTAATTTAAAAATATTATTAGCATGATTCAGAACAGAGCTTCATTTCTTGTCACAAAGCTTGTCACAAAAAATAAATTTATGACAATCACCACTCATTTTTATTTAAATAATTATAAAAGAAAAGACGGCAAATGTCAGGTATTTTACGACGTAACCATTAATAAAGAAAGGGAACGTATACCAACAGGACTTTACGTGAAGCCAGAGCACTGGGATAATACTCTTCGAAGGGTAAAGAAAAAACACGATACTGAAGATGTAAATCTTTCATTAGAAAATATGGAAGCTAAAACAACGGAAATTCGTACACATTACAGGCTTTCAAAATCTGCTTCGCTGGACATAAAGACTTTCCGGGAAGAATTTTTTAATAAAACGCCGAAATATGACTTCATAACATTCTCAAAACATCATTTGGAAGAAACACCGACAAAGGACAGCACAAAGAGAATGGCAAGAAGTGTGATTGCCAAATTAGAAAGCTACAAAAGTGTAATTCCTTTCAGCAGCCTATCACTTGGCTTTTTTGAAGACTACAGAGGCCATCTTTATAAAATAGGAAATAAGCAAACAACAATATCAGGAAATATCAAGACAATAAAAAAGTTTATTAATCTAGCGAAAAAGCATGGTTTATTTATCAATTTTGATCCCGATGATCTTAAAGTTGGATCCATGGCCGGAAGTAAAACAAACTTAACGATCAAAGAAGTCGAAAAACTTAAAGAATATTATTTTAGTGAAAAGGTAGAGCGAGGTCACTTGTTAAGCCTTGGATATTTCTTATTTTCATGCTACACTAGTTTACGGATAAGTGACATACAAAAATTGAAAAGATCAGATCTCAAAGGTGATGCTATTACCTTCACTTCAGTTAAAACGGATAAGCCTCACACCATTGTTCTGAATAATACAGCAAAATCAATCATTGATAGACACCCAGAATTATTTATAGAACATATTACTCCAGAATCGATTAACAGAACGCTGAAAAACATTATGAAGCTGGATAAGATCTGCATTAAAAAAAATGTAAGTATGCATACCGGAAGGCACTCCTATGCCACCAATTTCCTTCGGAAAGGTGGCAATGTTAGAGATCTGCAGCAAATATTGAATCATGCCAGCATATTGACGACAATGATCTACGTACATATTGTTGAAAAGGAATCTAATATGGCTACATTCATTATGGATTAATTAATAGTTTCTGTGACAATACTAACCTTATAAGTATTGTCACCGATTTTATCTTTATTCATCGATACAATCAAATGAATATTATTATAACAAAATTGTGAATCTTTAATATTTACCAATCCAAACTTTTCAGCATTTACTTCTCTTTCCCATTCGTATTGATATCCCCTAATTCGTCTTCTCAGCCAGGATTTCCAATTCTTATCAAATAATTCCGGATGAGCGCATCCGGGAACATTTTTAGAATTATTCTGTCCATTAACCAATCCATCATAAAAAACCAATGCTAAGACATCCGTAGAATCTTTTTTTACTATAGCAGTAGCCACACTATTATCTTTAGGCTTAAGCACAGGAAGAGGATATCCATTAACTTCAATTTCCTTTGTATCTTTATTTTTTGAACCATTGATCTTAACCCCTTTGATATCATATAAAATACTGTCCATTTTATAACCATCATCCAAATCTGAAAATTTGTGAAGAAAAGACCTTTTCTGCAAGAAGGTTTTTTTTGGTTTTTCCACTTCAAAATCCCGAAAATCATTAATAGGAACAGGCTTTGAGCTACCTAATCGATTCATGTAAATTTTGGTTCCGGATACTTCCAGATCGTAATTGAACCAATTTTTAACAGCATTAACGTAATCTCCGAATGTCATGTCCGGAACAGCCTTTGCTAAATTGATTTCATTTAAATTCAGAATAACTCCATTATCTTCGTCAGTCGCATTTTCATCAACAAGAACATCTGAAAAAAGGTGAAAATCCATTACATTATAATCTGAAGCATCAGGATCAAGCGGAATGAAATAAGCATAAAAACGAATTGAATTATTAGCGGAAAGATTTAAAGGGACGGTTTTTTCAAGACTTATTGTTTCTACGTAGCTATTACTCCAATATTTTTCGAAACTGAATACTTCTGATCCATTTACATAAATCTTTAACCTTACAGTATCTCCCGGATTGGTTTTGTAAGTAAAACTTCCCATAATTTTATAATTACCCGGTTTTAAAGCCCCTATTGTTTTATCATAAGATCTTTTGTATGCGGTATACGCGCTATTACCAATAACAAGCTGTGTTTTTTCACTAGAATCGAAATCCATTTGAGTATAAACTGCAGACAAACTTATTTGAGATTTTTTAGTAAAAACCTCCGTTCCGGAGAAGACCCACCGATCCTGCAAATCCGGATCCGTTAAAATATCTCCTAACAATTCGTAACCGGCATCTCTAAAACCTACCTTTAAGAGATATATTGGATGCGGACAAGGGTGAACAATATTTACATTGAAAATATTACCACTACTGTTGATGTAATTTCTTTTAAATTTACAAACACCATTTTCTAGATTACTATCATTGTAATATCCGTCGAAAGCATCCCACAAACCACTATCTGAAGAATATTTTTTAGTGAAAATTCTAGGAAAATTATAATTGATTTGAGGCCATTTCTTTAAAACACAGGCTTCGGCAAATGCATATATATCTGAAACTTCAAACTTCTCAGTCGGAAGCTCGCTGAGTTTCTTATCAAAATTGGGAATTTCCTCAAGTCCATAATCTATCTGGCCGGTGAGAATATTACCTTCAACATTCTGAATGTCAAGTTTAGCCTGAAAGGTTTTATTTTCGTGAAAAAGATATCCATCTATTGAAGTTTCCAGATCCTTGCTTTCATGACTTACATAATCTCCCAATGTATGGTAAAGTTTATCATCAATATTAACCTCGAACGGGAAAAAGAATTTAGTAAATGTCTTATCGCTCATCATGGAATTTTCTTCCTGAGTGCTGAATTTAACATCTGATAAATCCAAAACAAACTTTTCTGTATAAAACTTAATCTCCATTATTCTAACAATAAAAATTCTAAATCAAACTGAACTAATTCTAAAGAAGAATCTTCTTCTACCAATTTTTGAGTAATAAAAAATCCACGATAAACAATACCACCGAATTCAAGATAAGATAATCTGCTTTCCACAATCTGCCCGATTTCCGGGACACATTTCTTTATAACAAAACCAGTGTTAACATTCCAAATCGTAACCTTTTTAACATCGTATTTTTCCTGTAATGAGGTGATTACACTCTGACTATAAATCTGAGAATATTCAGGATTCTTTTTAATGTGCCCCGTGAAGAAAAATGATTCGGGACATAGGTTTTGATTTTCATATTGTATATGAATGAGTTGTGAACCGTTATTCGGAATCGTATAATAAATAAGCTGCTTATTCTCAGCAATTTCAAAAACCTTCTTTTTTGGAAAAATTATTTTATTTTCATCGTCTTCAATCTTTACTCTTACCATCAGTCCATCTTCTAGAGCATTTGGAGCTGCCATTGATATTTTTTCAGAATCAAGTAACCCCTGAATGTAAGAAAAAATATATTTAGACCCTAAAACTCTTTGTTTCACTAAATTATCGGAAAGCAAAGGAAAAGCTTTAGGCTTTTTACCCGGATAAAATTTAATCTGCGAAACATTATCTGTGTGAACTACATTATAATCCACATCCAGCTCCTCTACTAAGATTGAGACTTCAGCGGGATGCATCCAAACTTTATTATCAAAAACATTCGGCTTTTTAGGTTCCTTAAGAACAGGCTTTTTAAGTCGTAAAAAATATTGATGAATCTTTTTCCCTAAATCGAACGATGCTTTGTCATTGAAATATGGAACCACTAAAGGAACAGTCATTGTTACGGTTTCAATCTCAGTTCTGAATTTGATTGAGAGAGTAGATCTTACAAATCTTGCTAATAATTCCCTTCTGTTAAAATTAAGTATTTTATCATCCAGGCAAAAATTATATAGTTCCAAACCTGTAAGATATATGAAACTGATTACATTTAATTTTACAGGTATTATTTTTGTTGAGGAGGATCCGAAACTGATAACAATATCTCCAGTAGCTTCTCCCACCGGAAGAATTGCAGAATTTAAAGTAGTCACAGTAATATTGGTAGTTCCTGAGCCAGAATTCGCTGAAAAAGTTAACCAATACGGACCCGATATCGTAAAAGGAATATTATATGGATTAATTATTTTTACAACATCAAATTTTGTTTCAGAGTTAACCTGCTGTAATGTGAATTGCAAAAAGTTAGGCGATACGAGCAGGTTTGAATTTAAAACAAAAAGCTGGATATCAAAAGTCTTAAGCTTTACTGAAGTTCCCCCTACAATATTTTTAAATATATAAGAACTGATATTATACTCTCCTTCAATCGGTAAATTTGGATTTGTAGATAAAGGTGTTTTTGGCTCCAAAACAAAAGTATCATTGATGATCGGATTCCTATTTTTGAAAATTTCAAGATTATTAAAAAAACCTAAAGAGGCATTATTAACGTTATCCAAAATATTAACGTTAAGATCTCCAGAAAGAACATCAGACTGGCGATCAAAGATAAGTGTATATTCCGCTTTATCAGTAGAGATATTATCTATCTGACCGGTTACATTCAGATCAAAGTAAACTGATCCCGAATTCAAAAGAATTTCCGCGCCACCACTGATTCCATAAAGTGTAACAATGATATCTGCCGGATAGTTTCCTTGAGAAAGACTGCTTAAATTGTCAAAACATACAAAAACATCCTGATTCCAGATTCCGGAATTTTTTGTAAAAAAATCTATGGTATTAGTTCCATCAGAGAAATAAACAACATCCACAGCAGTATTACCAACATTAGCAACAAGCGTAATTTTATAATTGGTATATCCCGGACCGTTACGGTAACAGTCTATATTAATTGGAATATTGGGAGGAAAAGGAGTTCCAATTTCCCAGTCGACACCCGTCGTGAGAGATTGTACAAAAAAAGAATTTATAGGATTAGTTAATGGCATATTTAATGTTGGTTTTTAGTTCGTAAATCTTCATATTCATCGGTCATATCTTTGATATCCTTGCCTGTTCTTGCCGTTTTTTCAAAGATTCCTTTTACTCCGTATTTTCTGAGTTCCCGCGTAGCTTCAGTATTTTCCTTGATAAGATCCATCAGCTTGATGAGCATTTCATCATTTCCGGAGCTTGTAACTTTAGGATAGAGTCCTTCTTCGAAACCTTCTACTCTTCGGATTTCATTCATATATACTCTTTGGATTTCCGGATCTATTTTCTTCATGGTTTTTCCGGAAACTACCAGTTCCGGCATTGTAGCTCCTGCTTCACCAACCAACATGGTTGGTTCATCGTAAACTCCAGTTTTGGAAGTCCTTTTACGCGCTTTAAAAAGCTTATTATCTTGGCTTCGCAAAACCGGATAAAAACCATCTTCTGCACCGGGGGCAGCAGGAAGAGGAGTATTTAAAATTGTTGCAATTTGAAAAGCTCCTAATGCAGCAGCAACTCCCGTCATAACAAGTCCAAGGGGAAAAAAAGGCTGAGTCTGAGCAGCATTGATAACCATCATGGCTACTCCTGAAATTGCTTGAGCGATTTGCATTGCCCTTTGACGCTTAGCTGCTTTATACTCTAATTCAGCTTTTTTTCTATCTAAATCAGTATCAATTAATTCTGTTTCTTTTTTGTATGTTTCCTGAGATATAATTCCGGCATCCAATTCAGATTTTAGCTTTCTTTTTTTCTTATCACTAGCAGCTTCCATTTGAGCAAGCATTTTCTGTTCGCGAGCCTGAACAAAATTTGAATATTCACTGAACATTTCTCGCGCTACAGTTAATGCAGCTCCTACTTTTTGAATTTTCTCCGAAAGATTATCGGTATTGGTAAATAGAGCTTTCCATTGATCGGCAGTCATACCAAACATATCCGCATTACCACCACCAAATGATTCTAGCTTTCCACCTAACTTTTTATCTTCAGTTTTTTTAATTCCCGCAATTTCAGCCATAAGAGATGCAATAGTATCTCTGTAAGCCTCCATCTTCTGAATTTGTTCATCCGTAAGATATTCCGGATACATTTCGGCTAAAAGCTCAAAAGTCTTAACCTGCTCTTGTAAAAAGGCAACCTGTTCTTCAAGCCTTTTCTTTTGGTAGTATTTTTCGATCTGAGATTTGCCTTCCTCCCAATTGGTAATAAGATTTAAGGTAGACTGAGAATATCCCTGACTTTCCAAAAATTTTTTCTGTTTTTCAACAGTATCGTATTCTGCAATTGTGCTATTTTGCTGACGTGTAATTAAATTCTGTGACTCCTGGAAAAACTCCTGCTGTTTTTCAAAATTTTGCTGCAAATATTTCTGATCAACCAATAATAGCTGATTATTTGTTTTTTCTTTCTCAGCGACGATGGTAGCATCTAATAAATTATTACTTTCAATCCATTGTGCCTTAATTTCAGTAAATTTTTTCTTTACAGCATCTTTTTCACGCGCAATGATTTTATCAATGTCATCAAAATCAGATTGTCGATATTTTTGCTTTTCAAGCTCAGCAAGTTTTTTCTCACTTTCGGAGATTATTGTCGCCAGTTCTTTGGTGTAGCCTTCTTTTTGTTTTGCGGCAAGAGCAGATTGCTTTTGAGCCTCTAATTCTAGTTCTTTCTGATCATAATTTTCCTGATTTTCAAGAATTTTCTCTCGCATTGCTTTGTATTCACGTTCTTTTCGATCAGCTTCTTTTTCGGCATCTGTTTTTTTAGTTTTTTTCTTTTTTTCAGGTAAAGGAGTATAATTAGAAGTACTGGAAGAACCTTCCTGACCTGTCATACCAAGAAGACCATATAATTCGATTTCAAGTTCTTTTTTTCTTGCTCCTTTTGCCGTTTTAATAGCCTCCTGTAAGAAAGAAATTCGCTTTTTTTCTGCTTCATTATATTGTTGCAGAACTTTATTATTGGCGTTAATTTTGTTAATGATCTCAGCACCTTTGTTATGTTCTTCAAAGCTTCCAAACATATATACCGCACTATTTCCTCTTTCGGCACTGTAACTATATTTCTTTCTTAAATCATTCCGATCTCTTTGTTCTTTTTCGCGTGCCGCAGCCCCTTTGATGTATTCAAGCTCCAAACTTGCATTTTCATTATACAGGCTTTTCTTTGCTTCAGATCTTGCTTTTACGCGGGCAGAAATATCAATTTGGCGAGCCAGTTCGCCATAAACTTCTGCTAATTTTGCTGTAGCCCTATACTCTTTATCTACAGTACCCATAAATTCCGGATGTAGTTTAATTAAGGCTTCATAAGACTGTTTACGGATATTTTGAGTAGAATTTTCGTCTTTCAAAACACTTATCAGATTATCTACACTGTCAGTGTATTCCTGTACAGCAGTTTTTCCTTTCTGAACCATCATTTCAAGATCACTCTGATATCTATGAGATTCCACATATCTCTTTTTTTCTGCTTCCCTAGCCTCCTCAATACTATCTTTAAATAACAGATAAGCAGTAACAGCAGCCATTACCAATGCAACAATAGCACCCCATGGACTTGATTTCGTTACAGCATCCAAACGTTTTTGTGCAGCAGCCTGTAAATTAGTTGCTCCGGTAAGTTTTCCGATTGCCAACTGACTGTATCCGATTGACAAATTCCATAAATTTTGTAAAGTGGTAGAAGTTTGAGTATATAGATTTTGTGCCTTCTGAACAATTGTATAAGCCAATAGCCTTTCTTTAAGCTTAGCGAGGGTAAGTTCAGATAAGGCAAGCGCAGTATTATATGATACAATCGCAACGGTAGCAATAGTAAGTATTTTAATAAGAAATAATAATCCTTCTCTGAATCTCGTAACACCTCCGGTAGTATCTTCTACAACGCCCAACATTTTTCCAATGGTCTGAATAATCCAATTAAGTACTGCTGCTACCTTTTCACTTGTATAGATCTCATTCCATTTCTTTTTCAGCTTATCATAGATGGCAGATGCATTAGTATTTACTTTGTCAAATTCTTCCTGCAATGATGTAGCTTCACTGATCGCAATATTAGAAGATTCGATAGATTTCCGGAAGGCATCTGTATTTTCGGACGCTGCCCCAATAATTGATATAACTTCATTAGAATTAAGCTTTAAACCATCCAGAATTTGGGCTAATTTTACAGGATCCAGACCTTTTGCTCCTTCAGAGAATTTTAAGAAAAACTGTAAAGGATCTTCGTTAATCAACCTCTCTACTTCAGACTGCGTTAAGTGCATTACTTTTGCAAATCCGGCAGCTTCTTTAGCTGCGGTACGCACAAATGCCGAATAACCGGAAGAAGCTCTTTCCGCATCGATACCGCTTTCCTCAAAAGCACCCCCCAACGCCAAAGTTTCAGCAATCGTAGGCTTTAATTTCTCCGGAAGCTGACCAACTCTTAGTGCAAAATCCGACATATTTTCTTCTGAAGCCGCTCCTTCGGCTCCCAGTTCATTAAGTCCCGATCCAATTTGATTAAGAGCGGTTGCGAAGTCAAGATCTTTGGTTTCTTTAAATAAACCCTTTATTTTTCCGATCTTTTCTGCCACAGCTTCTA
Organism: Chryseobacterium sp. MMO-72; assembly: GCF_037146035.1. Taxonomy (NCBI): domain Bacteria; kingdom Pseudomonadati; phylum Bacteroidota; class Flavobacteriia; order Flavobacteriales; family Weeksellaceae; genus Chryseobacterium; species Chryseobacterium sp. MMO-72. Next base: position 61,593 of record NZ_JBBCWG010000004.1, read on the forward strand.
CTCCTCCGGAAAATGAATCTCCTAGAGCAACATACGCTTTATCAACTTCACGGGTAAAATCCTGAATTTCCGCTTTTGCAACTCCTAATCTACCTCCTACCTCTGCAATCTTCAAGAGATCTAATTTACCTGTCCGGGTGTCAAACTGTGTATAAGCCTCAGTAAGTTCTTTTACTTCTTGGGTAGTCATCCCAGTAGTTTTTGCCACTGCCGTCTGAGCATCAACCAATTCATTATTCATATCGACGATCTCCTGCATTTTCATTAGGAATCCTGCGACTGATGCTACAGCAGCAGCAATAACACCAATATATTCGTTGAATTGATCTAAGAAGCCTGATTCTTCAGGTCCATTGTTCAACTCAGCAACCCGATCATTGATAGCCTGAAGCTCATCCCTGGTCTTATCCAGAGTCTCACCTTCTACCATATGCTTCATTGCTTCTTTAAGATCATTAGCCCTGCGAGTAAGCTGATCAATGGTCATATTCATAATATCCATTGATTTTATCTCATCATCAATCTTTGTCTTATTATCTGCGATGGCATCTTTAGTAGCCTCAATCTCCTTACGCAGATTCTTATATTCAGCAGATGCTTTGTTAAAGCTTTCCTGAAACTTACCCTGTTGCTCTGTAAGTTGAGTAATCTCTTCATGAATTGCCTTTGAGCCTTCTTCAGCTTTTGTCTTTACCCGTTCAATCTGTTTTTCAATTCTCTCGTATTCCTTTGTTCCCTGAGCATAAGCCTGCTGTTTAGAACGTAATGCCTGCACCTCCTGTACGGTATTAGATACAGATAATGTTAGTTTTTCATTATGCTTATTGAGCCTGTCTGTTAAAGCCTTAAGAGACTTCTCCTCAGCCTTTCTCTGTTTGTCTAACTCCTTTTCCTGCTGATTCAATTGCTTGAGCTTAGTCCCTAATGATTGATTGGCGGTCTCAAGATCCAGCACACGCTTTTGAGACTCATCACTATTCACAATGATCTTAAGCTTTAATATCTCATCTGATATGGTTTTAGCCATCGTTTTTTATGGCAATAATACCCTGACAGGGCATCAAAGGACGTTACATCAAAAAGTTGCACGATAACTAAATAAGCGTAAATAAGCTATAATTAAAGTGTAGTTTTAAGCAATTTGAGCCAAAAATGGAGCTACAGAACCATATTTCCAGCGATTTGAGCCCTGCAACTGCGATTACGATTCTTGGCGGCGTCGGCCTCGAACTGTAAAAAATGCTCTAAAACTAAATTTAAGAAGGTTAGAAATCAGAATTTCAGCGTTTTATAAAATTTTAATTAAAATTTTACCGTTATTTTTGTACTTTTTACTGATAAAAATTGATTATTTGTAATGATTAAAATTAATCTTCTTTTCTGTGATTTTATTTATTGACAACTGCTTTATTAAGAATATAAATAGTTGATAAATAGTAATTTTCAATCTAATTTTCACCAGAAAAATTAATAAAAAAAGTGCAACTTTATAAAAAGTTGCTAAATCGAATGGACTGTAAAAGAATAAATTATTGAGGTTGCAGGAAAATTTGAAGAAAAAATTAAGATTTCCAAAAAAATAAAAGCACCTCTAATGAAAGGTGCTTTTTTGAGTTCTTTTAAGAGTGATTAACAAATATCATAAGTAGAATTAACAGCATAAGCTAATTCCCTAATGAATTCCGGACTTGCATCTTGGTTGTCGGACTGGAAAAAAATGGTGTTAATAGTACCACAGGCGTTTGTATATGCCACAGACCACCATCTGATTAAAGCCAAAGCTTTTTTTTGTTCTTTCGTTAGCTCCTTAACTTCAGTTGTTTTCTCATGTTTTACCTCTTGCTTTACTTCTTTAGTATTGGCAAATGTAAAAGCTGATAGAGCTAATGCTCCCACTAAAAATAATTTTTTCATAGTTGAAAATTTTGATTGTTATATAAAAAGAATTTTTCTAATCAAGAAAAGTATTCATAGTTTTCAAACGGTCTGACATTACCTTTGTTCTGTCGTTACCATTGGCATCAATAACTTTTATTCCACCATTATACATAGACGGATTATCAATATAATTTTTTCTTGCCTCCAAAAATTGTTGCTTCGTCTTCGTTCTTACAAAATTTCCATAATTTAATGGTTCTAAAATCTCTTCAGATTTTTTTACATCAGTTGCATAAATTTCAATAGTTTTATTTTTATTGTAAACCTCCAGAACCAATCCTGAAAGCCCTTTAAATCGAAAGGGACCATCAGGAATTGAAATATCATTTGTAAACCAAGCAAAATAAGTATCTCCTGTGTCTAAAGTGGTTCTAGCCAATCTGCTTTTAAAACCTTTAATATCTTTGGTCTCATTAAGAATTTCCCATTTTAATTCCGGTTCTTCGTATGTAAAAATGTATTTTCCGATCGGTAACGAAACAAGCATTTTATCTTTGGTTTTATGAACGCTTCCAACAGATTTAGGATATTTTGGTATAGCACCATAGCTAGTATTTATAGTCTGAGTAGCATTTCCGTTAAAGAATGCTTTAGCTTCGCGACTGAAATAAATTGACTCGACATTATTACACAATAATGTGGAAACATAAATATTTACTTTGTTTCTGTTTAAACTGTCTGAAATCATTTTTGTCTCATAGTTAACCTCGATTACAGCTTTATTTTGTCCGGAAACAGATAAAATATTTAGTATTATAAATACAAAAAGAATTTTTCTCATAGGTAAAAGAATCATAATCAGAAACAATAATACAAAAATTTGATTATTCTCTATTATGGGAATCCGTAATTTTATTTATTTTTTACCAAAAATTACTCGTCAGATTCCTTACCGGAAAACGTAGATCTTTTATTTTGATAGACTCTTAACCATGGACGACGGCAAAGCAGATATTTCAGCGCATCAGACATATTCGTTGAGAACATTGGAAGCTTTTCTTTCGGCAGCTTTTCAGAAGATTTATCCTTGTAAATTTTGGAAACTCCTTTACGATTTTTCTTCACGATCTGTTTCGCCACATTCATCGAAGATATCAGTTGACGGCATTGGTATTTATCAATCAATAATTTTGGTAATTCCCTATAATTTTCGTTCATCATCGCTTTCATGAATTTGAATTCAAGATCCTGCTCGATATTCCCTTGGTTTCGCGATTTCAGATTTACAGTCCATCCGGTGGGAGTTCCGTCCGGCCACGTTTCGAGAAATTTTTTCATCTCATTCGCCCAGTCACGTCCAACATCTTCGTAAGCATTGGCAGATCTGTCGAAGTAAAGATCAATTATTTTTTTCTTGTGGTGTGCGAAAAACTTCAGGAAGCGTTCGCAGATCTTTTCTGTTTTCTGATTGACTGTAAAGAAATTTTTCAGTACCCGAATTGTATTTCCCTGAGTTTGCCCGACTACCATGGAAATCATATTTCCAAAATCGGCACCGATTTCCAAGACTCTATCGTCCAGGCAATATTTAAGATCCGTCGAAAATGTTTCCGCATTATCTCCGGTTTTATATCTGAAGTAATTTTCTTTGATAATTCCGTCTTCGTAAATATGACGGCTGTCAAAAGCAAGATAAAAACGCTGTCCGGCTTCTACCTGAGGAGCCTGAGATAATACGGATGTATTAAATTCAATTTCTCCGAGAGCAGCCAGCGCAGTTTTGAAAAAATCCAGACGCAGAACATTGACATTTACAAATGATGATGCTTTGTAAAAGAATGTAGAACCAATTCGCAGTCTGGTCTTCAGAACCGAAAGCTTTTTTATTTTGTTCTGAAGTGTCGCAAGTAATTTTTTGTTTCTTTTTTTTGCCGCGCGGATCGCTCCGGCGGTCAGTTTATTCAGTTCAAGGGAAATCTGCAAAAGATATTTAATCTGCTGCAGCTTCATTTCTTTCTCTTTATCCAGGATCCAGTCATATTCTCCCGGCATAATAATATTCGGATAATCCGTGGTAAAAGTAACGCCAAGGTAATACGGAGATTTTGCAAACATTGTGGCATCTCCACGAAGTGCAGGGAATAACCGGTCGATTCGGCTTTTCTCCAGGTACTTTGTTTCATCACCGGCAAGATGCTGGTAAGAGTTACCGGCTCCGGAACTTGGCGTATCCATGGAGATATAATTGAAAAAATTTCCGGTAAAAGTGGAAATCGTATGCTTATACTCGTACGGCGTTTTGTAAGGTTTTTTGAAGTGATCCGGAGGCGGCTGATCGACAACATAATGAATTCCTTCTACCCAGCCTTTACGGTTCCAGCCTTCTATAATTGCCGGAACTACATTTTTAAGAAGATTGGTATACGTATTACCAACCAATGCAATATAGCTATGAGGCATTTCATAGCAAATATTCATTAATCTCTCAGAAAGATAGTCTGTAGTTTTTCCGGTTCCTCTTCCCAGTACAAGAAAAAGGTTTTGCGGTTCCATGAGATCGGTGATCATTTTGAGCCAACTAGAATACCTTACTTCAACATCTTCGTAGACAGAGAGTGAATCAATTCGGACCGTCTGTCTGTTCATCATCAAAAATTTTAATCGGTAAAATCATCGCTTCCTGCTTGATTCTGTCAATCGCTTTCGGCGAAAGTTCTTTAGTATTTTCGTCGATCCAGTTTTCGATCTCAGTAAGATTTTCATTTCCAACTTCGAACTGATCCATATCCATGGTGTACACCTTAATCGGTTTATTGAACATTTCTCTTGGAAGCTCCGGCGGATCTTCCTGATCAAGCTGACGAAATTTATACGCTTTGTCTGCAATTCTGGAAGCTTTCTCAAAATCGGAAGCATTTTCTGAAACCGCTCTTGCCATCTCATAATCCTGATCCAGCTTAGAGGCATAATAATTTCTCCATGCTTTTTTGGAAATTTTCGTATCTGCATTGAAATATTCAAATGCTTCATTATACAGATCAATAGCCTTTATACGATTTCCCTTGAGAGATTCTTCAAAATTTACAAGATGCTTGATAATAGATTCTTTGGAGCCATACAAATCGATACGGTTCATCATGCGGTAGATCTTCTCAAGCAAATTCACATAATCAATGAATTCAGCCGGAGCAGAGCTACTCTGTCCGGATTCGATCCACTTGTAAAGATCATCAAGGTTATAATCAGTCAATCTCTTCGCCATACATTATCCTTTTTCTGAGTTCCTGAAGATTTTGTGAGTTACGAAGTTTTGCCAGTTGCTGTATTGCTGTCACATTTCCTCCGGATGCGCTTTTCGACAGTTCAATTCCTGCTTTTGCATCTACCAGTAAAATACCGCGGTCATAATGATATCTCACCCAAGAATCTTCCATTTGATACTCTGTGCGCATTTTCTTTTTAGGAACATCAAAATACATCGCGATTTTATCTATGCAATATCCGGCACCGGAAAGATCTTCCAATTCCTCCAGCTGTTCCTGAGAAAATCTCACTTCATAATCTCTCATCCTGAAATCAGTTCATATTAATATTTTTATAAGAAAAGAAAACCGGTCCTTTTTTAGGTTCCGGTTTCTTTATTCTGCTCATACTTTTAAGCATCGCCAGAGAAATCTCGATGATCGGGTTATTTTCACAAACCGGCTCATTTTCCAAAGACTCCTTTAGCTCTTTAATGCTGAAAAATTTATGATTCATGGTTTTATTTTTTTAACTTATAAAAAGTCGTTTTTATACAATTTCTTCTGTACTCTCATGATCTTCTTGAAGTTCAGCCTTAATAAATAAATCTATTATTACAGAATGAATATTCGATAAGAATACAATTACAAAGGAGAACCCAACGATCATCAAATTAACACGATCATTTTCCCAAAATTTATCATCCAGATAACCATAAAGAGAGATTAAAGCAAACCAGCAATAGGTTAAGATCGTACTAAACCATTTAGAAAAGCGTAACCAAAATAAATTCGAAAATTTCATATTATTATTTTTTAGATTTAAGATATTTCTCTACCAAAGTCTTTTCATTCTTAAGTTTCGCTAAACGAATTTTTGCAGCCTCAATTTCTTCCGGATCTTTACTGGTATTAATGATCTTGTTGGTTTTAGAGATATAAGATTTCAGATTATTACCTCTTGTTGCAAGATCTACCGGAGAAAGTTTTGATATTTCCAGATCCAGATTATAATCTTCAAAAATCTCATGTTTTCCAAGAATAGTTCCGGTATCCTCGTAATGCTGAAGCTCTGCATGGATTTCTCTGTTCATTTCAAAATCTTCAAGAACCTGGTTAGCAATTTCGAAGATTTCGTTTTCGTCCAGTTCCGGATCTGCAAGCGCTGCAACTTTCTGGAACAATTCCTCGTGACCTGCCTTGTAATTTTCGAATGCAGTGATGGCATCACCTACCAAAATTTTAAATTCTTTAGGACAATCTTTCGATCTCAGGAAAGTATATTTCCCGTAAAGCTTCATTCCCTTTTGCGGTTCTTCAGGAAGTTCTTTCAGAAGCTCAGTTACCTTATCCCTGTTTTCTTCCATAAATCCTTCCAGAGTTCTTTCTACCAGAATAGGTGTGATAAGCTCTTCTCTGAATTTACGAATATCTGCATCCTTAATTCCGAAAGCTTTTTTGATATCATATCTCAGATTCTCCAGCCCCTGCTTTGTGTAGCCTTTATTGTTGTAAGATCTTACGGAGTGTCTTGATCCCGGATTCTGCATCAGTAAAGCAAGACCCTGATTATAATCTTCCTGAGGATTGGCAATCTCCGCAACAAGATATTTTAATACGTTTTCATTCATATTATTTTTTAATGCAAATGTTCGCAATTGCAGGCAATTGCTTTGTTACATTAAAAAAGCCCGCAACAATTGCGGACTTAAAAAATTACAGATTCGTTATTTTCTTGAGCAGACTCGGGTTCTTATATAAAATGCGCAGGATAGATCTGCTTGCAATATGAAACTCAGATCTCATTTGTTTTTCTTCTTTACAGAGATCGCCGGACTGCAAATTGGCATCCTCGAAGACATGAAATATCATATCTTCAATTTCTTCCGGAGAATATCCAATAAATAATCTTTTGATAATGGTAATCAGTTGTTTTTCTTCACGATTTTCCTCAGTGTGTACATCTTTCATGATTAGGTTGTTTTGTAAGTGAACTATAAGAACGTACCAATCGTATATATGCTAACACAAAATTATTATGAATTGCATAATGCTCAGCGCCTGAAGATGTGATAACAGATAATCTTACACTTCCGTTTTTCAAGGTTCTTAATCTAAAAGAACTCAGTTTATTCTTGCGAAAGAATTCGCATGGGGTATCTATTTTTTCGGTTTTATCTGCTGTAAAACCTTTGGCTGCCTGTTCGCCGGCAAAACGGAAAATATCCATAAATGATGGAGTATCTTCTAAATTGATTGTGTGTAGCATAACAATATTTTTAAAAGTTAAATCCAAAAAATAAAGCTCCCCGCAAGGAGTTGCTACACCACCGTAAGAAACGATGTAGACCTTTCGGTCTCTCCTGTTGGGAAGCAAATTATATAGAATTTACTCTAATCGATAAATTGTTGTGATTTCTCACGATGATGTAGCACTACAAAGATATAAAGTTTTTGGTTTGAAACAAAAAAAAGATAGGGAAATTCCTACCATTCTTCTTTTTTACCTTTTAATGATTCTATAAAATTGTTTAAAAAATCAGCAGTATAAGTTTCAATATCATTAAAAAACCTTTGAGATTCATTTGTTTGACGTTTTTCTCCTGAACCTCTAAAACAGGCACTGTAAACAAATCGGTCAACACCTTTCAAGTCATTGACGGTTATTCTAACCCTTCCATCTTTTATATCGACCTGCATTGAGTACGATAATTGTAAAATTGTATTTCCGAAAACACCTTTAGACGGTATTTTCCAAACAGAATGAATCCTTACTAATTCCCCCGGAATTTGAGATTTTAAAACAATATCCGGATTTTTAAAAGTACGATTAACCCATTTGATGGAATTTTTATAAATCTGATCAGAAGTCAAACTGTCTATCTTGATCACATTTTCCGATAACATGAGTTCTTCAGGAGCAGCTGTGACTTTTATTTGTGAATTTAGCGTCACGGCTAAAAATAGAATGAAAGTTGAAAATAGTTTTTTCATAGGTATTAGTTTATTTATATTTTCTACCAGTCTTCCTTTGTAGAAACATTTTTATTCATCGTTTTTTTAAGTTGATCTATCAATGGCAATATCTTAGAATTAATTACCTCTCGAACTTCTTTGGAAACTTTTATCTTATGATTTGTTGGACCGGGCAATGCAGGTAGTATTTCATCGGTTGTAATCAGTCCAATATTCACAGAATTACCTTTATGTATAAAGTTTGTAAAATCATACTTATATCTTCCGTCTTTACACGCGATTGATATATCAAAAGATATCCATCCTTCGCGTGCTCCTGAGCCAACAAATATGTTACTATTGAATTTCATATTTGCTTTACCCAAAATCATTTTATTTTCAGAATCATCTAAAACAATAACTTCTTTTGAATTTTTAAATGAATTAACAAACCAAATTTTTGCATTGGAATAAAGAGTTTTTGCGGATAAAGTAGAGTCAACTTTTACAACCTCAGAATACTTTACCGGCTCCGTGTTTTGTGCAGAAAGCAATACACAATTAAGTAATAAAAAAATTAAAAATAGTTTTTTCATAGTTATATATTTTAAATTATAATAGGCTTTCCAGTTCATAGAGTTTATCTTCATCTATCCAAAGACTCTGGGTGAAGGGAATCGTCTTAATTTTCCCATCCATATACTGAATTTGGATACTGACCAGCTTAAGATATTCCACGATATCTGTAAGCCATACCATATCAAACTTCCAGGAACCTTTTGCAAAACTTTCAACCGGTCCTATTCCCCGGCTTGTTTTATTAGTACCAACTTTGTCCCTTACAGGATTTTGACCGTAATAAGTGAATGTAATATACTTTATTGTTTTTTTTGATACATTCAAAATTTTGAATTCAGCTCCTGTTGTTGAATATCCTTCCGTAGGATTTGCATTAATAATAGCGATACCATATTTCTCAAAAGTTCTTAAATAACTGAAAAGTTCAGACTTTTTACCCTCCGAGGTGTATAATGAAAGTTTCGGAGTGTAAGACTGCATTATATTTTTCTGGCTTTCGGATAACCTTTGATATTTTTCATAAAAAACCGAAACCGAAATATTTTCATGATCAAAAAGGAGTATCTTATCCGGTTCTGCTTCTACATATCCTACCTTATCTGCAAAATGAACTTTGAGGAAGTACTCGTCTTCCCGGTATGTTGACTTACATTTGTAGATATCACTTATATAAAGAATATCATTTTCGTTAATTCCCTGAATATAATCACCTTTTGTAAAGCAGGTCTGGCTGGAATAATCTGTGTATACCAATGACTTACCCAATAAGGAAAGATTTGTTGCAGCAACAATGGTATCCTTTTCTGCCTGACTAAATACTAAAAACGGACAGAGCAATAGAATTAAAAATAGCTTTTTCATGGTTAAATTTTTTCAAAAGTAATAAAAAAAAACCAGCATAAGTTTGCTGGTTTTATTGTCCTTTTAGAAGGTTATTTTCTTTTGCCATCTTTTCGAAAATTGCTTTCACTTCATCCGAGAATCCGAAAGCAAGCTGTCTTTGCAGATATTTTTTGTGCCGGAAAAGAGGTTTATTGTGAATTGGTAAAGATTTTTTCTGATTTCTACCCGCACGCATTTTCTTTGTAGATGGATTATATCCTCTTCTGGCTCTTTTAGATTTCATATCAATAAAACGTACATTGATATTATGAGTATATGTAAGCGTATCTCCGGAAACCGTCATCGTCCTTTTATTCCACGCAGCATTCGCAAAACCCTTCATTTCTTTAGCAGTATCTGCCATCATCACTTTTGCCTGATCCTGAAGAGTTTTCTGGATGAAGAGCCCTTCAATTACTCCGATATCGGAATTCCTTCGATTTAGCAATGACATAATTATTCAGTTATAATATCCAACGCCCAACCATTACACTGGGATACCTTCTTTACCGGATCTATTACAAGCCCGGTAATATCTAAATTACTAAGCGTAGGATAACATCCATCTTCGACTTTATCAATAAGAAAATCGCGCACCTTTTCAATAACAACTAAAGTTCTTTGATAGAGTAAAACAAACTCATCATTATTGAGTGCCGAATAATCCGTTTTTTCTATGACCTGAAGTTGGAATATAGGAAGCATTTTGAATTTTCCTATTTCCCCTGAATGCTGATAAGAAGGGATAATACCAACCAACGCCATATTATCGGAAGTTCCCATATCCGCTGCAAAGTCAGCCAAATCTGAATCATCAATAAGCGATATCGTTCTGTTTATTTCCGGAATTTCAGATTTTATTTCTGATAAAAGTTCCTTAAGCTCTAGTGGAGTCATTGTTTTTAGTTCTTGCTTTTTCGTCGAGTTCTTTTTTCTTCAGTTCATACAGTCTTACCAGAACCAGCCACATGTTTGTTTCCCGAACCGAGTTGTATGGTCCGAAAACCTGGCTTTCTGCCAGATCGGATATTGTGTTTCGTAATCCGGTTCCGGGGATCTCACTTTGAAATTTATCGTCTGATTTATAAATAATCGAAAGATCGATAGTGTTTCCCATCACATCAATTTCACCGCCTAAAACATACGTCTGCATGGAAGAGAAAAACAGATAAAAACCGTATAGATATCTGACATCAACAAACTTTAAAGTATGCTGAGATCTCAGCCTGGCTTTTTTATAACTATACGTCTCCCCTTTTCTCAAATGAAATATGCAGAAGAGCATGCGCAACGCTTTGATATCACCTGTATTCGAGTAATAAAGATATTCATCTAAGCCATCGCAATACTGTGCAAAAGTAACATCCGCAAAATTATCTTCAGGACCGTAATATTTCCAGAAGAGCCTGTAAACAGGATTATGATTTTTTGTAAAATCTAATTTAATATTTACAATATTCTGCTCTTCATCCATTTCGAAAAACCTATTGATATAAGATGATAACTGAATAATGTTCGCAAGCTTTTCAGGATTTTGTTTTTTGGATCTCTTCAAGTTTAAAAGTTTATAGACCGCCCAGATCTTCATATCTCTGAAACTTAACTTTCCTTCTTTAGCAAGGAAAAGAAGTTTTGCAAAATCCCTGTATTGCTGCCCGTCGCACTCAGCCAGCTCTTCCGGCATGTAGAGATATTTTTTCTTGTGAGGTATTTCTATTGCAATCATGTACTTACAAAATTATCGTCATCATTAAAATCAAGATCCGGAAGTCTGAATTCTTCCGTTGGTAATGTCTGTCTGAAGGAAGACATTTCTGCTTCCATTTTTTTCATGTATCGTTTTGCATCTTTTTCAAAAACCAGAGCAAATTCTGCCGGAAGAATTCCGGTAGATCTGTTTGATTTATCCGAACCTGCAACTTCCGTGGTTCTGAAAGTAGATTTTGGAAACATCTGAATATCCAGATGCTTCAAACCCCACTCTATCGAATAATAGACTGCTGCTTTTTGAGAATAATTAAAGAGAACAGTTTTTAGCTTCAGAACATCTCTATTTTCGTAGAGTTCCAAACCGATACGCGGAAGCAGTTCCAGTTCTTCAAACTCTCGTAATCCTGGCAAAAGATTTAAGTATAAAAAATAAGAATCATTGAGTCCGAAATGTTTCTCAAAATCTGCGAGCGTTGGAACAATTAAATTGTTATGCTGAAATTTCTCAAGATTAATACTTAAATTATTCTTGACCATGAATTTTAAAAGCAGATTCATGTGACGATAAAAAAATCTTTCCAGAGATTCGTTGTGATTTGCGATCTGCCATTCGAAAGCTCCTACTTCATAATCATCACGTCTCATAGTTCTGCCTTTGTTAGTCATTGCCAGATCTCCCGTGGGCGCGTATAGAATATATGATTTAAAAGCAATAGCAAATCTTACCAGTTCTGAAAAACGCTGAAAACTTTCCGGGATAATGTCTCCGGAGATCAGATCATAATTATCCAGACCGATGATTTCAATGATATCGTCTGTCGCTAACTCAAGAGAGGGACGTATCTTATCCCATGAGAGATCTGCATCTACAATTCCGACAGTTTTTTTAAAATCCTGTGAAAAATTTTCCTGTTTAAATAACATTTTCATTATCTGGGAGCTATTAAGTTTCTTTGACTTTGTGAGACATCTTCCTGGCGTTTTGTTTCGTCATGATATAATCCCATTTTAAGTTTTTTATTTGGAAAATTTGCCTTTATTGCAGCATTGATTACTTCCATAATCACCATTTCAGGCATATCAATTCCTGTTTGCAGATAATTATTAAGTGCGTAATACTGCTCGGATCCGGAATTGCTTCCCGATTCTGAAATATTCCCAATTGCATTATGTACACCAACTCCGGTTGCTGTAGATTTATCGGCTTTATTAGCAATTGCGATCTGAGCATTTACCGTATCCTGCATTTTTTGGTCGATAACCGTAATTTTCCAACCCATTTCTATAATGTTCATTCCTTCTATTACCAAAACCTGCTCAGAATGCCAAAACTTTCCTGTATTTTCCAACCCGGACAAAACCTTTTCGATGGATTTAAGCATTTTGCGCTTAAAACTTTTAAACATGGATTCTTTAAAATCAATATTCTTATCGGTACATTCATCTTTAATTTCGTCACGTTTTTGGTCCCAAAATTCTTTCGGTGAAGTGATATGATATTTAATGTTGATTGAATTTTTACTCAATGCAGCCAAAAATTTGGGAACATTCGTAGACTGAATAATCCACGGAATTGATCCCAAAATATGAGGAATACTGAAGAATGAAGAAGCGAATGTATATAAATTCGAATACTTCATGCTCAGCGGATATCTAAACGGATCGTATTTGTCAAAAAAGGGAAAAGCATCATAAGTCTGAGGCTCATTTTCTCTGGCTAATAAAATATGCGTCGGTGTGTATTGCTTTCCGGCTACAAGTGGTTTCCGATCAGGAGAAACATGTTCAAGTAATTTTATTCTCGGAGCTCTGCCAATTCTCCACGCACGGTTCTGAACCACTTTTGTAAAATAACTTTCAATATGTGAAAAGTCGGTTGTACATTTTGCTAAATATCCTTCATAATCCCAGGTATCAAGCCAGGCTTGAATCTCCGGATCTGATTTATATTCTCGGAAAAGTAATCCTTTTTCATCAAATTTTTCTTCATAAAGCTTAGGACCTTTTCCCCAGTTCATTCCTGTTTTTTTATTTAAGATACCTGGAGCAATAGAATTGGAATAGACAATATTCCGGATCTGAAGTGGAAGATCATTATTTTCACCATAAGGAAAAACTTTCCAGTCTCCATAAGTAGTCTGGAAAACTGAAGGAGAAAAAACATCCATAGAAAAGTACGGATCATTCTGCTGTCTTTTTTTATCTATTACTTCAAAAGTAAAGGCACTCTGCCCGTTTACAATCGCATCATCTCCTAAGAATTCTATCATGGGTAATTTTATAATTATTAACTGTCATTAACAGAGGAAGCCAAAACTGTTTTCTTTCGCCAGTATCCGTATTTTCATAAGCTATAAGATTCTTCGCATATTTAGATTTGCTGTTCGGCATTCCCTTGGTTAATATTCCATTTTTAACTTTTATCAAACCACCGGAAATTTTACGGGATCTGTCACACGAAATAAAGCTGAAGGAAACAGGAAAATTTTCTGCAGAAAGCTTTCTCATCAAGCGAAGAGCATCATATATATTTATCTCTTCCATAAAACAAAAATAAAATGAGTACATATGAAACATTGTTACATCAAAAAAGCTGCATCAAAGGACACAGCTTCTCAATTTAAAATACAATATAATCAACTACTTTCTGGATGCTTCTACTAAATAAGTTTTTTCCGCCTTTACTACTCTTAGATTAATAATTGAATCTTTCAACCCGATCCAGTTAGTAGCTTCTTTTAGAAGTACTGGAACTGAACCTGAAGGTGTATTCTTCAAAATATAAGGAGCAGATCCACCGCCACCAATAATGGTAACAATTTGATCATGTTCAAAGTCCGAAGATGTAAATTCCACATCTGCAGTTATTGCAGCAGCTGCTAGTTGATACATAGGACCGTCTGCTTTAGCAAGAATAATATTTTCATCTGTAACAGCTTTTGGCTCAGCAAAAGAAATGTCTCCGGAATAGAATTTAATAAAATCCCTGTTGATCATTTCCTGCTCGAAAGTTAATGTATTGACGTTTCCATCCTTATCGTCTTTTCCAGCTGCAGATAAAATCAACGGATGACATTCGGATCCCATTACCTTCATTTCCTCTTCACCGCCGCAACCACCATAGATAAGAACAAATCCTTCACCCATATTCTTTTTAATGAATGACAAAGCTTCTTTTGTTGTACCCGGGTGTTCACCGACATATTTATTCATTGCTCCTTTCCCATCCGGATTCCCTGAAGACTCATAAGTTGCTGCCTGAGTTGGAGCTGTCATATAGATGCGGAAGAAATTTGTTCCGGGTTTGAAAACAAAATTTCCAACTAAGGTTACACCGTCTTCAGCGACGGAAGGCCAGGAAATTATATCATCTACAAAAGCGGCAATTGTATTGGCTTTTTTGGGTGTGGGCGTTCCTGCATTATTTTTTGATTTTTTTAAATCAGTTCTCATAATTTAAAACCGATTAACCTGTACATCGGGAGGTTTTTGGTTATTATAATTTTTTACCCTCTTGAAACTTCATTCCAGAATCCATCGATGAAAATAAGATCAATCCATTTTGCATGAGAATCCATAACATAGGTACTTGCAACCTTAATATTTCCTACCGTTTTCACACTCAATGCGGAACCGGATGCTGCGCCTCCAAAAATCCTGATTGTATTTCCTTCAGATCCTCCGGCAATTGATGCAAGATCTGCTGCTGCATCACCCATATATATGAATTTATCTGAATCTGCATAATCAATTGTAGTATCATTGAATTCTACCTGATTTGTTACCGTTTCCGGAGCCGTAGTTCTGGAAACTTCTTTCCAAGTATTACCTTGTTTGATCAGTGTCAAAGTTCCTCCGGATTTCAAATCAAAATCAGTTGAAGTAAGAACTAATTCTGAATTTTTCTTAACTTTCGTGTTACCAGGTAGAGAGATATTCCCTCTGATGAAAAGATAGTTTCCGATATTTCCTTTAATGGAAGTAATATCTGTAGTAAAGTCAGGTGTTGGTGTAATCCTGTTGTGATTTGCATTTACCACTCCATTTCCGAAATCGAAAACAGGGATGAAGAAATTTTTGTCGAACAAAGGTTCAAAATTTGACCATACAGCCTGTAGTTCATATTTTAAAGGATTATCATCCGTAGTTTCCAAGCCAATATGATTTAATCCAATTCCTAGTTTGTAATCTGCAAATGCATATACATCTCTCAGGAACTTTTCAAACGTTAGTTTTGATTTTTCCTCAGGAAGAAATTCTAACGGCTTTACATTGTCTTTGAAAGTCACAAAAATAAATTTAGAACCTTCAAGCTGCACGACAGGAACAAATTCTATATTAGGATAATCTCTCGGGTTTTTTATTAATCCTGTGAAATCGTTATTACCTCCATACAATTCACGGTCTCTAGTCTGATATTTTCTGATCCAATACGGAGCAAGGTCCATCTGAAGATCCATATTTCTCACATCAATCGGTAAAGACTGGATCATATTATCAATGTAATCGCAAACATTAGATTCGGTAAGTTCCCCAAGATAAAAAGCTCTGTACTTTTTATCAATATCTCTTGCATTAAAAAGAATTTTAAGAACCCCATTATTTCGGATCAGATAACTAACTGGCTTATCGTAGTTTTCAGGTTTTTCTGAAAATACTCCTCTTACTAAAACATCAGCATCTTCAGATCTTGCTTTCTCAAGATATTTAACAATTAGAAATTCTATAAAGCTCATTTTATAAGCCTGAGAACCTTCCTTATTGAAATTGTGAAGCCAGGAATTTTCTAGTGCCTGAAGTGTCCAGTAATTGAACTGAAGATCAATCTGCGTTGGTTTTACCTCCATTACCTCCGGCTTGATTGTTACGCCTCCTTTAGCCACCCAAATAGCTTTTCTAGGTTGAGTAACTTCTTCCACGGAGATGGTAGCTGATAACAATCTATCTGATACTCCAAAAATTGTATTTTGTTTCCAAAGTTCTGGCAGATTATATTTTTTATCAAAAATTGAATCAAATTTAGAAGGATATTCAGCTACAAATCCTTTAATATCTTCGTTTAAGGTATTTATTACCATATCATTTTTGAAATCTGTAGCCGGAGCCGAAAGACCGGCAACAGCTCTTGCATTCCAAGGACGATCCATTGCGAAAACCTGCCCTTGTAGCCCCATCAAAAACCCTGCAACCGCGACAATTTTTCCAGCTCCGAAAACCACAGCCGGACCGGCATTAACTGCTTCAACAATTGTTTCCGGAGAATCTGCAAGTTTTTCAATAACCTTATTCTTATCTGCCACTTCTGATTGAAGAGTACTTACCTGAGTCGTTAAGTTTTCTACTTGAGCTGTAACTGCCTGATTTTCCTGATTAGCAGTTGCCAATTGACTTTGAACTTCTCTTAATTGAGTTTGAGCATCCGCAACCCCAGCAAGTTCATTGTTTGCCTGCTCAATGAGTGTCGCCGCTTCTTCTGTACCTAAAAGACTTTTAAGCTTATTTTGCTGCTCTTCTGAAAGATCTACTTTATTATCTTTCTGCTCTACTTTTGCAAGGCCTAAAAACCTCGCTAACATGGTTAAAAATTTCATAATTATTTAGACTTTAATTTTTTAAGTTCTGATTTTGCAACAACCCAGTTATAAGCGTCGTTTATATCTCCAATACTGTCGGCTAATTTATTTTTGATTGCATCCTGAGCTGAATAAGTTGCTCCTTTCAAAATTTCAGGTTTTACAGATGGCCGTTTTTCTGATACTGAAGCTTGAAATCTTTGAGCTAATGGAATTAATTTCTGAATGTACAAATCATATTTTCCAGCAAGAGCGTCTATGAAATCCTGATTTTTTTCCGAAGATTCCGGAGGCCTAATGATGATCATTTCTCTTTCAGGTTTTTCAAACATAATCATAGCCCCAATGGATCCGACTTCAGCTGTAAGATCGTTGGAAAGCATTAAATGTTCTCCTATAAGAACAGCCGCCCAATAATGAGCAGAAAATGCTTTGTCGATTAAACAAATTGAAGGTTTAGTAAGTTTTGAAGAAAGATCAATAAATAAGGGCATAGCATCAGCATTTCCTCCATATCCGTCAATATGGAAAATTATTCCAAGAGAATCAGGATCGCGATCTATTCTAATAGCTTCTTCACAAATGCTGTCTGCTCCGTTGGAGCACATTCCGGAATATTTAGTCATAATCCCGGTCATAGAGATATACCCAACTTTATTTAAAAGCGTGACATTTCCGGTTTGAGGATCTGCTTCAGGCTCACCGATAAACTTAGAAAGTAATGGTTTTTCTTCATTTACTTTTCCTCCAGACAAAACAGTATCAACCATAGATTTAAGACGCTGCGGATCATCTGTAGTGAAAAGCCATGATCCTCCTAATATTTCAGACAATATTTTCATATCGCAAAACTATACGAGGCGTATTAAATGATGTGTTACATTAAAAAAGCAAAAGCGTCTGAAAAATCAGACGCTTTTAAATTTTCTATTTGTATTAAAGTTATAGATCAATACTGGCTAGTTCTTCACCGTAAGATTTTATACTTTCAATGATTTTCCTAGCTTGTTCTTCAGAAGGATATTTTTCTCCTGATTTATATTGAGAAATTAAAGAATTATTTAGCTTGTACTTTTTACTAATTATAGAAATATTAATACCATTATAGTAAGACAAAAATTGTTGCAAATCGAACTTAATTGTAATATCGTTCAACGTTGCTAATTTTTTGCCTGAAATAATTATATTACGGATAACCATATCTGATTATCAAAAGACTTTATTAATTTTATAATCATGAAAGAATTTAAAATAGAGGCACAGCACAGTATTATATTAGAAATAGTAAAAGCATTAAAATATAATATTTCCGGAATAGGACTAAGAAAAATTTATGATATTAAAATTGAAAGAGAAACTTACTTTAATTGCAAAATAATATTTACTGCTAAAGAAGGTAGAGAAATTGAAACCAAACACTTTTTTTATTTTGCATTGGATATTCATTTGTAAATTTAAAGTATGAAAACAAAACTAAGACTATTTTATGCTCCGTTAGAAGAACAATATTATATCCATTATTTCAAAGGCTATAGTTTTATTTTGTACAAAGTAGAAAATATAAATCCATTAAATATTATAGCTGTTGAAAGCTTTGGTGTAGTTCATACAGGCGAAAGAGAAACTATAAAAGCTGTTGAAGAATTTGCAAAATCTGAATTTGAAAAATTAAATTTCGGTTACTAAGAAAACTTAAACTCATGTGAGAATAAATCATTTGTTATTCGTTAACAATTCTTCGAAAAATTGAGCGTAAGATGCAATCAATTCCTGTTTATCAGTTCCATTAATACAACGTCTTGCACCTTTATAATCTTTAGATTTATCATTGATATAATCTGTAATTTTCTTTCCAGTAAAAGCTCCGGTTTTAAATCCGTCAATTAATATTTTAAAAGCATATTTGGGAAGCATAACCAGATCCGGATTTTTCGCAAAGTCTTCTCCCAGATCCTTTGAAAATTTCTGGTAATTTTCTCTCCAAGTTATCTGAACATAACCGCGACCGTAATACGGTGAATATTTTAGATTTTTTAACCTCCAGGATTCAGATAACCAATAAGCTTCTTTAACAGGTAAAAACGTAGCTTTCGTTTCATGAAATGTAGTTGCAAAAACGTAAGCC
This sequence comes from Chryseobacterium sp. MMO-72, assembly GCF_037146035.1. Taxonomy (NCBI): domain Bacteria; kingdom Pseudomonadati; phylum Bacteroidota; class Flavobacteriia; order Flavobacteriales; family Weeksellaceae; genus Chryseobacterium; species Chryseobacterium sp. MMO-72. Next base: position 80,537 of record NZ_JBBCWG010000004.1, read on the forward strand.
CATTGTGGAATTGTAAAATAATTCCATGTAGCATCCACAAAATCAAGGAAAATGGTTAATGCATTAACTTCTGACTGATCTAATTTTTTATTAGGATCAAGATTTGATCGATAGCCATCAAAGAAATTTTTTCTATTAATCATTATTATTAAGTGTTAAAATTTTCAAGACAGTAGAAGGCAGATATTTTTTTACTATTTCCCAAGTAATAATCCCTGCAATAAAAGAAACAACAATCATCCAAATGATATCGAAAAAGCTTATCCCGGATCTTTCTGTCTTTACTGATTTATAAGTAGTCACCGTTCGATATTTAGTCTGACTATTATATACATTAACGTGATGATAAACTATATAATCAAAATACCGGCTCACAGACTTAATTTCTTTTTTACTTTTATTTAACTCAATATCTGCAGAACCTGAAAATAATATATTTCCAAGCTGAAGCTGGTAGGGAGATCCGTTTGACGAAATTTTCATATTTTGATTTTCCAACAATTCGGATAAATCATTTTCACTAAAAGTAGTTTTGTAAAAATCAGTTTCAGATCTTCCGGAGTTTTTACTTTCGAATTCGAATTTTTGAGAAGATTCTTCCAAATTTTTCTTTCTTGAACCACAATCCACAGTTAATAGAAAAATCAAGCTAATCCAGATAAACTTTTTCATTATTTATAAATTTATATTTCCGGATTCTGTAGTCTTCTTTATGAAATAATCTTCCGGTCCATTTTCGCGGAATTGCCTCCCAATATTCAGGTTCATTGTTTGGCTTCAGTGCTTCAATTGAATCAAAAACTTTTACAACAATACTCTTATCAAAGTGTCTTAATTTTTTCTCGACTTCTTTTTTCCTTATTTCTTCTTTTATTAAAGCAATAATTCGTAACTGTTTCTGAATTTCTTTATTTTTAAGAAACTTAATACTATCAATACTTTTTTTCTTCTGCTCTATTGTAGCAGCTATTTCTTTCGCTTCCGTTGAAATTTGCAAGGTATCCTGCGAAAACACAATCAAAGGAAGTATGGTAAAAATTAATTTTAATAGTGTTTTCATTTTGATTGATTTAAAAGTTTATATGTTTCATTAAGTTGTTCTGTTCGCTTCCTCTCGTTTTCCAAATCTATCTTAGCATCCTTTTCCTCCTGGTCATATTTTGGTTGAACCGCCTCTTTCCATGCTTTAAAAACTTCTATACAGTTACGATCCTCTAATTTTCTCTGCAATGATTCTAAAGCAATTCTGTGATCACTTTCATTTTTATCAATTTTAGAATATAAGTCTGAAATTCTATTTTCATCGTTATAAATCCAGTAGCCTAAACCAAAGATCAGAAGAACATAGTATGTACTCCAGTTTTTTAAGAGCTTCCATATCTTTGGAATTAGCTCCAGTTTTTTTTCTATTTCTTCTGACATTATAAATTCATTTTTTTAACGAAACTTCGAGATTATTCATACAATCAAAAACACAAGCTCTTAGTTAATATAAAAGGTTTATGTTACCTGTATCGTCTTTAAATGAAAGTTTACCATTAGTTATGTCTAAAAATAAAGAATTGTTTAACACTCCTGCTGCTGCCTGTGGTGTAAATCTAATACCTCCATTATAAATTAAAATACCATTTCCGGCATAATCTCCCAGATATATTTCGTTGTACATTCCTGACCAAATTCTAATCTTTGAATCACTTACCAAACGTGGATTTAAACCCTTAAAACTATAATCAAAATAGCCTCCTCCATAATCTTTTATAGCAAACAAATCAGTCTCAGAACCGTCATTCTCTTTTCTAACTGTAACAAGCTCTTTATTGTTTTTGAAATATCTCTGAAATAATGAAATATCACTACTTTGATCTTTCATTTTTGCTGAATCAAAAACAGAAGAACCGTTGCTAACTATTAATTCAGATGCTTCTAATCGCTCAATTCTTGAGAGTTGCCCCTGGTGACTGGTTATTTCAACCTGATTTTTACTTCCTATAATCGTCGGTATTAATATCGGCGAACCTGCCGGAGAGTCTCCGGCTGCATCATTATGGAAACCATGAATCAGCATATTATATTCGGAGTCTACAAACTTATAATAAGCGATTGTAAAACTATTGGCATCGTATAAGTTATTGCATATGAAACTGTTATTAAATGCCGTATAACCCTCAAAGAAATGCTTATAGTGTATCATTTCCACGAGGTTAAAAGCAAACACATTTCCTGCACAACTTTGATTTGATGTAGAACCATCCAATTTAATACAACCACCGTTAGCATTTCCGCATTGAAACCAAAATTTATTGTTTTTAAAGACTATGCCATTACAGTAATTCTGTCCAACCAAACCAAATCTGACATGATTAAACCAATTGGCTTCTATAATGGTTCCATATCCCTGAAAGCCTCCATTCGGATTATCACCGATTTCGGTGGCATCTTTACCACCAAGAAAAATAATATCTTGATCACACGCAGAACCTACTTTGTTCGGATCGCCCAAAAATGCATTCCTATACAGTCTTAAAGTAGTATAAGTAGAGTAAATAAAAGGGGTATTATCGCCCGATATATCTTGTAGCGTAATGTCCTCGATTACTAAGTTTCCTAAACCTCTTGTGATAATTTTTGCATCTAAGTAATTTCCGTTCCCATTATATGCGAGCTGAATGGTGGAACCCCTTTTCCCGTTTCCTCCAATTTCTTTTCCATTAGCGTAAGCACCGTTACCTAGTATAGTCCACGGTCTTTGAGTCGGTGTATTAACTTCAACAGTGTAGGGGAATAAAATTTGAATTTCAAAAATATAATCACCTTCAGCAGCCGGAAAAATGAAAGCAGCTCCGGTTTTTTTTAAGCGTTCTAAATTTCTCTGAAAAATCGCCCCGCAATTTTGCCCCGGCAGCATTCCTATATCTCTTACATCAATGACGGCATCGAAAATCTGAACGTAATATTTCCCATTTTCCTTGATATAGAATCCGTCTCCTGTCACATCCAAATCCGACATTAAATCGCCGTTATGGTTTAATTGAGTTTCGATGTATGTTAATGATTTTCCAGAATGTCTGCTAATTTTCTTGATAGTGTTTGAAGCTACTGGACTTTGTCCACTTGGTGTTACATTAAAATAATTGCGTTCTTTTAAAGTTAACCATGTATCGTCTTTTCGATTAATATGAATAGATCCGTCCGGAAGAATAAACAGCCCTTGCTTTCCGTCCAGTTCAGCAATTGTCGGAAGCTGATTAACCGTAATAGGTATTAAAAAGTTTGTCATAGTTTAGTTTTTACCATTGATTACTTATAGGAAATATATTGCTGCTCAAGAAATAATCTGAAAGAATTAATGCCCAGCTGTCTTTTTCTTCATGATTAAGATTGGATCCATCTCTGCGGGCGAATAACCCCTCAAAGTCAATATCCGGATCTTCAATAGCGCTTTCATCTAAAATAATTTCTCCATTGTAAAAAAGTACAGGATCTTTATCTGCGAAATTCTGCTCGAAAGTCAGCTCATAGCCTTTCTTATCACTATCATCAGTAAATTCGCCTGTGAAGTATAGCGGATTTTCAAAAGATCCGTAAATACGGTGATAGACATCATCGTAAGAATTCATCACGATGACAAAGCCTTGATTGATATTAAGCCGGGCAAACTCGTGAATATCTATCTGATCTCCCGGATAATTTCCAGAAACTTTTTTTTTCCATCCACGTGAATCTACTTCACCATCGGATTTTATATTTCTTTTTTGAGTTGTTGGTGTTAGATAAAGAATGTGAAAACGCCGCCCGTTTTTTAGGTGGATATCTCCAATGCACATTACACCTTTTTCAGACCGCAGCGGCATGGAAGTAATATCATCTTTATATAAAAGATAAAGCTCTCCTTTTGGTGTCGGTAAACCGGCGCCTACATTTTTGGGCTTCCTGGCATTGAGTCTGAATTCGGGCATTGATTTTTTTTTACAAAAATCAGATTCAGAGCATTATTCCTGTGTTACACCAAAAAATCCGTAGTTTAATCGATTATTGTCTTGGAATAAAGAAAGTACACCATTATTGGTATAACGGTAGTAAAGTATACGCATCTGATTTTCAGAATATCCCCACTCCAAAAGATCATACATCTCGCAAAATTCGGATATTGCTTTTTTAATTTTGCTTTTCGTAGAGCTACCTTTGCAATAACCTTTCACAAAAAAACAGAAGTGCGTTCTGAAGTAAGAATCTAGGAATTTATAAAACTGCTCAAGATCTTCAAAGCTGAGATCAATGGAGAATTCTGCAGTATTGTAAAAATTGATAACTTCTGAAGAAACAACTCTTTTTTTTCCCTGAGTATTTGAATAAATCGTGAGACAAAATTCTTTTACCGATTTAGGCTCCTTTAGACGAGAGTATAAAAAATGTCCTAGAACGCTTTTCGGCTCTATCAATATCTGCTTATATTCGCCGCCATCCTTGAGAAGAGAAATACCATCACATTCCTTCAAAATAAAAGGAATTAAATATTCCGGAATTTCTATCGGCCGTAAGCGGATCATATTATAGAACATCTAAACTTGTGACTGTATATTTAATATTGGTTTTGAAGTTATTAGAGCTTATCTCCGGCTTTAAAGCCGTATTGCTGAAGTAATCATTTTTGTAAAAAACTATTTTTTGATCTGTATCAAGCACAGCCAGAACAGCTCCAGCCTTAGAAACTTTTTCCATATATTCTTTTTCTCCTTTTCCAGGAACCGAAAATTGCATCTCGTTAACATAATAAAATCCGGAAGTGCTTTCTTTTTTATCGAAAGAAAAAAATGCAGTTCCCGGAGTAAAATAATCCGGCTCCATATTACCTGCTTTGAATATGATTTCTTCTTCCTGAATTCCATCATAAAGTAAATCTTTCGCTATAATATATAACTTCTTGATATATAGAAAGTCCTGTTTCATTTTACGGTTTTACACAAAGATACGTAAAGTATCTATTGTTACGTAAAATAACTTGAAAAAAGAAAAAATAATGTAATTTTTTTGTAAGTCTGTAATATTGTAATAACGTTTTGATTGACAGATATTTAAAATAAAAAAACATCTGTAATCCCTATGTTTTTGATTTGTAATGCTTTTGTAATAGATATTTTAATTACATTTTTTTTGTAATGATTATTTAATTATTACAAAAAATAAAATATACTGTAATACCTTACAAATAGAGAATTCAGGTTCTTAATTACAATATTACAAAAAATAATAAATTTTTATGGGGTGCAAGGGGTGGATTGAAAACCGCCGCGGTCTTTCCTTTGAAAGTGCATTTTGGCAGTGTAATTTTAAAATCCCGGAACAGGCTGAGAATCGCATAAAAAAATTCCCGGCGATATTATCACCGGGAATTAAAATCTCACTGAATACTCAGCGCTAAAATTTCCTTGGAATGTGTTTTTCGAGAGCTTCTTCCCAACTTTCAGTAAGAGCTTCGTCAACCCATAAAGAAAAATCACTCAATCCTAAATCTTCACCAACAACAACACGCATGAAAGCATCACCTACGGCTGTCGTTGTCGGAATTGCATAAACACCTGGAGGAACTTTATTTAGGTCTCCAAATTTTTGCTTTAAAAACTTTTGAGTTTTTTGTATCTCTGAAAACATAATTAATCTTTTTTAAAGTTCAATTCTCTTTTTAAATGCACGTCAGAATAAGTGTCTGCGTCAATTTTTTAGATTGAATAGTTTCGATCACAAAACCTTCAGCTAAAATCCTGTTAATAGTTTCGCTGCCTATAAAACTCGCCCTTATTGTTATATATTCTCCGGGAGAACTCATTGCTTTATATTCTGTTAACTTATAATATTTGATCCACAAATGCGAATGATCGCTAACTGTCTGAAAAATTAACTCTTGTATATCCATAAAAATAAAATTTAAACTTATAAATAACCAAATGCTCTGGCTGCAGCTTCTCCGATATCGAGCAGATCTCCCTCTTCCTCGTCAGTACTTTCGCATTCATTAGCATAGATCTTCCCGATTTGCTCATCAAGTTTATCCCACATTTCCGCTTTCCGGATAAGCGTAGGAAGATCGCTTTCCGGATCGATATCGACTTTCGTTTTTCTGAGGCCTTCAACTAATCTTTTTGCATTATCAATAGCTTGTGATAATTCATCTTTCATTTCCTGAATGTCTTCATCCATTGCTATTTCACCTTTTTCCAATTCATAGCAGTTTTCGCAAATGGTTGTATTGGGATACCATTTTTCGGAGCCGTAACCGTCATTCAAATCAAATAATTCGCCACAATGCTGGCAAGGTGTAGGCATTTCCATTTCTTCAAATTCTTCCATATTTTATCTCCATTTAGTTTTATAAACAATTCCATCCTTTCTTGCCGGATTTTCTCTAATAATTATGGTTGGTCGAGAAGGATCAATATTTGTAAATGGATCATGTCTTTTCCTCTCAAGCTTTTTTTCATGAGCTGCTTTTACAATCTTCACTGCCTGCTTTTTAACTTCATCTTCGTTACCTTCGCTTTCAAAATAATCCCAGACCTTACAGTCTTTACCCCAGTTTTGTTCGATTTGATATTGCATAGTTATTCGATTTCGCCTTTAGCTTTTAATTCTTCATACTCAGCTTTCATTGTTGGAGCAAGTGTCTTCCAACATTCTGCGCAAAAGTAATCACCACCTGAATCTTCATGCATTTTGTCCATATCAAATTCTTTTTCACAGCTTGTACATTTTAAATAACAAATACTTTCCAAGGCGTCGAGCCTATCAAGTTCAGCAGCTATTAATGCTCCCGCGATAATTAATCTTTCTTTAACATCACGAACCAAGAAGTCTTGAAATATTTCTGCATCCCAATTTTTAGGATAAGCTTGAAGTATCGTTCCTTCTATTTCTTTTAATAGCAATAATATTGCTCCGGACTGCAGTTGGTTTGAATTATACCATTCTGGATGATTTACATGATGCTCGGCAGTAAATCCATGTTTGTCAATTTGATGATTTCTTTCTTTGGCGATTAATTGAATGCCTACTGTTAAGTTTTCCATTGATTTATATTTTAAATTTCTTCTGTATATTCAATTTCAAAATCCACTCTTCCATTCAAATCAGTTTCTACTTCAATATTGATAGGACTTTCTATTTCTTCGTATTTTCCATTATTGAAAACAGTTTGATTTTCGCTATTGACATTTAAATATCCAACACCTTCGATAAATTCTCTTGTACCATAACGCGAAACATGACTTGCAATAGATTCAGATAATGATTCCAAATTAGCAGATCCATCTATAGCATCTTTATAGCCATGAAAAATTTCTTTGAACTCTTCTGAATTTTCATCAAATTCTACGATGACTTCAGCCTTTAATGTTATTCTAAACTTCATATTAAAAAGGTTGTTTTTGATATTCTTCCCACTTTGATTTATACTCTTTCAGAACCGGAACCAGCTTTTCCCAAACTTCAATCTTATTTAATGTAGAAACTAATGAAGCGTGTATTTCTTCACTAGTACTTTCGATTTCTGCATATCTAGGTTTATTTGGCTGTAGATCTTCTACAACGATAAAAGCAAGAGCATTCTGGCCGAAAAATGTGAATGTGCAGGACACTGCGATAAGTTTATCCTCTTCCCAATTATTATCTGCGATATAGATCATTTTCAGATTTGGAGTAAATTCGATATTGGTTTCTCCAGTAGCAATATTTACAAGATCCGGCACAGTTCTAATTGCTTCTTCTACAGAAGTTTTTAGCTTCCTGAAATCTTTAATGACGTTTCCTGCTTCATCATAGTAAACCATTTCCCAGGTTGGATGCGCCAGTCCTTTTTTTCCACTTTCAAAAAGAATTTCGATATATCCGTTTTTTTCTCTGGTAATTTTGCCGAACTTTCCGTCTGCTTCTACTTTCATTCCTTTTTCTAGGAATGGTAATTGGTAATGTTGTTTGATGTAATCCATAATTAAAATGTATTTGTTTTTCTGTTTTGTAGATATTCTATGTGTTGCTCAATTCTCCCGTAAAAATTACAGATGAGTTTAATCATATCATAAAATGTCTGAGGTGAAGAATCGTAGGTGTGTTCTAAGTCGAAATAGCCAAATATTAAAAAGCCTTCAGGAATAGGAGCAGCACCTCTTGGAAGAAAAATTAATTCTGGATCATCCCAGTCCTTAACTCCATATTCCGGATGGTCTCCATAGTAAAACCTGACTTTATCTTTATAAATTTCAAAATCAAAATCTCCAATGATTCCGAAGTTATGATATGGATATCCATTTTCTCCTTCTTCATTACAGCCCCAATATTCGCACTTGGTGAAAGTTTTAGTAGAGTAATTAAAAACTTCTATTTGCTCAATGAGTTCGACATTAAAAGGATCAAATAGCGAAACTTGTGTTTTTAAAAAATCAAAATTTTTCATGGCAGGAAATTTTTAGGTTTTTCAATTATTTCATATTCATATATGAAAACAAAAGGATTTCTGTTCCATGAGTCTTCCCCGTTCAAACGTTTCCATAAAGCTGCGAAGCGATATGTAGGAACTTGATCAGGATCCATTCCTTCAGCAATTGCATCTCCATCTGAAATATCTTTCAGCCTTTCACAACGTACACTCGTAACTTTTAAGAAGATCCTGGCTATTTTTTTCGGCATGTGAATAGAAGGTTTCCAGCCAGTAAATAATTTCATACATGAATCTTCATCAGCCTTATAATGATAAACTTGCTGAAAAGGATCAAACCAAAAAGTTTCTCTTACCCAAAGAATATCCCCCGGCTGATATTTAGCTGTTCTGATAATCCAATCTGTGATATTTTTTTTATGATGAAAAGCATACTCTAAAAACATGTAATGCATTTCATCTACAATTCTTCTGGTTTGGCTCTTAATTCCTTTTAAATTAGCCTGAACCATTTCTGTCGAAAATAATATTGGTTTAGTTTTTATTATTATATTTTTCATTACAGTATTACAATTTTACATTTTTGAGAGGTTGATTTGGACGAACTTCCATATCGTTGATAAATACATAATTATCTTTTACAGGTGCTAAAACTTCAACTTTCCCTTCAAATGCTTCTTCATACTCTTTTAAATCATTCCAGGAATCTGGAGCATCTCTATATGCTCTCAAAACCTGTTTTTCATTAAATACTTCTCCTTCATAAATGAAACCTGTTTTCCGATTTCCTCTATAAGTGATTACAACGACTTCTCCAGATTTTATAAAACGGATTCCTACAAGATCCAAATTGATTAGAGTACAGTTGAAGCTTAGATATCCAAAATGCTTTTTTAAATCTGCTTTAAATGGTGGAAAATTTGATCTGTACATTATTTTACGTTATAAGGGTCATCATCTTCTTCCACTCCTGATTTTTTCATTTCTGTATAAAGTGGATTGAGTTCAATATCTGAAGCTGCGATGTATATCATTTCATGTGATATACTATTCAAACTTCTCATAATCCTGCCATCTGCTGTAGTAAGCTTATCGGTTGGATTAAGTACATATCCTTTCAGCTCACAGAACTGATTCAGCTTCTTTTTGAAGCTTGTTGCTGAAATTGTCTTCATTGATGCATTATAGAATTTAATACTCTCATAAGCTTCTTTTTTAATTACATAATTATTTAAGCGGGTATCATCAAAATATCCCTCTGCCCATTCAAGGAAGACCGGTCCCATTTCAGTAATAAGATTTCTCTTTTTGATATTTCCTTGTGGAGCACCGAGTTTGTCTTTTGTACCCAAATAAAACTGGAGACATTGTACAGAAAAATTCAAAAATAAGTTCCATTGCTTATCATCCCATTCTGTAAAAAATCTATTCTGAAAATCGTGAAGTGGTGAGCGCGCTTCCATATCCTCTTTTGCTCCATGATACCAGTCCCCGTAAGCAACAAATAAAAGCCTCTCCATTGTTGAAGAATCCAAACCAAAAGGGGCATAATTTGTGGTTACACAAAACTTTGGCGATTGATGGAAAGGAATCAGATAAGCATTTTGATTTTTAGGATTCACATTAAGATCTCCTGTAATATCAGTAAAAAGCTGATTGAACTGAAATTTTTTGTCCGCATCGTCGAAAAGAACGTAGTCTGTCTGATCAGTGATTCCATCGTAAAGGAAATCGCTATCTAACAGATTTTTTTTTCTTGCGCCCATATATTTAGAGTTCATAAATAATCTGACCGCATTATTAGATAAAAGAGATTTCCCTGATCGACCATGAGATTCATTATCATCAACCACTTCATTATCCATTACATAAACACACCAGGCTTTCGACGGATCTTTGTATCTATGAAGCAGATATCCGTAGGCATAAACTTTATTAGCAAAGTGTAGCTCCTGTTCATAAACCTGATCATCATCTAAACCAGTTGCAGATCCTTCGGTTCTATAAATATCCAGGCAAAAATTATTTTGCTGCAGATAATCATCCCATTTTGACCTAGGCAGACCTTTAATCTCTTCTTTCCAATGCACCCGGCTCGCGTTGATCAGATAATTCATAAAGTCACAGTCTTTACGCAGAATCTTCACATCCCAATTGTTGTTTCCATCTTTCTGTATCTCGAAAAAAGGCTTTCCTTTTATAAGCTTGCCATCCCGATCAACATAATTTGCTTCAAGCCTAATTTCCCTGGTATTAAGACTATGTCTTGTCTGTTTTTTTATGATATTATTTAGAATATCATTTTCCATAACATAGCGGCTATAACCTTTAGTGATTTCTTCTACCCGATCTGCCTTTACTTCCCAGATAAATTTGTCAAAAAATAAATATTGTGTACTAAATGTATGATCTGTAAAATCGAATTCTTTGGTTTCAAGATTAACAAGCTTTTTATCAGAAACAGCTTCGGAGCCAATAAGCATATTTAGCAGATCATCCGGAAACAATACAAGTCCTTTTTCTCTTTGTTTCTGATCTAATAAATTATTAAAGAAATCTTTTATTTCCTGTGCAGATACTTCTTTCAGAATATGTTTATCCTGTTTTACAAAATAATAGCCATCCTTTCTGTTTTCATCCTTTATTCTAAAAAAACCATTCAGCTTCAGGAAATTGAAAGCATTTTTATAATTGATTTTATAGTCGGTAGTTTCGGTTCTTTTATTCCATTTCCCTGACCAGAATTTTGCAGGCCTGGCCAGCTCCAGAAAACGTTCAACTTTTCTTTTGAGATCAGTTTGATTTTCATCATCATAGCTGCTGTTTATTTTCATGAAATCGGTAAAATCCTTCAAAGGATTTCCTCGAAAATCTTTTCTTCTGGTGATTTCTTCCGGAAGCCAAGCTGTCTTAACATCCATGTGCTCCAAAGCTATTTTTTTACCAGCTTCTACTCCTGTAGGATCAAGATCTGGAACATTGATAACTTCATTTGCATGTTTAAACAATAATCCGATTTCGCTTTCAGTGATATCTGCTGTCTCAGAATTGAACCAAACTACCGCATCAGCTTTTCCGGTTGAAGCCATGTTGATAGAATCCCTATCTCCGGAACAGATAATTACTTTCTTAATTTTCTCTATTACTTCTTTTTGCTCTCCCGTAAAGTGGCCGTTTTCATCTAAAACATCTTCCTTCTTAACGGTCATTCTTTTTAGAATATCGAGGCCGAAAATATGCTGCTTTGGTTTTTTACCCAGATAAGAAAAACGATATTTTTTGTCAGCTGATTTTGGCTGATAGATTTTCATCCACTCTCTGGCAGGATTTGCCGGTTCTACAGATACATCTTTTTTAGGTCCGTGTAAAGAAAGTTTTGGTTTTCCACCTCCTTCAGAAATAATGAAAGCTAATACGGGATTTGTATCTGAACTTGTAACCGTGAAAACATCGCAAAATTCTTTTTGTGTATTTTCTGATTTCTTTAACCATGAATAAGATTCCAAAGAGTAAAGACTATATTTTTTACAAATCTCGGAAGTAACTAAGGGACCTAAGGTTTCGAGCTCGTAAGGTGTAAATTCTTTTATTGTATAGGCAAAACCATCATCATTTAATTCCGGACCAGTATATTCACTGAAGCTGCACTTGGTAATATTTTTTGCTTTGGTTTTAGTTTGATCAATTAGATTAAGCTCTTCCCCTAAAGCAAGTAATGCCTCAAAATAAGTTTTACCTGTATAATGCGAATAAATATGAATTGCATGTTTTGATTTTTGGAAAAAGCCTCCGGAATCGCCCCAATCTTTTACGAAATAAATCCCTCCACTTTCATGGATATTCGCACTTTCCGTACCTTCATTTCTTATGCGAAAATGCTTCTTAAGATTTGCATCTGGCAAAAATCTTTGTATTATATCCCAGCCTCCATTGGTTGCTCTAAAAATATCTTCTTGGCTTATTGGAAATGACATGCTTTACTCTTGCTATTAGTTTATTATTACTATACTACTACTTCATCAAGTGCTGTAAGGAAAATTCCGACATATAGAATCTCACTAAGAAACTGCATCCCAGCTTTAATTTCTTCAATAGATTCCGCTTTAAAATCGGTGAATTTTTTATCCGGATTTTTTTGATTCCATTTTTTAAAATCTGAAAGAATATCAGACTTAGTGTTCTGAACTTTTTCTTTAAAAAATTTCTCCTTTCCTTCGGATTTAAAATAACTTTCTGTTTCGGATTTGATAGTTTCTATATTCATGGGTGAAGTTTTGAAAATTTATACGTGCAAGTTCCGCTGCACGACCAAGCGATTCTATTGCTTGGGTTAAGTTGTAAACAGAGTAACCGATTATCTTTACAGCAGTTCGAGTTTGATGATTTTTTTTTATTTTTTTACGATGTTTTTTACTTGCCATCTTCTATTTGATATTTATTTTTGATTTCATATATGTAAAAAGCAACACAATCAACTCCAGAAATTCCATAATCTTTAATTTTCGAAGAAGCTCCGGCATTGTACCAACTTGGTTTTTTAGGAGAACTTCTTGAATATTCCTGATTAAGAAAATTTATTTGTTGTACGATACCATCCTTAAAAGTTTTTAAATCTTTTTCTTCGATTAAAACCCGATCATTAGCAGTAATTAATTCCAAGATTGCAGACTCAAGTTTATTCTTTGCCGAGTAAATTTGACTTACTCTTGTTAGGTATTGTTTCATAAATCTTTGTGAAGTTTGATTAAGTCAATTTCCGTTTTCTGAATATTCACTAAAGCATCAGCAATCTGGCAGACGCTTTTCGCCTGAGCAATGTACGATGGATCCGCTTTCACCTTTTTCAAAGCTTCTAAGAGAGATTCTTTAACTGTTGTATTTTCTTCAGGTAGAGCAATAAAAGATTGTTTTTCTATTGTTGATGGCGGAGAAAATGTACCTTCTTGTTTTTCGTCACTAATAACATCAAGAAACTTCTCTTTGATCTCTTCCGGGAAAAACTGCAACGTTCTGACATCAGTAACAATACAGATACATCCACCAACTTCTTTATACTTTTGAATTTTTATATTTTGTTTGTTATAGTGAATTTTTTTACCCATTAATGAATCTAGTTGAATTTTAGTTGTGCTGTCCATTTTTTTCGATTTTATTAATTTGACGATTGATAGCTCCTTTAAGCTGTATAATTTTTCTAAGTTCTTCAGGAAAGCGATGTAGAGTATTTCTTTCCATAAGTTCTGCATTTGATAATTTTTCAAGATTTTCAATCCTGCAATCCAAAGAATTTCCATTTTTAAAGACTACATTAAATCCTTTTCCAACCTTACCGTTTTTTTTCTCCCAAATCCAAATGTGTTTATAAACTAGCCTTCTATTTTCTGGCAACTTAATCATCCAATAATAGTGTCCGGACGAATCTTTTCTCTTAACTTCCCTGAAAACCTCCTTTGAGTTGTGAGGAATATTATCTTTTTTGAATTGGTTAGCTTTAAATTTTGCCATATGCTCCATTGACATAAAATCTTCAATTTTTTTTCCAGTATTTGGAGGAATGGTTCCTTTCTTAAACATTCCCGCTGATTTTCTCTCTTGAGCAAGTTGTTTAGGAATAATAAGATTTAGCTGCTTTAACCTGTTATTTACACCACATTCTGATTTATTAAAAATTGAAGCTATTTTATGAATGTTTATTTCTAAGTAATTTTTTTTAAGGAAATTATCCTGATCAATTGAAAATGTGGTTTTAAAACCATTTTCGTCTGTTCTAAAAAATGTCATAATCTTGATTTATAATTTTTTAAATACATTATTAATAACCGCTTTTTTCTGATCAAGCGTAGGGTGAACATATAGATTAAGTGTCGTACTAATATTGGAATGACCGAGTAAAACACTTACTGTTTTATAATCCGCCTTAGCTTCAATGCATCGTGTTGCAAAGCTATGTCTGAGTCCATGAAACTTCATATCCGGAATATCCAAATGGCGCATTAAATTTTTATAATAACTTCTGTAAGTTCTAGGTTCCGTGGGCTTTTCGTCGTTTGTCAAAACAAAGAATTCAGGATTCATAATTTTTTTTAATGGCTTTAGAATTCTTATCAGATCCTTAGTCATTGGTATATCGCGCATGGAGTTTTTTGTTTTGGGACTATCAATAAGCAATTCTGTTTTTCGAACATTGTCTTCGATTACATATATTCTCTGAATAGTTTTAGTAATTCTGATCAATCCTTCATCAACATCCAAATCTTTCCAGGTTAGAGCACAAATTTCTCCGATACGCATGCCTGAACTAAGACAGATGAAAATACCAATATTTCGAAAGGTGAAATGTTCCTGGATGTATTCCATTACCTTTTTCTGATGCCCTCTATTCATTACCTCAATTGTATGGGACTCACGAACAGTTGGATATTGAATTGCCCAATCATTAAATTTGATTAATTCGTACTTATTGCCAAACTTCAAAATCATCTTAAGGACAATCAAAATATCTTTAATGCTTTTTTGTGATAAACCTTGATCTAGTTTTTGAAAAACGAACTTCTGGACAGCCAGTTCTTTTATCTCTTCATCATTACCAAAAACTTCTTTTATATGATTTTCATACAATAGTACGTAGGCTGAAAAAGTACTTTTTTTCACAAACCTTTGTTTGTCTTTTTTCCAATTAACATATACTTCATCTAATACCATTAGTAAATATTTTTAAATGGTTTATAAATTGATTCTTCCTGGAAAAGAGTTTCCCCGAAAATCCAGTTTTTATTGTCAGGATCTTTGAATACTTCAGAAAATGCTAAAGTGTCATTTTTTTTATTGACCAGGATATATTTCATTTTAATCTGTTGGGATAAAACATCTCCGTGAAATACATATCCCATTATTCCACGAATAGAAAGATTGAACAAAAGAAGAGGAAGTGATCTGTTAGATAATTCCCAACATACAACAATATTATCTGAAGGAAAATGCATTATTGGATATGCACTGTTCAAACATCTTTGCCACCAATCCATTATAATCATACCGCCATTTCCCGCCGTTGGTTCATAAATAAAACCTTTTTTTTGTCCGGTTAGCTTTGAAGCTATCAACGAAACCGAATTTGGAGTAAAATCCTGTTTTCCCTTTGCTCTTTGAGCAAATTCTTCTTCGTAAGTCTCTTGGAACCAGTCGTAAGACATATCATAATTATTAGCCTCAATAAGAGATAAGTAAATATTATTTCTAGCTTCCAAATCTCCATCTAACACAGTCTTTACTTTTTCTGGCAGATCTAGGATGTCTTCAAGATTGAAAACTTCCATTAGTTTTGATGTAGTCATTCTCTAATTTTATTTAGGTTCAAATAATGTTTTGCCGCAATTAGAACAAGTCCAAGATTTCCGAAGATCCTCTTGATTTCCGCATTCACAGGTACGCCATATTTCGTGATTATGTTCTTTTAAGAGTTTGTTAAAAGAAATATTTCCTGCTTTGGTTCTAAAATCATTAATAGAAAATTGTTTTACAGGTTTTTCACGGAATGATTCAATAAATTTTTTAATTTCGGGATTCATTCAAGTATTGCATAAAAAACCCGACCGACCATCGGTCGGGTAAAAAACTAATAACATAGAAAACTCATTCTATATGAGTTGTGGGAAACGAAGGACTTGCACCTTCATAAGCGCCGCTTACACTGTATCTCAGCTTAAAACACTTATTCTGTCGGATTCCCTTAAAAGTAGCCCAGGGCTTCACAGCAGTGGACTACAAACCTTATAAAATTTAATTGGAATACCCAGGCAAACACCTATACTTCTTCTCTGATTAAATCCTTTCACGATTACTAAGAAAAAATTGCTTTTGATCCTTTTATAAGAAATTTAATCTAAGTGCTTTATTCTTACTGGCTTCTATAAATTTTATCCAGTTTATCGTTCATTACCTCTCTTATCTCGTCGGGAATACTAATCAAACCTTGGTCGTAATACATTCTTAGTTTTCTCGAAAATGCAAATAAGCAGTCTTCCGTTTCAATCTTTTGAATCTGTTTGATAGTACCACGAACATCAATTTTTGTATAAACTAATTTCACCATTCTAAATCCTAAAATACCCCGCCGAAACGGGGTTCGGTTAACTATTATATCAGCCCAATTTTAAACGCTACTCCGGCCAATTCTTGTTTTGTAGTAATTTCCAGTTTTTTATAAAGCCTAGTTCTGTAGATCTCGAAACTTCCTAAAGGAATATCAAGCTCATCAGCAATGACAATATTCTTTTTTGAAGAACTTAGGAGTTTTATTGCTTTTATATCAAAACTTGTAAGTTCTATACCTTTATACTTTAAAGGTTTACAAACAACGCCAAATCCTATACAGTTAGAAATTTTAGGGCATAAAATATTATCCGGGTCAGCTATGCCGTTTTTTAAATCTGGAGTAAAATTTAAACCTCCAAATCGGCATTTTGCCAAAGTTTTCTTTTGATTATACTCATCAGTAAACCAACCGCTAAGAATCTTTTTTGTTTCTGGTTCGTTGTCAAGTATTTCTTTTAAAAAAAATACTTCGTTTTCATGCAAGTCATCATATTTTTTAATACGACCATTGTTAATAGCCATTAATTCATTTAATTCATGATTAAAGAAAATTTCTAGTGCACCATCACACATTCCGGGATAAAGCCTTATTGAGCTCATTTGTATTAATTTAAAATCATTTCATATTTTTCAGCTACCTTCTTCAATGCAGCAATAATTCTCAAGTCACCACTTTTTCTTCGCTTAATAGTTCTGATATTCTCAGCAGTAGCAAAAGGAACAATCTCCATAACCTCGTTGGTATAATTAGCTGGCAAATAGTTATCTATAATTTTAAATGCCTCTTCTATATTGGAATCAATTTTCTTTTGTCGCTTTTTTTTCATTACTTTTGCGTTGCATTTTGTGACATATCGTTGCATTACGTGACAAAGTTACGTATTATATCCAAAGATACAATACGTATCTTGTTAAAATATGTTAAAAAAATATAACTAAATGACAATCAGCGATAAAATTTATAAGTACATGGAAATTAAAGACATGAAGGTTCAAACTTTTTCAGAATTATTAGGAATGAACCGTACCACATTGTCTGCCATGTTAAATGAAAGAAATAGATTTTCTCAGGATTTTTTCGAGGCATTATGTTTAAAATGTCCAGATATTGATCTAAACAGATTGCTAAATCCCGATCATGATAATTTTCTTCAAAAAACGACAGAAACTTCGGATAAGAGCAGAATTAAAGAACTAGAAAATTATATTAAAGAAATTAAAAAAATTGTATCAAAATCTGAAATTTGACACAAATACGACATAATTTTAATTTAAAACATTGATAATCAAAGTGAAAAATAATCCTGTCGAGGTCACAACACCGACATTAGAAGTTTTAACTCTCTTATGTCGGTTTTTTTTATTTCCTAATCCATTGTTATATTGATAGATACACTGAGCGACAATGTTCATTCTAGGTGTTTGAAAACTTTTTCCGTCAAATTCGACTTTTTGGGGAAATATCAAACCCCCAATCGTTCTCTTTGTTTGTAAATCGCCCTGCTGATAAAGGTTTGCCAGGTTTTCCATTGAATCAAGCGCATTTTCTATTTTGGTCTTTATATCTAATTCTTTACTTTCTGAATCTATCAGCTATAGCTCCTGCTCAAGTTGTTCTATTTACGATTTTGTTACTTTTTTGATTTCTTTATATAGTCTTCCTCATCTAATTTATCTGCAACATACTTATCACGTGCACTTGATACCTTTTCGTTAAGCAAATTAATTTCTTTTGAAACTGATTTTCTTTTGTCTTCAATATCGCTAGTAAATTGTTTGTAGTTATCTAAAAGCACTTTCTTTATTAATTCTTTATAACCGGATTATATTCCAGCTTAAACATTTTAAAGCTTAAAGAGTTCATTAAATTTATCCAAGTCAAATCTGAGAAATTTGTATTAATTAATTGATTGTTTAAATTAATCTTTCAGAAAAATACTCGATTTAGTTCCTTAACAGAAATTTTGTATACAATAATTTTCCGCAACTTAGTTGAAGTTCATGAAATTACAAGATAAGAGATTCAATTAAATACCACACGAAAATTTACTAACCATTCCATAATAAATTAATTCAAAATTCAGTAATAATACTGAATTATTTTTACAGAAATTATATTAATATTGTTTTGTTGATAAAGTATAAACTAAACCCATTAGCACAGGTTGGGGATTTATGTTTTTCCCTATGCTTTCATCTGTTGGTCATAATTTAGTCATGATGTTACTAACTATTATTATGCTAACTGAGCATATGGGAACATTATAACTAAAGAATGTTATTGCAATTTTAAAAATATAATCAACTAAAAACTAATAATCTAAATAACCATGAAATTAAAATTTAAAAAACTGATGCTTTTGAGCATTACAACAGCTACTTTACTGGGGCTTACATCTTGTAAAAAAGAAACTTACTCTAATACTAAAACAAGTTTAGCAAGTATTTTTGAAGATTACAATAAGAATAACGAAATTAAAAATACAGTCGATACCATAGTTCTTAACAATGATCAAATGTTTGTTGACTGGTCTTGGCAAAAATTTTTATGGTTAACGTCAAATACCAAAGATAATGTTCCTGTATTTATGAAAGAATTAAAACAGGTTAATGATTTTGGTGAAGAAATAAAAATAGATTCTTTAAAAAAGAAAGGATTACCATCTTCATACATAAAAGATGGTAAATTACCATTAATTTTAGATTTGTATCAACAAGCAGACGGAACAAAATTGAGCAGCAAGAGCAATTCTCTCGTAAGATATTCGATACATGCTAATGACGGAATATTAGAGATGTTTCATTCAGCCGATGCATCATTAATTATTAGCCAAGCAGCTGAAATACTAAAAAATGACAGCTTAAAGCGTTCTATTCGTGAGAGTAAAAATCAATATCCAGTTGGTGCTACCGAAATTAAAATAGCTTGGATAGAAACATCTCAAGTAGTAGATTCTACTAAAACGTTTAATATAACTGCAATTGTTAATAAACCTGATAAAAATTTGCACGAAAATTATAATAACGCTGAGCTAAAAAGAATGTCTATGATTGGCTTTCATATATTTACAGTTACAGCAGAGCACCCTGAAGGCGTGTGGTCAACTTTTGATCAACGAGATTTAGCCCCAGATAGAACAAGTTTTCATGGAGACCCTGTAAATTCTAAATCAGATAAATACACATTATTCGATGGAAACGCTGTTGGAAATACAGAAGATGGAATTATTCAAGATAAAACCACTCTTACTCCAAAAGTTAAAAATAAAGTATTTCAATCCTACCCTGAAGGAGTTAGATACAATCAGGCATCTCAAGGAATGGAGGTTATTAAAGAAGATAAAGAGTTTGCTACAATGATTAAATCTAGTAACGAATTAGCTAAAAAAGCCCTTACGAATGATAAAGTTAAAATATGGGCGAACTATAAATTTGTAGGCTCTATATGGTCAAAAACGAATGCTCCAATTAATGAGTTGCTAGATGGAGATTTATCAAAACCATATGGTACCGGTAATGGGCAAAGTTTTGGTAGTTTAGATTTAGCAAATGTCACTATGGAAACCACATTCCAAGCAGAAGGAATGAATTGTTTTACTTGTCACTCTATGAATAATAATTTATATAGGACAAATACATCAAAAAAAATAAATGTTAAGTCTCCTTTGATTAACTCGCACTTATTTGAAAAATATGCAGAATTAAAAGCAGCATTATTAGCAAGTCAGGGAGCAGCCCAAACTTACATTAATAAAAAATCGAATACTAATACAATGAAATCTTCTAATAATATAGATGTAATTAATAAGTTAAAAAATAACATAAGGGAATCATCTCGTGAAGAAGCTAGAGAATTACTTAAAAAGTAGTTATAATACCCTTAAAATACTGGATCGATATTTAATTTTAGGTAATTGTATAATTAAATGTACCACGTTTCATCTTTACTTATATCCTATTAACTACGTACAATTAAAATATTCTTCGTAAAATTTCTATGAAAAGGTGGAAGCCAATCTAAGTAAAATAAAGTAAAACTATTTCAATTTAGATTGTTTCAACTATTTAAAATTATATTGCAAAAAATCTTCTTAATTACGAGAAATTTAATGCTAGATTTCGAATAGCCAATCCTTGTTTAATCTGGCTTAATCGAATAAAATCATCGACAAAAGTGTTTGAAGATACGCTCGTTAAGGTCACAAAAACCCAAAAGCGCCAACTAAAAACAGTTGGCGCTTTTTTATTTAACATTTCTTGTAATTAGTTCTTCCTCAGGAAACCTATTTCACCTACCCGCCTAAACAGTAAAATTTCACTATGAAACATTTTATTGAACGGGTAAAATGAGCAGGAACACTAAACTATAAATGGAGTTTCGGTTTTTATTATTTCATTAATTTTTTTATTATATGCAATCCGGTTGATATTTCCTGAATTATTTCGTCGTGTAATATTGAAAAATCTACATTTTGGTCAGTCTTATTTTCCCAGTATATTACCTTTTCCGAAAGTTTTATCAATCCGGCTGTTCCGGCTGTTCCCTTCAGTTTATGAAGACTTTTTTTCAGATCATCCATATTTCTTTCTGCAACAGACCGCTTTATATTATTTTCTGCCTGAGTAAGCTCGGTAATCACCAGATTTAAAAATATTCCTTTGAAATCTTCATCATCACCTGTTTGCTGTTGTAAAAACTCCATATCTAGGTTGCTTTCAGCAGTTACATCATGCTCCACATCCGTTTCTTTTTCCGAAATATATTTGCTCAACATTTCCAAAAGTTCAGCTTGACGTAATGGCTTCGGAAGGAAATCATTCATCCCGGATTGCAGGCATTTTTCTTTTTCTCCAAATGTTGTTCCGGCTGTAACTCCTAGGATAGGAATTGTTTGATATTCCGGAAGTTTTCTAATTTCCCTTGTTGCTTCAATACCGTCCATTACCGGCATCTGGACATCCATCAGGATAAGAGAAAAGCTCTGTTTTCTGCATTCTTCAAGTGCTTCCAGTCCATTTACAGCTTCCGTAAGCTGTACATCAGGAATAAGGGATTGCATTATTCTGCTGTTAAGCAGCATATTCACAGGATTGTCGTCCACTAATAAAACATGAAGACCAGGCGCATGTAAAGAAGGTTCTGTTTTTGTTTCCGTAGCTGTCGGCAGTTGTTTTTCATTATTTTCTGTCGCCCTCCTTAAAGTTTTATATAGATCTTCGGATTTAATCGGCTTTAATAAAAAATAAGAGTTTTCTTCCTGTCGGAAGGAGTTGATAACATCATGTTCTTCTGAAGATGTATGAAGGATCACCAATGGAGAAGTTTCTTTCTGTTTACCAAATAACCCCTTAATTTTTTCAATTGTTTCCAGCCCAGAAATAACGGGCATATGATAATCCATGAGAATAATATCAAAACGTTCTCCCGCTAACAAAATCTGTAAAGCTTCCATCCCATTGGCAGCCAGCCTGGATTCTATATTTTTATAAGCCAGCATATGCTGCAGAATAATTCTGTTTGCTTCGTTATCGTCAACAACAAGTACTTTGCTGATCTTCAGTTCTTCATCTTTATTTGCCGCAGACATTTCATACGGAACCTCAATATCGAAGAAAAATACAGATCCTTTGTGAAGTGTACTTTTTAACCTGAGTTCACTTCCCATATAGCCCAGAATATTATTTGAAATGGTAAGCCCGAGTCCGGTTCCTCCGTAACGTTTGCTGATGGAGCTGTTTTCCTGTGTGAAAGCATTAAAAATAGACTGCTGTTTTTCAACGGGTATTCCAATTCCGGTATCCCGCACTGCGAAACGGAGCCGTATTTTCTCATGATCCATCCATTGTTTTTCTACTTTCAGCTCTATTTCTCCCTGTTCTGTAAATTTTACAGCATTTCCTAAGAGGTTGATAAGGATCTGCTTCATTCGGGATTCATCAATCAGGATCGTTTCCGGTAAACCGGGTTCAATATTCAGCAATAATTCTATATCTTTTTTTTGGGACTGGTATAGAATCACGTTGATGACCTGGCTTACCATATCATAAACATTACTTTTATCAATCAAAAGATCCATTTTTCCGGATTCAATTTTAGAGAAATCTAAAATATCATTAATGATCGTAAGTAAGTTCTCCCCCGATTCGTTAATATAGTTGAGATACTGCATTTGTATCTCGTTAAGCGGAGTCTTTAATAATAGATCTGAAAAGCCGATCACACCATTTAACGGCGTACGGATCTCGTGGCTCATGTTGGCAAGAAATTCCGATTTTGCCTTGCTTGCAATGTCAGCCATTTTTTTGGCCTCCTTCAGTTCATTGTTTGTTTTTACCGTATCGCTTATATTCTGTACAGAAATAATGATCCCACCAGTAACTCCGTCTGAAAGATACCATGGTCTTACTTCTAGGTTATAATACTGAAGACCGTCTTCCTGCTCCAGCACAAAGTTTTCGTTTTTATAGGTCTTTCCTCTTAATGCATTAAAATAAATCTCTTTCCTTTCTTTCGGGACATTGGGTGAAACTGTAAAAATGTTCTGACCGATAAGATCAAGATGATTCATATGAAATTCATCCTTCCAGCTGCTGCTTACGGATATATAATTAAGGTCTTTATCAAACATGGCAACCGCAGTGGGTACGTAAGTTACAAAAGACTGAAGCATTGCTTCTTTTCTTGCCAGTTCCAGATATATATTTTTAAAAGCATTGATATCCTGAATAATTCCGAAAATCTTTGTACATACGCCATCTTCTAATTCCGGAATTCCTTTTACCCTAACCCAAATCATAACGCCATCATTACGTATAAGCTGAAACTCTTCATCATAGGCTATTCCTTCTGATACAGCTCTTTCGAATAAAAATCTCATTCTGGACCGGTCTTCTTCTTTATAAAACTGCAAGGCACTTTCAAAATCAGGCTGCAGCCCCGGATCTATTCTATGAATTTCTTTTGTCGTCTGCGACCAGAATACAGAATTATTTTTCAGATTCACTTCCCATCCTCCTACCTGAGCAACAGCGCTTGTTTGCTCAAGTATTTTTTTCGTGTACAAAAGGTCACTTTCCAACATCATCCTTTCGGTTATATTAAGTGCCGTACTTAGTACATAAGGCTGTCCTTCCCTATTAATCTCCACTCTATTATGATACATCCAGACAAGCTCCTTTCCCTCCTTTGTTTTCAGGATCATTGTTCCAATGTCTTCCTTATTCTGATTAATCTTCTGTAAATAATCTTCCAGCAGCTTCCAGTTTTTTTCGGGGACAAGATCTTTTAAATTCAATCCCGTGACTTCATTTTCAGAATAATGCAAAATTTCTCTGCCCTTTCTGTTGACCTCAAGAATATTACCTTCCATATCATGCATACTCATCAATCCGATAGCATTTTCAAAAAAGCTTCTGAAACGGCGTTCTGATCTTTCCATCTGCAGTTTCTCTTCAATATACTGAGTAATATTGGTTCCGAAGCAAAAAATCTCAGAATGACTATGATTCCGTTTCATATACCATTCGATGATTACCTGTTGGCTTTCATCCATCTTTGTAGAAGTCGTTAACATCAATTCTTCACCATTCTGAAGGAAATTTCTGACTTTCAGCTTAATATCTTCACTCTGATCTCCCAGAAGTTTTAAAAAATCAAGATGATATGGCTTGCTGTTATTTTCAAGATGGAATGCCTTTTCAAAAGCAGGATTTATATCTTTGATAATCAGATTATCATCCAGTACACAAATAGGATTATTCGAAACAGTAAAGATCTGCTGAAAATATTCTGCGTGAACATTTTTTCTTTTAGCCATTAAAAGTCTGGTAACTGCTTCTCCCAATTTCTTAAGAGTAGAAATCTGCTCTTCAGATAATGATTTCGGCTCGTAATCGAAAACCCAGAGTGTTCCTAAAGCAAAACCTTCGTCATCCAAAAGCGGAACTCCCGCGTAAAAACGAATACCCGCTTCAATAATCAGCGGATTGCCAGATGATCTTTCGTCTGATAAAGTGTCGTTAATAACAATTGTTTGTCCTGTAGCAACAGAATATTGACAGACTGTATTTTTACGGTCTACTTTATCCAGAGATATCCCGATACAGCTTTGTATCATTTGGGTTTCGCTTTCCATAATGGCAATGAGCGCATTTTGGCAGCCGGAAATAAGACATGCTGTTTCTGTAAAAACGTCCAGCTGAGAATCTTTAGATAAGTTCAACAAATCAAAAAGTTCCAGCTTTTTCATCCTTTCTTTTTCGTTATCAGGAACCATATAATCGCTCATATTATTAACCATAAATCATTATAACTCTAAATATAATAAGAAAATTTATATAAAAAGTTTTTTTTGGCAAATATGAGCATTATATCTCACAACAACGAGACAAGCAATTACTTTTTAAAAGGCTTCTGGCATTTTATTCTTAAATATTATTTTTATATGCAAATCTCAGATGCAGAACAAAGTTTCAATCCTGTTTCGCTGTTTTTTGAATAAGCGTAATTAAGGAACAGATCATCGAAGATGTTTTTATATTAAGTATTCCTAATTTTCAGAAGCAGGTTATCTTATTATCTCTACTAAAATCGTTTAAAAAGACAGAAGCATCTAAAGATTTTAAAGCTGAAATTTTATAAAGAGCTTAAAGCCAGTGGAGAAAGTTTTATTACGCAAGATGGTGAATTACGAGATTAATAAGAAGAGCAATTATGCGAATCTGATGACACTTATATTTAACATAAAAATCTTGGTTATCTCATATAATGTTCTTAAATTTAATGTAGATTAAGTTTGTTAGTATAGTTCATTCTAAATGAATATTATTTAATACACCTCCAAATTCACCCAATCATGAAAAAACAAATCTTTATCTCCGCTCTGGTTCTGGGAACAGTTGCTTTAGGAACCAATCTTGTTTTGGCGCAAAATTCTGATCACGCCAGTTCAACAGTAAATATTATTTTAGCAGATGTTATTTCAATGGATATGGGAACTGCAGCTTCAGGCAACGCTGTAGATTTTAACTATGCGAATACAGCAGATTATAATTCTTCAAAAAATGTGACGGTTCCCAATAGCTTAGTCATCATTTCCTCTAAAAATTTTGATATAAAAGTAAAATCTGAGGGCGCAAACTTTGTAAGCGGCACCAACGTAATTCCAGTAGATGTATTACAGGTAAAAGCAATACCCGGCGGAAGTTTATCCGGAACTCTCAATGAGGTCACCTTATCTACAGCCGATCAGGTTCTGGTAGGTAACGCCGCTTCAGGCGCGAAACAAACTTTAAATATTGCTTATTCTATTTCAGCACAAAAAGCATCGAATGTCCTTCTGGGAAAACCTAAAGGCACCTATACACAAACGGTAACTTATACTGCCACTGCACTGTAAGTAAACGTCAGTTTTTAAATAAGCCCTCAACACTTTTTGTATTGAGGGCTTTTCTATTTGACACAAATAATTGATCGTGTAGTTATTTTACTACATGAACTTCCGTTTTCCACTACAAAGAAAATTTTTTCGCCGACATAAATTTGCAGTGTTCAAAGAGAACAAATAAACAAGAATAAAAATTAAAAATAAATATCATGACAAAACAAATTGCAATCACAGCATTAACTATCGGAGCATTCATCTTAGGAACTAACAACGCTCAGGCGCAGAACACCACTGCAACAACAACGGTAAACATTACCCTAAATGATGTAATCTCTATTGATGCAGGAAGTACTGCAATCGGGAACACTGTAGATTTCAACTACGTTACTGCAGCAGACTATAACTCAGATCAAACAGTAACAAAAGCCAACTCATTAAAAGTGACTTCAACAAAGAATTTTAATGTGAAAGTAAAAGCAGGAGGTGCTAATTTTATGAATGGAACCAACCTAATCCCTGTCAGCGTATTAACAATTAAAGCAGCTACCGCTTCCGGAACTATGGGAGGAACAAAAAGTGCTGTTGTTTTATCCGCAACAGATCAGACATTAGTATCAAACGCTCCGCTTGGAAGTGCCTTAACACTGAATTTAGACTATACCATTCCTGCAGCGAAGTCTTCTTCTTCTGACATCTTAGGTAAACCGGCAGGAACTTACACGCAGACCGTAACTTATACTGCAACAGCTTTATAATAAAAACACAGAAATTCATATGCGCCCTAAACACTTAGAAAAGTATTAAGGGCGCATATCATTAAATACTAAATATCATGATAAAACAAATTGCAATCGCAGCCTTAACAATCGGAGCATTCATATTAGGAACCAACAATGTTCAGGCTCAGAATACAACTGCAACAACAACCGTAAACATTACTCTGAACGATGTAATCTCTATTGATGCCGGAAGTACTGCAATTGGTAACACTGTTAACTTCAACTACGCTACTGCAACAGACTACAATTCTGACCAAACTGTTACCAAAGCCAACTCTTTGAAGGTTACTTCAACAAAGAATTTTAATGTGAAAGTAAAAGCAGGAGGTGCGAATTTCGTGAATGGAACCAACCTAATCCCTGTTAGCGTATTGACAATTAAAGCAGCTACCGCTCCCGGAACTATGGGAGGAACAAAAAATGCTGTTGTTTTATCTTCAACAGATCAGACGTTAGTATCAAACGCTCCGCTTGGAAGCGCATTAACGCTGAATTTGGACTACACCATTCCGGCAGCAAAGTCGTCGTCTTCTGACATCTTAGGTAAGCCGGCAGGAACTTACACGCAGACCGTAACCTATACTGCAACAGCTTTATAATAAAAACACAAATTTATATACGCCCTCAATACCTTTCTAAGTGTTGAGGGTTTTCTATTCAAAAAAAAGAATAATCCTGTAGTTATTTTACTACATCAACTTCCAGCTTCCATTACAGAGAAAATTTTTTCGCCGACATAAATTTGTAGTGTTCAAAAGGGAACAAATTAACAAGAATAAAAATTAAATATTACAATATCATGACAAAACAAATTGCAATCGCAGCATTAACTATCGGAGCATTCATTTTAGGAACTAACAATGCTCAGGCTCAGAACACCACTGCAACAACAACCGTAAACATTACCCTAAGCGATGTAATCTCTATCGATGCAGGGAGTACTGCAATCGGGAACACTGTAGATTTCAACTACGTTACCGCATCAGACTATAATTCAGATCAAACAGTAACAAAAGCCAACTCATTAAAAGTTACTTCAACAAAGAATTTTAATGTGAAAGTAAAAGCAGGAGGAGCGAATTTCATGAATGGAACAAACCTAATCCCTGTCAGCGTATTAACAATTAAAGCAGCTACCGCTTCAGGAACTATGGGAGGAACAAAAAGTGCTGTTGTTTTATCTTCATCAGATCAGACATTAGTATCAAACGCTCCGCTTGGAAGTGCCTTAACACTGAACTTGGATTACACCATTCCAGCAGCGAAGTCGTCGTCTTCTGACATCTTAGGTAAACCGGCAGGAACGTACACGCAGACCGTAACTTATACTGCAACAGCTTTATAATAAAAACACAAATTTATATACGCCCTCAATACCTTTCTAAGTGTTGAGGGTTTTCTATTCAAGAAAAGAATAATCCTGTAGTTATTTTACTACATCAACTTCCAGCTTACATTACAGAGAAAATTTTTTCGCCGACATAAATTTGTAGTGTTCAAAGGGAACAAATTAACAAGAATAAAAAATTAAAAATAAATATCATGATAAAACAAATTGCAATCACAGCCTTAACAATCGGAGCAAGTATATTAGGAACCAACAATGTTCAGGCTCAGAATACAACTGCAACAACAACCGTAAACATTACTCTGAACGACGTAATCTCTATTGATGCCGGAAGTACTGCAATTGGTAACACTGTTAACTTCAACTACGCTACTTCAACAGACTATAACTCGGATCAAACCGTTAACAAAGCCAACTCATTAAAAGTTACCTCAACAAAGAATTTTAATGTGAAAGTAAAAGCAGGAGGTACGAATTTCGTGAATGGAACCAACCTAATTCCTGTCAATGTATTAACAATTAAAGCAGCTGCAGCTCCCGGAACTATGGGAGGAACAAAAAGTGCTGTTGTTTTATCTTCAACAGATCAGACGTTAGTATCAAACGCTCCGCTTGGAAGCGCATTAACGCTGAATTTGGACTATACCATTCCGGCAGCAAAGTCTTCTTCTTCTGACATCTTAGGTAAGCCGGCAGGAACTTACACACAGACAGTAACTTATACTGCAACAGCTTTATAATAATTTTTTTCAGTTTGTAAGGGGCATTTTGTTACGTTTTCAGTAGTTTTGGGAATCTTTATTTTAAACAATTTTCACCATGAACAAGTTTATCTATCTTTTCATTTTCTTGATAATCACAGGATCTTCTTCAATTCTGGCACAAAGCATCTCTATGTCTCCTACACGATTGTTTTTCACCGGTAATCCGGGAGAAAAAGTGACAAGAACAGTCACTCTTCAAAACAGCTCGGAGAAAGATTATGTTTTTAATCTAAACTATAAAGACTGGGTTAGAGAAGAAGACGGAAATAAGGTTTATCTTGATCCGGGCAGTTCAAAAACATCCAATGCATCCTGGATTTCAACTCTGGAAAACACAGTAACCGTTCCTGCAAGAAGTACAAAGGAGATTGTAGTAACCATGCAGATTCCTGCAAACGCATCAAAGTCTGATGTTACCAACAGTATGTTGTTTTTCACGCAGCTTCCTCAGCAGGCAGATAAAACACGTATTCAGAATGGTATTGGTATCATCACTTTATTTGAAGTAGGACTTCACATCTTTTACACTCCACCGGGGAATCATGTAAAAAGTCTGGATATTACCAACATTTCAGAGGTGAATAGTGAAAATGGAGCGAAAAGAAAAGTGGCAGTAAACATCCATAATGACGGAAATACCATCAATGATGCCACCGTTGAGTTTGAACTAACCGACAAAGACAGTGGTAAGGAAATAAAATTGACTCCAATTTCCATCTCCATGCTTCCCGATACCAATCAGACCGTTCAGTTTTCTTTACCTGAAAACATTTCCGGCAACTTCCTTGGTGTAGCAATTATCAAAATGGCAGAATCTAACGATTTACGCGTAGGCGAAAAAAACTTTAATTTTAAATAGTAAGTCTTGAAATCACAAAATGGAATATCACAATTAATCCTAAGAAGAACCTTCTTATCTTTTTTATTGGTTCTTCTGCACTTTTCTTTGGCATTTGCTCAGGAAAAGAAGGATATTCAGATCCATTTTGAGACTGACAGTATAGCTGTTGAGAAGGGTTCAACTTTTACTGATTTCTTAGTAATTGAGAATAAAAGCTCTGAAGCAATTACGATTCAGAATATCACACCTGAGAAAACATATCCGGGATTGCTTTTCTATCCCAAAAACGACTTTACCTTAAGCGCAGGACAGTCTAAAAATCTTCCTGTGAAACTGATCGCTAATCTGGATTTTATGAAAATGAGATCCAATGAGATCAGATTCAATATTTCTTACGCCACTCCGGCGGTTACCAAAACTGAAAGCGCCTCATTTTTTGTTAAAAAAGAAGAGAACAAAAACATTGCAATCTACACAGCCAGCTACGAAAATTTTATTAATCCGGCTTTGCCCGAATCGTCGATTCTGCTGATTGCGGAAAATCAGGGTTATAGTAAGCGAACCGTAAAAATCGATTTACAATCCATTCCGGATGGTCTGGAAATGATGCCCAAACAGCAAATCGTAACTCTGGAAGGATTAGAGAAACAAACCATTGAAATCAAAATCAGAGTCAGACAACAGAATACGCTTTATCCGGAATTTAACATTAATGCAATCGCCACAGATCTGCTTGATAATAAAATTGTGGGAAGCAACACGCTCTATCTGGTGATTTTATCGCACAACAGACAAATTGCCCGCGGAAATGAAGCCGTGAACGGAAGTAATTTTGCCGAACTCAGCTATAATGAAAACAGTTCAGGCTTCAATTATCTTCAATTAAGAGGAAACACCGCATTCAGGATCACTGAGAATTTAAAATCGCGCTTCAATATGGGAGCAGATTACTATCTTGAAGACGGGCGTTATAATCTGTATGATACTTGGCTGGAACTGGAGAGAAAAAATACCGTATTACGGGTGGGAAATGTTAACGGCAACGATTACGATTACCCTGTTTTCGGAAGAGGCGGAAAAGTTTCGACCAGATTTGGAGAAAATAATCAGCTTGAAGTTCTTGCACTGGAAAATAATTATAATCTGTATGGTACTTATTTCAAACAAACTGAAGGATCTACAATAGCCGGAGCAAAATATGGTTTTGGGAATGCTAAATCTTTCACCGGAAAAGTATCTTATATATTCGACCACGATCCGCGCTTTAACGTAGATACACAGGTAACAAACGCGACAACATCATTTTTAATTAATGATAAACATGTCATCCGTACAGAAGCTGGTCTTAGCCACGAAAAAGGGCTTTCTAACAAAGATGAGAACACAGGAGCTTTAATAGCGGCAAATTACGAGGGAAAAATAGGAAAATGGGATGTACAATCTATTAATTCCTTTGCCTCCAAAAGTTATGCGGGGATTAAAAGAGGTTCTTTTATCACAAATCAGCGAATCAGCCGTCAGTTTTCAGATTCGCAGCGTGCTTTCATACAATATCAGAATTCGCAGGTAAACCCGGAGTTCCTGAGTTTCCAGAGTGCGCCGATCCAGCCCGGAAATACTTCTAATGTACGTTATTATTTCAACAGTACAGAAGTTTTGGGATCAGGTTACCAGTTTTCTTTAAAAAAATGGAATTTTCTACTGGCTCCAAAGGTTGAAAGGCAAAAAACAGCGAATTTTTATACATCGCAGGAGCTTTTTTCTTACCGGCTGGAAACCAACATCAATGCTACATTTGGTTCTCACGGATTGAATTTAACAGCGGAATATTCTTATTCAAAAGACAACAATAAGGACGATTGGTTCAACAGTCTGAAAACAACTCTGTCCTACAGATATAAATCTTTTTCCCTAAACGGAACCGCCCAATGGAACGCAACGAGTGTTTTTGATTTAAATTCTTATTACAATGCAGACCGTAATTTTGCGAACTACAATTTTTATGCTTCATATAATTTCCAGATGATGAATAACAATTTGTCGGGATCTTTTTCTGCCGGAACTTCTTATTCGGAGCTCTACAGAAACCTGAACAGCAATGTAAGCGGTAATCTGGAATATAAGATCTCGCCTTCGTGGTCCAGCACAGGTTATTTTAATTTTTCCGGTTATAAATCTACGGCTGCTTATGGAAGCTCCGGCAATTACTACCAGTTCAGAATAGGAATTAAAAAATATTTTGCCGCAGCTACAGCGCCCGGAAATCATAAAGTGACGTTCCAGTTATTTGAAGATAAAAATTTCAATGGACTTCTGGAAGCCGGAGAATCTGTACTTGCCAGTGAAATTGTGAAACTGAACAATTATGTAGCGATTACGGATAAGAACGGAAAAGTAATTTTCCAGAATGTTCCTGAAGGCATTTATACCCTGAAAGTGAATGAAAATGCAGGTGCAAGATTAATGATGGATCCTGTAATTATGGTAGACAGCAACATCAACCGCAAAGTTGGTCTTGTAAAAAACATCAGAGTAAGCGGAAAATTAAAAGAAATTAAACAGGCATATGATGTTCTGGAAACAGATGTAACCGGAATTGTGGTTTATGCAAAAGGTGAAGACGGAGAAATTCATACTGCTGTAGTTAACCAAAAAAATGAGTTTGAATTCTTCCTGAAAGACGGAAAATACGACCTCTATATTGAAAATGACAAATACACCTATACTCTGCCTACCCAGACTATTCAGGTGACAAAAGAAGGGTATTCACAAACTGTAGTTTTTGAGTATAAGAAGAAAGACACCACCATTAAGGTGAAAAAGTTTTAAATTTAGAAGGTATGAAAACGATGAGAGCTTTTTTAACAGGAATTTTTACCGTATGCTGCGGATTTACAGCCATAAAAGCTCAGGACGTGTATCTGTCGATTCCTGAGAATAATATTTTAAACAGGGTTGAATTTACCTCAGTTCCTACAAGGGTAATGACGAACGCCAACAGAACAAACTGGGATTATGCCTTTTTGGGATTACTTCCGATAGCTCCTACATTTACCTCTGTTTCCGGAGCAGCTTTCACCCACTCTTCTTCCTCATCTACTTTACCAGGCTCCACTCTTCTCTGGCAGTTGGAAAGTATGGGAGGACAGCTTCCGTCTGCCGGATATTCAGGATCTTTGCCCGGCTTTCAGTCGTTCAGTACAAGCCCTGTAAAATGGTATGAACCGCCTTCATCCATTTTCTTCGGAGGAGGATTCAATCGGGGGAACATCAATTTTACATTTAAAATACCTGCTGCCCAGTTTACCGCCAATGCGTTTCGGGCAGGGAATTACTCCATGGATATCACTCAGAATTATAATGATTTTACACCGATTAATTTTAAAACAATTTTAGTTATTCCGCAAACCATCAGATGGCTCACTTCATCTTTAACAAAATATGTTGAAGTATCTTCTTTAAATGACTACCGTACTACAAACACGAAGGTATGGGATTTGGGAAATACGGAAATCGCAAATACGGTCGATTTTAATTTTTGGGCGAAAGCTGCTGCCACAAATATTCAGTTTACTTCTTCCAAAGGAGTTCCGGGAACCCGAAATATTGCAGCCGTTAAATTGGGAAGCAACGGACCCGCACTTACAACCAAAGCCTTATCGGCAGATTTTCAGAATTTTTCTGCTGCTAACTTTACTGTTGCCGCAGGAAACAGAAACAGCTTCATTCCGCAGCTTTATGTATCTGCAGACGATTTTAAAAACCTTTTTTTTGAAGCCGGAACTTACACGTTTGATTTGAACTTCAATGCCAAAAGTACAGACAACTCAATTAACAATTTACAAAATACAGCCGTTCAGTTAAAGGTTCTTCCTTTATCAGAGATCACCATCCCAAGTTCCGGACGAAATGTAAATTTTAATTTTAATACAGCAGAGCATTATACCAACGGACAGTCACAAACGATTCCCAACCAAATTATACTGTCTAATAACGAAAGTTTTGAGCTGTATGTAAAATCAGACGAAAATTATTTCAAGAAAGCAGGTCTGCAGACCGACATCAATTCCAACATTCTGCAAATAGGTATAAACGGAAGTCCTGTAACGGTTCCGTTATCCAAAACTCCCCAAAAAATCCTATTAAACGGCACTCCTGTTTTGGATCGTGGACTGAATGTAACATACACCATACCTCCCGCTCGTGCGCAAAGTCTGGTAGGTAAGGAAAACACCACCTACTCTATCAATATTTATTACAGCTTTACGGCGATTTAAGAATACTTTCTGAAATAACGCTTCACGATAAAGCACTTTTAACAGCAGTCATCAACTGCCGGCTCAGCATATCATTATATCTGCCGGATTACACTGCTTTTCCGGTTTTCTCTTCATAATTTTTGAAACAAATGGATGCCTATTCGGCGTGCAGCGTTCTATTCTGCATCATTCAGATGCCTTGATATCAATAATCTGTTGATATTTTTCACTTTACATTTTTACCACTTTCCGTTAATCCAATCCATAGTTCATCATGAATAAAACCCTTATGGAAAGGGATTTTGCGTACAATTTATACGTTTTTTACGAATCAGGACATTTAATTTATGATTTAAATCAAATCCTTTTGAATTTTCCTTTTACTAATTATGATATTTTTTATAACTTGCCAAATATTGGCAGAAAGGACTGAACTATATATTTTTATGCTTATATAATAGAATATTTTTATGCCTTTTTACAACAAATAATTCAAACAGCTTTTAAAATATTTGATATTGAATTTATGAATGACCTTGTCAACGAACTGCAATTAAAAATCCAGAGACTGGAAAATGAACTCAATTTCAAGAACGGACTGATCTCCATATTATCTCATGATTCAAAAGAACTGTTTGGAAATTTTCTCTGGCTTATAAAATCGCTGGAACAGCAGACCATAAGCGAGGCAGATTTTTTTAAGCTGCTGCCGCAGATAAAAAACGACACCCAGAAGAATCTGCAAACCATACAGGACAGCACCACCTGGCTAAAAACACAATACGGAGATTTTAAGATTAATCCCGTTAAGATCGCAGTAACAGATCTTTATCACTATTTAGAAGAAAAATACGCTGCCAGATTAAAAGAGAAAAAAATCAGTTTTCATTTTAAAGGAGATCACAGCGCGTTTATTACAAGCGACGTTCTGCTGCTGAAATATGTTTTAGATAAAATTTTCAACAATGCGGTAAAATATTCACTGCCGGAACAGGATATTTATTTACAGGCAAGTACAGAAGACGATCAGGTTTTACTTTCGGTGACGGATTTCGGAACAGGGATGAATGAAAAGTATTTATCTGCAATTTATACCTATGATAATCCCATATTTCTGGGGACTGCAGGCGAGAAAGGAGTTGGATTAAGTTTGAAAATTGTTAAAAATTTTATATCCTTGCTGCAGGGAAATATCAAAATCATTTCTGCTGAAAATAAAGGAACTACAGTCACCCTTTTTTTTGTAAATTTATAAAATGATGAGTTCAAAAATTAACGTTCGTATTATTGTTGCAGACGATAACGGTATTGTAAGAATGGGGCTGATCCAGACGATTAAAAGATTCAGGCCCGATGCCGTAATTTTAGAAGTAGAAGATTATAAATCTATGTACAAAACGATCCAGAAAGAAGAACTGGATCTGGCAATTATGGATGTTAATATGCCTAATGGTACAGTTCAGGAAGCAATAGATTACATAAAAATTCATCAGCCCTCACTTAAAATTCTAATATTTTCTTCGCAGGACGAAGTGCTGTACGGGATGCGTTATCTAAAGATGGGCGCCGGCGGATATCTGAGCAAACAAAGCTCCACCGAAGAAATTGAGACTGCTTTATCGGCAATGCTGAGTAAAGGCAGATATGTAAGTGATAATATAAAAGAAGAGATCTTTTTTGAAACCTTAAGCGGCTCACCAAAAAACTCTTCCTTTGAAATGCTGTCCGACCGCGAACTGCAAATTGCCAATAAGCTTGCAGAAGGCATTCCCCTT
Organism: Chryseobacterium sp. MMO-72; assembly: GCF_037146035.1. Taxonomy (NCBI): domain Bacteria; kingdom Pseudomonadati; phylum Bacteroidota; class Flavobacteriia; order Flavobacteriales; family Weeksellaceae; genus Chryseobacterium; species Chryseobacterium sp. MMO-72. The sequence goes on from NZ_JBBCWG010000004.1 coordinate 116,208, forward strand.
AAAGAAATTTCTAACCAGCTGAATCTTCATTCATCCACCATCAGTACTTACAAAAACAGATTGTTTGATAAGCTGAAAATACGATCCATCCCCGAACTTGTGGAAATTCTTAGGTTATACAATAAGTAAAATAGTGTACTATTTTCCTATTGATTGTAATGGGCTGCATTACGGTAACTGAAGTTCAGCGGTCTGCTGCTGCTCGTATGGAAGGTTATTTTTGTTATTTTCCCGTTCCAGAATGAACCATGCTGCATCCAGCATTTTGATGAGGTGCAAATACGGATCTACGATATTGCGCTCCGGTACATTATTGAAAGTTCCGAGCGAGAAATACACGACTTCCGACAGAAACTCTTCGAATTCCTCAAGACGGTATTTTTTAAAGGCTTTCCGGAAAACTTTTGCCGGATCGCAGTATTCTTTTTCCGACAGCGATCCCTGCAACATCGGGTTTTTATGTTCCGAAAGTTCATGAACCAGCCATTTTCCGCGCTTGTTTCTAAGGGAATATCCTGCCCGAATAAACGACCGGAGCGACTGGTGAAAATAAAAGATAACGGAAGCATCTTCCGGAATCCGTGTTTTGCGCTGGGCGGCGTATTGCATGATGAGATTTAGATGTTTTTTGGCGGTTACCAAATCATGAAACTGGAAAAATACTTCCATCAGCGAAAGTGCAGAATGTTTCTTCCGACCGCACCAAAAGCGGGATTCAAAGTCTATACTGTTCTTTTTCATACGAAGAAGGTTTTGTGTTTTTATTGTTTTTTGGGTTGCTTTGATTTAATCTGCTTTACAAAAGTAATAAAAAATCAACTCAATTCGGATTTCAATCCGAATTATTTTACAGAATTACGCTTTTATTTGCTTCTGTGGAAACTGCAAATAGAAAGATCGTTGAATTTATAAGGGATAAATGGGTTATTCCTATGAACAATAACAGCCAATTTGCTAATGAAAATAATATTGACGAAAAGACAGTAAGAAGAATTAGAGAAGATGAAAATTATCAGATCAGTTTAATTACCATCATGAGAATTTGTGAAGCCCAAAATATTAAGTTATCTAAATTCTTTGAAATGGCTGGGCTTTAAAAGAAATACATTAAAAATCCTGACGAGAGTTGGGATTTTTTTTGTTTTTCAAAGAAAAATATATCTAAACTTCTAAAAATTCAGGGAAAATACTGAGTTAAATTTTTATAGTGGTTTTTATTTTTGTTGTTTACGGAAATCCGTAAAGTTATGATATAATGTATTTTGTACATTTGAATAATGTGTAAAATTTTAATTACATATCACCAACAATATGAAAACTATCAAAGAAATAAGATTTGGAAATGAAATTTTTCAAATTGTAGATGACAAAACTAAAAAGTTGTCTGATCCTAAAATAATTTTAGATTCTTTTAAAAATAATTTTCAGATTAAAAATGAAACCAATGATAAAATAGGATTAAGAAACCCTCAAATTGGTGCATATTATTCCATATTATCTCACTGGACAAATTCTAATGAAATTGCTACGGTTGTTTTACCAACAGGAACAGGAAAAACAGAAACCATGTTAACAATTTACTGTTCTGAAAGATTAGAAAAGTTATTGATAATTGTACCATCAGATCCTTTAAGAGAACAAATCGGAAATAAATTTTTAGAATTGGGTCTGTTATACAAATTGAATATTATAAATAAAAATGCAAAAACACCTATAGTTGGACTTTTGAAAAAAAGTATTTCTAAATCTGAAGATCTTGAAAATTTTATTAAATCATGCAATGTAATTGTAGCTACTGCCAGTATTTTAGATAAAATTACTAGAATTAATTCAGAAGTTTTTAATAAACATTTTACTCACATATTTTTTGATGAAGCACATCATTCAGAAGCATCTTCTTGGGATAGACTTCGGAAAATATTTAAGAATAAAAAAATAGTACAATTCACAGCAACACCATTTAGAAATGACACAAAAAAACTGGACGGTAAAATAATTTACAATTATCCATTGAGAAGAGCTCAAGATGAAAACTATTTTAAACCAATCAAGTTTGTATCTATTTATGAATATGATGATAAATTAGCTGATGAAATACTTGCAAAAAATGGTATTAAAACTTTATTAGAAGATAAAAAGAAATATAAACATATACTTTTAGCAAGAGTTAAGACACGTAAAAGAGCGGATGAAGTCTTTGAAATATATAAGAGATTAGACTCAAAACTCAAAATTGAAAAAATTTATTCCGGACTTGGAAAAAGACAATCCACAGAAATACAAAACAAACTTAAAAAGTTAGAGATTGACATTATTGTCTGTGTTGATATGTTGGGAGAAGGCTTTGATTTACCTTATTTAAAAATCGCTGTTTTACACGACATTAGACAAAGTTTACCAATTACTCTACAATTTATCGGACGTTTTACTAGAACAAAAATTGATATCGAATTAGGTAATGCTACAGTCATTGCAAACTTAGCAAATTTAGAAGTTAATAAAGAATTAGAGCTATTATACGCTAAAGATCCGGATTGGAATATACTCTTACCTACTCTTTCAGAAAATAGAACTCAACAAGAAATTGACTTATATAATTTTCTTGAAGGATTCAAAACAAACGAAGAATTTCCAATTTCACTTCAAAGCTTAAAACCAGCCTTAAGTACGGTTATTTATAAAAATAATACAAGCTCATGGAATCCTTTAAACTTCAAACTTTATTTTTCAAACGAAGATGATTTCGAACTAATTAGACATAATTATAATCAAGATGAAAAAGTTTTAGTAATTGTAACTGCAGAAAGAGTACAAGCTGATTGGCTTATTAGTAGTTCATTAGATGATGTTCTTTGGAATTACTATATAATTCATTGGAATACCAAGCTCAATTTGCTTTTCATTAATAGTTCAGATAATAGTAGTTTACATTCTCAATTGGCAAAAGCAATAATCGGAAATGATGCTGAAATTATAAACGGAGAGAATGGTGGAAAAATTTTCAGAGTTCTTGGTAAAATTAAAAGATTTAAATTACAGAATGTAGGACTATCTGAAATTATCGGGAAATTTATAAGATTTGTAATGCGTGTGGGATCTGATATTGAACCTGCTCTCTCAAAAAGCCAGATTAATAAGGTAAAAAAATCTATGATATATGGAACTGGCTATGAGAACGGAAACGAAATAAGTATTGGCTGCTCATATAAAGGAAGAATCTGGAGCCGAAGAAGAAATGATTTACCTACCTTAATAAAATGGTTTAATCATATTGGAAAAAAGATTAATGATAAATCAATCAATGGAGATGAAATTTTGAAGGATGCATTAGTTGCTAAAGCTTTATCTGTTAGACCTACAGAGATTCCGTTTATGATTGATTGGAATGAAGACGTTTATAACAATCTTGAAACAAAATATACTTTCATAGTAAATAACAAAGAGTATCCTATTTACACTTTAGATATTAAACTAATTAATCCAGAAAAAAACGGAGATATACTTTTTGGAATTTTTTATGAAGATAAAACAATTATAAATTTAGTTTTGAAAATATTCAAAGACAGCAATGGTAATCCTAACTATGAATTTAAGAAAGTAAATGATAAACAAAAAGCCACAGTTAGAATAGGTACAAAAAATCATGATATTGAAGATTATTTTACAAAAGAAGAAGTACCTCCTATTTGGTTTGTGTCTGGAAATTATTTAGAAGGCAATAATTTTTATGAGTTAAAATCTATAGTCAACGAATTTGACCATAATAAAATTCAAAAGATGGATTTCAATGGTGTAGATTTAAATGTTGAATCACAAGGTTATAATCCCAAAAAGACAAATTCTATTCAATTTAGGGTAATAGAAAATCTTAAAAAAAAGAACTATGATATCATTTTTGATGACGATGGTTCAGGTGAAATAGCCGATATTATTACATTAAAAGTTGAAAATAAAGTAAAAATCAAAGTTGAACTTTATCATTTAAAATATGCTATTAATGGTAAAACAAGTGAGCAAATAAAAAACTTATATGAAGTTTGTGCTCAAGCTCAAAAGTCCATAAATTGGCGTTTTAAAAGAAGTAAAGAATTTATCGAACATCTATTAAGAAGAGAAGCTCTGAGAAAACAAAAAGGTAATTATAGCAGATATGAAATAGGAGATGAAGCTAAAATGCTTGAAATCCTTGATTTAGTAAATAAACGATTACCACTAGATTTTGATGTTTATATAGTACAGCCAAGTCTGGATAAAAACAAAATATCTAAAGATCAATTAAACTTGCTAAGTGTGACTGAAAGTTATTTGATTGAGAGAGCAGCTGTAGAATTAAATGTTATATCTAGCAAGTAATATAATTTAGCTTGCTGTTTTGCAGGCAGTGCTTTTGTTTTTACGTCTACACGCAAAGCATTTTTTACCTGTTCGTATTTGTAATCGCCCCATGGTTCTGGCTCTTTGTTGAAGATAGCAGCCCAAGTTCCGCTTTCTCTAGGAATCAAGAAAAAGCTGTACTTTCCGGCAGGAAGTTGTTTACCCTGAACGACAATTTCTTTATTCAGCGTATTTTCACGAAATACAGGAAAATATAATGAAAGGCTGAAGATTTCTTCCTACTTTTATCAAGCAAATCTTCCCTTAAATCGGCTTTCCTTCTGCCATCCTGCTTCACCATAAGTGTCTACAAAGCATATTTTCACATCCGCCATTCCCTGAGAAACAGCGTATATCCAACAAGTGGCATCCTGTTTATCACGAGTGATAAGCCAAAGTGCATCCCCTTTAGCCGACCCCCAGGAAGAAACTCTATGAACTAATAAATCTGCATCTCCCCTGCTTACAAACGCAACTCTTACATGTGCTTCTCCCATAGATCCAGCCTGATATATTCTTGCCATTTTTAAATGATTTTTTACGCTTTTATTAAACAGATAAAATTATGATTGAAAATAAATCACAAATATACTATGTGAGCAAACAAAATGGAAAAAATAATTTCAGAATTTTTTATCTGTTACAGCCAAAAAGACCAATTTAAAATCATCCGCCATAAATCTGACAGTCTTTCACCCATTAAATTTTAAATAAATTCCGTATATTTATATGACCACTAAAACTAAAAACTATGACTTCTTTTCAACTGAAAAAAGGTTTGTAAACGGTTCATTATCTTTAATTCAAACTCATGTTTTTAAATTCCATGGGCTTCATTCCTGTCTGTTTTTTAAACAATCTCGTGAAGTAGGATGGATTTTCGAAACCAAGCTGAAAAGCAATTTCTGTAATGCGTTTTTCTTTAAGTCTTAAAAGATTTTTGGCTTCGGAAATCAGAAAAATATGAATGAGTTCCATTGCTGTTTTTCCTGTTTCCTGTTTCAGTAAATCGCTGAGATAACGTGGAGAAACAAAAAGCTGCTCTGCTAATTGTGCAACAGTGGGAAGTCCGTTATGCTCCAATTGACCTTCATTGATGTAATTCTTTAAGGCGGCGTTAAATTTCGAAATCATTTTTCCTTTTATCTGGGAATGATCGACGAATTGTCTTTTGTAAAACCGCTGTGCATATTTCAGAATGGATGAAATATGGCTGAGAATAATCTCACGGCTGTATTCGTCCGGATTATTGAAATATTCTTCCTGAATTTTATCCTTTAGTTCCAGAATAATCTGCTCTTCTTTTGGGGAAAGATGGAGCGCTTCCGTCACTTCATAATCAAAAAAGCTGTATTGCTCTATTGTACTGAAAAGTTCGTGACCATTCAGATAATCTTCATGAATCAGCAGCATATAGCCATTTTCTTCAAAATGCAAATCTTTCATTTCGATAATTTGTCGTGGCTTTGCGAAAAACAGACTGCCATTGTTGTGATCATAGGGCGTTCTTCCATACATAAAAACGCCCGATTTTATTTTCTTAAAAGCAATAATATAGCCATCTGTCGTGAATTCCCGATTCCCTAAAGTGCATTCGGACAGACAGCCGACTACACTGAAAAGCGGACTTTCCGGAGCGCTCCATCCGTTATCTGAATGAAGATCTGTCAGGGTTTTATAGTGTTTCATCGGCTGAATTTTAACTGTAAAAAATAACTATTTACTCAGGAAAAGATTGATGTAACCCTCCGTAATTTCAGGATACTGATGTTGCGGTCCGTGTCCGGCATCATTTAAAATGATATGCTGCATTGTAGGTGCATTTTTCATTAATGGAAACCAATTTTCAGTGGCAAAACTAATGTCATGGTCTCCCGAAATCACCAGAACCGGCGTTTTCAAAGTTTTGTATCCTTCGCGGAAATTCAGCTGGTCTTCTTTAAAAGATCCGGAACCTGCAAAGTACCTTTGAAAAAGTTCCGGTGTAGAAGGAATCAATACTCTCTTTAGTCGCTGCACAATTCTGTCGTGTGATTCTTTGGCTGCCTTTCTGCTTTTTTCCGAAGCCGGTTCGAAGAAAAGATAGTATTCGTCTTCCAGATTGTTTTCAGGTTTCAAAGCATGTTCGAAAAAAACGGGTTCTATTGCGATTTCATTTTCTCCGGGAGGATTAGTGCCTATTAAAACAGTTTTCAATACCCGTTCCGGATTCTGAAACATTACCGTTTGGGTTACCAATCCGCCATAAGACCAGCCTAATACATTGAATTTGTCGATTCCCAGATAATCGGCAAGTGCGGGAACGGTTTCTGCAACTTCAAAAATATTCAGAGGCAGATCGCCTTCGGAATTTCCAATTCCCGGATAATCAAAAAGAATTACGGTATTTTTTTCCGCCAGAGCATCCACAAAAAGAGGATCCCACGTGTCCAGAATTCCTCGGAACCGGTTGATGAAAAATAATGGCGTTCCTTCTCCGAATCTGCGATAGGCAATTTTATTATGGTTAATCTCTGCAAACTGGGTTTCTGCTGTTAATGCTGTTTTCATTGTGATAGAATTTTTATAGTCGTATTTTAAATTAATGTCCGTGTGCTGCAATGCTTACTTCTTTCCAGTTTTCAATATCTTCCAGACGTTTTTTATACACTTCGCTTACAACATGATAGGCAATTTTACCGAATAATACTCTTTGTGGCGGATTCCCATTGTCGATAATATCCAAAATTGGCTGAACGGTAGCTTCCGGTTTTCCCCAGGTTTCAGGATTGTCGCCGGACTCCGCAAACGCAGCACGCACCGGATTATAATCTGTAATTTCCGAAGAAGTCTGAACCGCCGAAGATCCTGCCCAATCTGTTGCAAAACCATTTGGCTCAATTAAAGTTGTTTTAATTCCCAGATGTGCCGTTTCGCTTCCTATGGTTTCTATAAGCCCCTCCACAGCAAACTTTGAAGCATTGTACAAGCCTAACAATGGTAAAGTCGTCAATCCTAAAAAGCTGGAAACCTGAATAATATGTCCGCTTTTTTGTTTTCTCATCACCGGTAAAACAGCCTGCGCCACCCAAAGAGAGCCGAAGAAATTGGTTTCCATCTGTTCTCTTGCCTGTTGTTCCGAAGTTTCTTCAGTGGTTCCGAATAATCCGAAGCCTGCATTGTTAATTAAAACATCAATTTTTCCGAAATGTTCCTCTATTTTTCCGACAACTTCAAACACTTCTGTTCTATTATTGACATCCAGCTGCAAAGGCAAAATCTGATCGCCGTATTGTGTTTTCAAATCATCCAAAGCCGAAATATTTCTTGCTGAAGCTGCCACCCTGTCTCCTCTTTTCAAAAGTGCTTCTGCCCATAGTTTTCCGAATCCTTTTGATGCACCTGTAATAAAAATTGTTTTTTGCATTTTATTAAAATTTTAAATGTTTATTTGTTTAATTTTGATAGGACAAAGTTAGGCGGATGAACTCCCGAAGCTCTAACACAAATGAGCGGAAGTATAGCACAGAAATACGCAACGAGACATTTAATATGGTAAAACGTCAATAAAAAGTAAACTATGGAAAAAATCAACCATTATAAAAGCATCACTGAGCTTCACGAGAAAAGTGGCTTTGAGATGCCGAAACATCCGCTGATAAGTCTTATGACGTGTAAAGAATTAATGACGTATTCTGTAGGGGAAGACCGTTTTACCGGTGATTTTTATATGGTTGCGCTGAAAAAGATAAAATCAGGGCACGTTTTGTACGGGAAGACCAAATATGACCACAGCAACGGTTCGGCAGTTTTTATGAAGCCGCGTCAAATCATTGAAGTAAGCAATGTACAGTTTGCAGAAAAAGGTTTTGTAATGTTTTTCCACGAAGATTATCTTTCCGGACATCATCTTTACGAACAGATAAAAAAATACGGTTATTTCGAATATGAAATCAATGAAGCGTTGCACATTTCTCCAAGTGAAGAACTGATATTGTGGGAATTATATTATAAAATCCGGAAAGAATATGATGAAAATCCGGATGAATTCAGCCGTGAGATCATACTGTCGCACATAGATTCTATTCTTAAATATTCTGACCGGTTTTATAAGAGACAGTTTATCGACAGAAGCATCAATATATCAGGAACGATGGTCAAAAAATTCCAGAAAGTGGTAGATAATTATTTTGAAAAAGACCTGCACTTGCAAGATGGGCTGCCAACCGTAAATTACCTTGCGGATAAACTTTCTGTTTCCACGCGTTATCTGAGTGATGTACTAAAACAGGAAACCGGAAAAACAGCTTTGGAACATATTCATATTTATTTGATTAAAGAAGCTAAAAATCTGCTGTTAAGTTCAGAAAACAATGTTTCCGGAATAGCTTATGATCTGGGATTTGAAAGTCCTTCTTACTTTACAAGATTATTCAAAAAAATTGTTGGATTAACTCCTGTTCAGTATCGGGAAAATGTTAATATCTGATCGGTATATTTTATTTTTAAGGAAGATTCTTTAATATCTCTGCACTTTGCTCCGGTGTGATATCACGCTGAGCTTCGGCAAGCATTTCATAACCGACCATAAATTTTTTCACTTCTGCACTTCTCAGCAAAGGCGGATAAAAATGCATATGAAAATGCCACTCCGGATGAGACTCTCCGTCGGTTGGCGATTGATGAATTCCCGCTGAATAAGGAAAGGAAACATTAAAAAGATGGTCGTATTTTGTCGTCAGATCTTTTAAAATTAATGCTAAGGATAATTTTTCGTTTTCGGAAAAATGAAGAAGATTTTCAATTTTTCTTTTGCTTACAACCATCGTTTCGTAAGGCCATACTGCCCAAAACGGAACTAATGCGGCAAAATCCTCATTTTCCAAAATAATTCTTTCTCTGGCTTCCAGCTCTTTTTTTACATAATCTTCCAAAAGAGAAGTCCCGTTTTTTTCAAAATATTTTTTAAGATTTTCCTGCGTCTTTAATACCATAGAGGGAATTGAAGACTGTGCCCAGATCTGCCCATGCGGATGAGGATTGCTGCAGCCCATGACCTGACCTTTATTTTCAAAAATCTGAACGTGATTGATGTAATCGAGATTTCCCAGTTCCTCATACTGTTTCTGCCACACATCAATGACCGTTTTAATGTCATTAACTTCCATATCGGGCAGGGTAAGACTGTGATTTTCCGAAAAACAGATAACCCGGTTAATCCCGCGTTCAGGTTTTAATAAAAAGAAATCTGAAGTTTCAACAGAAAATTCGACATCGTCTTTCATCAGGGAGCCAAAATCATTATCAAAAACAAAAACGCCTTTATAATCCGGATTTTTTTCTCCGTTGATCCGAACGTTTCCAGAGCATAAATAACAATTTGGATCATGAGCAGGAAGCTGTTCTTCTGATGTTTTTTCGGTCTGCCCCTGCCAAGGTCGGTTCGCTCGTTGCGGAGAAACAAGAATCCATTCATCCAAAAGCGGATTGTATCTTCTGTGAGGATGGTTTTTCTGATTAAATGACGATTTCATTTCTCTGATATTCATTAATTCCGTCCGATATTTTTACTTTGTAGACTTTCATGTCTATATTGTAAGCCTGTTTATACAGATCTGTGATATTTTCAATAACGCGATTTACCTTTTCGTCTTTAATAAGATTGATGCTGCAGCCGCCAAAACCGCCGCCCATAATTCTCGCTCCTAAGACGCCTTCTTCTTTTAACGTTTGTTCAACCATAAAATCGAGCTCATCACAACTTACTTCAAACTCTGTCGAAAGTCCGGTATGGGTTTCATTCAAAAGTTCACCAAGATATTCTATATTGCCTTCTGACAAAGCTTTTGCTGCTTTTTCCACTCTTTTGATTTCTTTGAGAAGATAAAAACATCTTTTATAAGGAACTTCTCCCATTTCTGCTCTTGCTTCATCCAGCATTTCAAAACTGAAATCCCTGAATTTCTGTACTTCAGGAAATTTTTTGCCCAATATTTTTTTACCGTTATCAACATCCCTTCTTCTGTCATTATAACCGGAAGTAAGATGGGTATGTTTTACACAGCTGTCGAAAAGAACCAGACTGTAACCATCGATATTAGCCTCAAAATACTGATGCTCCAGAGAGTTACAATCCAGCATCATCACCTGATGTTCTTTTCCGAAGACTGACGAAAACTGATCCATAATGCCGCATTTTACCCCTACAAAAGTATGTTCGGATTGCTGACCGATGACCGCTATTTCTTTTTTATTTAAATTTAAATCGAAAATTTCGTTGAGAAGATAAGCAAATCCACATTCTAAAGCTGCCGATGAAGATAAGCCTGAACCCATAGGAATCGTACTGCTGAAAGCAATCTGTAATCCTCCGACTTGTTTTCCGGATTCCTGAATAACATTGAAAACACCCAGCAGATAATTCACCCAGGTCTTGGAAACCGGAATCTGCTTCTCATGAACATCAAAACTGAAAGAATCATTAAAATCCTTCGCAAAAAAAGAAATTTCGGCATCCTCTGTTTTTTTTACAGCAAAACAAATATATTTATCAATAGCCGCAGGAAGAACGAAGCCATCGCTGTAATCTACGTGTTCTCCAATGATATTGATTCTTCCCGGAGCGAGAAAATTTTTTTCAGGTTCTGACTGAAAAAATGCCCGAAATGCGTCTTTTGTGTGATTGATTAAATTATCCTGCATACCTGACTGCAATTTATGATTTTAAATTTTTTTGTCGCGAATTCACGCATAAAATTTATCTTTTTCTCTGAAAAATCGTGAGTTGTGCCAAAAATTTAAATCATGCAATTGTCTATTTTCTCTTCATTACTTTTTTCACCGCTTCTACAATATCATTGGCAGTTAATCCATATTTTTCCATCAGCTGATCCGGTGTTCCGCTTTCCCCGAAGCTGTCGTTTACAGCAACATATTCCTGAGGAGCAAGGTATTCTGTAATCAAGAGCTGAGCGACACTGTCTCCCAATCCGCCTAATCTGTTGTGTTCTTCCGCAGTTACTACACAACCCGTTTTTTTAACGGAAGTGAGAATGGCTTCAGAATCTAAAGGCTTAATGGTGTGAATATTAATAATTTCTGCATCGATTCCCTGCTCTTCCAGAATTTCTCCTGCTTTAACGGCTTCCCAAACCAAATGTCCTGTTGCAATGATGGTTACATCTTTTCCTTCATTCACCATCCATGCTTTTCCGATTTCAAATTTTTGATTTTCATCTGTAAAAACAGGAATTACGGGACGTCCGAAACGCAGATAAACAGGACCTTCATACTCTGCAATGGCAATGGTTGCCGCTTTGGTCTGGTTATAATCGCAGGTATTGATCACCGTCATTCCCGGAAGCATTTTCATTAAACCGATATCTTCCAGAATCTGGTGGGTTGCACCGTCTTCACCTAACGTTAACCCTGCGTGAGATGCACAAATCTTCACATTTTTCCCTGAGTAAGCCACCGACTGACGAATCTGATCGTACACTCTTCCTGTAGAAAAGTTAGCAAAAGTTCCCGTGAAAGGTATTTTGCCTTCCGTTGCAAGACCTGCTGCCATACCAATCATATTGGCTTCCGCGATTCCGATCTGGAAGAATCTTTCCGGTGCTTTTTCGATGAATTTTTCAAATTTTAAGGAGCCAATAAGATCCGCGCAGAGTCCGACAACATTGGGATTTTTATCAGCCAGTTCTGCCATTCCTGCTCCGAAACCGCTTCGGGTATCTTTTTTTTCTGTGTAGGTATATTTTTTCATTTGTATATTAATTGTGGATATTTTTTTAACGCAAAAAGCGCAAAGATTTTTTATCTTATTGAGGATATTTTCGTTCTTAAAGGCGCTTTGCTCAGCTAAAAGTGGATTTCTCAGGTAAATTTTATCCGATGTTTTTACAAAATATTTTTTTTGTGAATACTAAAAGCTTTACAGGTCACCTCTACGAGGTTTTGTGATGCCGAATTATTTTGATCTGTTATCAGTTCTCTCCTACAGAGCATTTATTATTCTAAAGCGTATTTAGATGGAGCCACAGCGTGGCGAACTGTTAATAGAAAAATTAATTCTAGAGAATCCAGCTCCGTAGGAGCGACCTGTAATTTAACATCACAATAAATTCTATTGTTATTTCAGAAAACTTTTTCTATTTAATGCTTTGTTCGTTGATTGATTTGGAACGGCGAATCTATCTCCACTTTATTATTTTTATTTTGAATCGATGAATCTCGTTCCTCGATTTCTCGCAGCCCGGCTTAAGTGGAGCTCTTTTTGCAAATTTCCGCGGTGGAAAAGCCTTGGAAATTTGCAAAAAAGCGGGAGCGGAAGACGGAAAAAGCTGCCCAAATAATTTTTAATTTAATAATCGCCTAAAGTTTCTTCGAGTTGATCTAATGCTTTTGAAAGTTGTTCATCATTCGGTGCTTTTCCGTGCCAAGCGTGAGTTCCCATCATATAATCGACGCCGTAACCCATTTCTGTTTTCAGGAGAATACAAATCGGCTGTCCTTTTCCTGTCAAAGATTTGGCTTCGTCCAGAACTTTCAAAATCTCTTCCATATCGTTTCCGTTTTCCACTTCAAGAACTTTCCAGTCAAAAGCTTCAAACTTGGTTTTAAGATTTCCCAGAGAAAGTACTTTGGAGGTGGGGCCGTCAATCTGCTGTCCGTTATAATCTACGGTGGCGATGAGATTATCAACTCTGTTGTGAGAAGCATACATAATCGCTTCCCAGTTCTGCCCTTCCTGCAATTCGCCGTCGCCGTGAAGACTGAAAACCAAATTCGTATCTTTATCTAATTTCTTTCCGACCGCATGACCGACTGCCACAGACAATCCCTGTCCAAGCGAACCCGAAGCAATGCGAACTCCGGGAAGATGTTCGTGAGTAGTCGGGTGTCCCTGCAATCTGGAATTCAGCTTTCTGAAAGTTGCCAGTTCAGCTTTGTCGAAATATCCCGCATGTGCCAGAACACTGTAAAAAACAGGAGAAATATGACCGTTGGAAAGATAAAATACATCTTCGCCTTTTCCCGTCATATCAAATCCTTCTTTTCTTTTCATTGCATCAAAGTAAAGCGCTACAAGAAAATCTGTACATCCCAATGAACCTCCCGGATGTCCCGACTGGCAGGCGTGAACCATTCTTACAATATCTCTGCGAACCTGTGAAGCAATATTTTTTAATTTTTGAATGTCGCACATATTTTTACTGCATTTTTTGTGAATCTTTAATGAACTGCTCCAGACCGGAATCCGTTAAAGGATGCTTTAGCAATGACAAAATCGGAGGCAAAGGACAGGTTACCACATCGGCTCCGATCTTTGCACAGTTAATGATATGCATCGAGTGGCGAACAGAAGCTGCCAAAATTTCAGTTTCGAAACCATAATTATCAAAAATGGTTCTGATTTCCTGAATTAAATGAAGACCATCGGTGGAAACATCATCCAGTCTTCCCAAGAATGGCGAAACATAAGCTGCGCCTGCTTTTGCCGCTAAAAGAGCCTGTCCTGCAGAGAAAATTAAGGTACAATTAGTTTTGATTCCTTTTTGGGAAAAATATTTGATCGCCTTGATTCCGTCTTTGATGATAGGAACTTTTACCACAATATTAGGATGAATAGCCGCCAGCTCCTCGCCTTCTTTGATTATTTCCTCATAGGTTGTGGAAAGCACTTCTGCCGAAATATCGCCGTCTACAATTTCACAAATCTCTTTGTAGTGCTGCAAAACAGCTTCTTTCCCGCTGATTCCTTCTTTTGCCATCAGGGACGGATTGGTGGTGACACCATCAAGAATTCCCAAATCCTGCGCTTCTCTTATCTGCTCTAAATTGGCAGTATCGATAAAAAATTTCATATGTAGATTTTTATTGATTATTGATTATTTTTTGACTAACTGTTTGATTTTTAGTTTTGATTACTGCTCCATCATCAACAGTCAGTTTGTCATTCTGCAAGAATCCATCTATTTATTTGCCTTTCGAGTTTCCTGCTGAATGACAAACGAGATTTTAAACATCTGATTATTATTAAAGTTTTTAATTAAGTGTTAAATTTACACTTAATTTATAAAACAAACAACTTCCTGTCTTAAAAAGATTTAGAAAGTTATTTGTTTAAATTAAAGAGATTGATTAATTAATTGTGATGTCCCATGTTGAGCTTAATTTTCTTGAGATCTTCAAGCTGGTGGACAGGTTTTTCAATATCAGAAGGAATTGGTCTTTTGGAAAAAGTCTGAAAATATAACAGGCACGCATTTTTCCACCAAACGGAATCATCCGCCTGAATTTTCAGTTTGTCCTGAATCTCTGAGAATCTTTCTGCATCAACGTAAGGTTTCACAGTTTCCCAAGTTTTCTGATACGCTCTCACGCCTTTTACCCCTGATTCATATTTGTAACAAAGTTCGTCCCAAAATGTTTTTCCGTCTTTCATTTTATAATCCCAGGAAACGTGGTGGAACCAAAGAATGAGGTTCTCAGGTGTCGTTTTAATATTCCCGTAGATTTCATTTAATGGCGGAAAATACTGTGAAACTGCATTACTTCCTGTTTTTGTCCTGTCGAAACCGAGTCCTTCTGCATCAGCCTGATGATAATAAACCGGCGACCAGTCGGGTCTTCCTCCTTTGTAATCTCCCCAAGGTTCCGGACCGTAATGATGTCCGCCTGCAAAAATGTGATGAAGACCAAGCGGCATCATATAATCTACTGCAGTTTCACGGGAAGTAAGCATTATTTCTTTGACCGGATTTACAAAGTTTTTCTGATCTGTAAAGGTCATTTTAATCCATTCATCTGCAATCTGATCCGAAGTTAAATTGTGATTCCATGCCAAACGTCCGAACGCATACCAATTGGCTTGAGCAAAATGATGTCCTGTCCAGTTTTTATCTTCTCCTATATTGGCAACTGCAGCAATGGCAGTAAGTTTTGCAGGTCTTAATGTTCCGTCTGTAATTTTAGCAATTGTGGAACCTTTTCCATCTGAAAAAGTATCGCTGTCTAAAGTTTCTTTGAATAACGGTGCCAGAAAAACCAGATGATTTGCCTGTCCTAAATATTCCTGCGTAATTTGAAATTCAACCATTTCCGAAGTTTTTCTCAATGCTCCAAAAAGCGGGTTAAATGCTTCTCTCGGCTGAAAATCAATCGGTCCGTTTTTAATCTGAATAATCACATTGTCTCTGAATTTTCCATCTAACGGAACAAATTCCAGATGAGCTTGTTTTGCACGGTCATCTTTGCTCGGGCTGTACACAAATGCTCTCCACATGACGATTCCGCCGTAAGGCTTCAGAACATCTGCCATCATATTCGCTCCGTCTGCGTGCGTTCTTCCGTAATCCTGCGGTCCGGGCTGCCCTTCGGAATTGGCTTTCACTAAAAATCCTCCGAAATCAGGAATCAATCTGTAAATTTCTGCGGCTTTATCTTTCCACCATTTCTGTACCTCCTGATTCAGCGGATCGGAATTCTGCAGTCCTCCCAAAACTTTCGGTGAAGAAAAATTAACAGACAAATACACTTTAATTCCGTAAGGTCTGAAGATATCAGCCAAAATCTTAACTTTCTTTAAATAATCTTCTCGAAGCATATTTGGTGAAGCATTGACGTTGTTCAAAACCGTTGCATTGATCCCGATGGACGCATTGGCTCTTGCATATTCTTCATATCGCGGGGAAATCTTACCTGGTAAATCTTCCCATTTCCAAAGTGAATGACCGGCATAACCGCGTTCAATAGTTCCGTCCAGATTGTCCCAATGATTCAGAATCCTTACATCATAGGAAGGTTTTTCCTCAAGTTTCAGATGAGAAAAATCTGCTTTTTGCTGCTGCAGATTCAACAGATAATAACTTCCGTACAACAGTCCCAAATCTGTTTTTGCCGAGACGGTAATTTTTTTCGGTGTTGAAATAATTCTGTAACCGTCTTTAAAATTTTCCGGAAACCGATCAATCTTCAAGTCGACTGCTTGTCCGCTCCAATGTTGATTGAGTTCCTTTTTGGCGATTTTAATAGTTGGACTTTTACTGTTTGAATTCACAATATTTCTTGACTTTGGATTTACCGGATATCTTAGCCATAACTGGCTTCCGTCTTCAGCCCAAGCCATGAGCGGAATCATAAGAAACAGTAATATATAGTGTCGGAAATGTTGCATTATTTTAAATTTTTGCTTTAAATTTCATAGGTTTTAACTACGGCTGTTGAGATTGAACCCTTCGGGTTCGGCTTATCTTCGGTAATATTCCATAGGTTTCACCTATGGCTACTTTTGTTGAACTCTTCGAGTTCTTTAAGAAACAAACTTTGTCAAAGTTTTAGAAGTTACTGCTGAGCTTCCAGTCCTTCAATAGTTTTTATTTTTCCATTTTCATCGTATTCCAATTCAACGAATTTCATGCTTCTCAGCCATGTTTTTCCGCCACTCGGAACAGAATCATGGAAGAACAGATACCATTTATTTTTAAATTCTACAATGCTGTGATGGGTGGTCCAACCTACGACCGGAGTTAAAATTTCACCCTGAAAAGTGAACGGACCGTAAGGATTATCACCCACTGCATAGCAAATCAAGTGCGTATCTCCTGTGGAATAAGAGAAGTAATATTTCCCGTTGTATTTATGCATCCATGATGCTTCGAAAAAACGATGTTTATCACCGTGAAGCAATGGGTTTCCGTTTTCGTCAAGAATCACAACATCTTTTGGCTCTTCACCAAATTCCAACATATCATCACTGAGCATTACTACTTTTGATGAAATGGCAGGTTCATCTTCGTCAGGAAGAATGGCAGATTCCAATGCTTTATTGTTTCTGTACCGTTGTAATTGTCCGCCCCAGATTCCTCCAAAATACATATAATGTTTTCCTTCATCCTCAAAAAGACAGGGATCTATGCTGTAACTTCCCATCATCGGATGTTTTTCCGGAACGAATGGTCCGTAAGGTTTATTGCTTACCGCAACGCCGATTCTGAAAATATCGTTTTTATCCTTTAAAGGAAAATACATATAATACTTACCATCTTTAAAAGCCACATCGCAATCCCACAATTGTCTTCCTGCCCATGGAATATCTTTTACTGAAAGAACAACACCATGATCTGTAACTTCGCCATTTTCCACATCATCTAAGGAAAAAACATGGTAATCATCCATATCGAAATGGTCGCCATTGTCATTTTCTTCGATACCGCTTTCGCGGTCATGAGAGGGATAAATGTATAATTTGCCTTCAAAAACGTGTACAGAAGGATCTGCCATAAAGTCTTTCGGGAAAAGGTATTTTGCTTTGTTCATTTTTTATTTTAGATATTTAGATAATAGATTCATAGAATGATAGATTTTTTTATTCAAACCTTATAGGTTTTAAAAACCTATAAGGTTTAATGGCTCTATAATTATTTTTGTTTTGTTAACCCAATGATTTTCTCCACGACAGGTTTTGCCTGATAATTTCTGTCGAATGGCAGCGGATAATCGGTTCTGCCTTTTACCGGGAAATCGTTTTTCCAGGATTGACTGTCGGTAACGCCCCACAAAGTTACTCTTCTGATTTTATCCTGATGTTTGATAAATAGTCTGAAGAAATCCAGATAACGGTCTTCCCATTCTTTCGTCACATTTTCCGGTAATCCTTTGGTGTAAGGATTCATTTTTGCTTCATATTCCACCTTATCGGACACGTTGGCAGAAGTTCCCCAAGGAGAAGGCAGTGCGCTGATTTCCATTTCGGTAACATTTACTTTTACTCCTTCTGCTGCATAATCAGTGATTGCTTTTTCGTATTCTTCCAGTTTTGGAGTGTCAAGTCCTACGTGCGTCTGCATTCCTACGCCGTCAATTCTGATACCTCTGGATTTCAAATCTTTGACGATTTTGGTAACGGTTTTTACTTTTTCAGGAAACCACTCGTTGTAATCGTTGTAGTATAATTCGGCATTTGGATCTGCTTCCTGCGCATACTGAAAAGCCAACGGAATGAATTCTTCGCCTAAAATTTCGTAAAATTTACTTTTGCGGTACGTTCCGTCTTCCATAATCGCTTCATTCACGACATCCCAGCCTTTTACACGACCTTTATATCTGCCGACCAAAGTTGAAATATGGCTTTTCATTCTTTGTTTCAAAATTTCGGGCGAAACATCTTTTCCGTTCTTGTCCACGAAAAACCATTTTGGCAGTTGTGAATGCCAGATCAAGGTATGACCAATGATGAACATTTTATTTTCCTCCCCGAATTCTACGAATTTATCTGCATCGCCAAAGAAAAACTGCCCTTCCTGCGGTTGTATAAACATGGATTTCATACAGTTTTCTGCAACGATGGAACTGAATTGTTTTTTGATAATTTCATCAGATTTTACATCGGTACCGTTAATTTGAGGAAGGCTCATTGCTGTTCCGATGTAGAATTTATTTTTGAAAGCATCTTTCAGGGAATCTTTTGGTGATGCCGAACTTGCGGTTTTGCAGGAAACGGTCAGGGTTAAAATTCCCAGTAATGCAGCTATTTTTTTCATTTTTAATTTTTATTATTTATTCCGAAACTTAACAGGTCGCCTCTACGAGGCTCAATGGCTTGAATATATTGGTTATTAACAGGTTGCTCCTACGGAGCTTTTGCTATTTTGTTTTTCTCTATTAAAAATTCTTAAACTAAAGAATGTCCGATATTGTCTTTAATTGTAAAATTTGTTTTATGCTGAATCTCGCAGCCCGGCTTGAACGGAGCTCTTTTTGTGAAGCAAAGCGGAACAAAAAAGCGGGAGTGGAAGACGGATTAAGCTGCCCAAATCATTAAACCCATATTAATCTTCTTTTTTCCTTCTCTCTTTCAAATCCTGCTCGATTTGGGTTTCCATTTTTTTGTTGATTTCGTAGAACATCAATAACCCACACGCTGCAAAGAATGGAATCGCCGGAAAAATACTGACCAGCATCTGAGCTCCATTCGCTACGGATTCTGGCTGGATCACGTTTTCTGTACCTTCCGAAGAAATGTAACCGTAATGACCGATAATAGAGGAAACCAGTGAACTTCCGATGCTTAAGCCCACTTTCAAACCCACCATCATAGCGGAAAAAATAATGGCTGTGGCGCGTCTGTTGTTTTTCCACTCGGAATAGTCGGCAACATCGGCAATCATTGCCCAAAGCAAAGGTGTGCTGATTCCGTAGAAAAAACCATGAAGAATCTGCGAAAGAAACATTAATCCCACCGACTTTGGCGGGTAAAAAATGAATGCCACAATGAACAAAGTTGAAATGAACAGTGATGCAATGAACGCGTCCCTTTTTCCATATTTGTCGGCAAATCTTTTTGAAAAGGTAATTCCGATGATCATCATGATAATTCCGCCTGCATTAAAGAGCCCGAAACCTGCTGAACGAGGATCTTCTCCGAAGAAATTCATCCCGATGGAACTGAAAAATGCGGTAATCGGTGATATGAAATTTTTCAAAGAAGTTTCATCTACATAATTGTTGAAATAATAGACATAAGAACCTCCTTTCATTGCCAGAGTAATGAAAATCAACGCTGTAACAATCAACATGATAATCCACGGTTTGTTTTTCTTTAAATCTTTCAAATCGGCTCCCAAAGTAGATTCCTGCTCCGGTTTCGGAATCACCCTTTCTTTGGTGGTGAAAAATGTAATGAGCAACATAATGGTTCCGATGATTGCCAACCACGTCATTACGATTTCGATTCCGACTGCTTTATCGCCGTTTCCTGCTGATAAAATGATCGGCAACATAAATACCTGTACAAAAAACTGCGCAAACATTACTGCTACGAAACGGTATGATGAAATACTGTTTCTTTCTTTCATATCGCCTGTAATCACGCCACTTAAAGCGGCATAAGGCAAATTATTAGCAGCATATAACAACAATAAAATCGTATATGTTGCCGCTGCATAGATCATTTTTCCCTGATAAGAAAAATCGGGAGTGCTGAATGCAAAAAGTGCGGCTGCGCCCAACGGAACGGCAGAAAATAAAATCCACGGACGGAATTTTCCCCATTTGGTTCGTGTTCTGTCTGCCAAAGCACCCACCATCGGATTGAATCCGAAACCGGCAATCAATCCGACAATCAAAGTGATAACAGAGGCGTCTTCCGGTTTTAATCCGTAGATATCGGTGTAAAAGTAAGCTAAATACGTAACTAAAGTCTGGAAAACCAGATTGGCTGCTAAATCTCCCAAACTGTAGCCGATTTTTTCAACGACAGATATTTTTTGAGATGAGTTATTCATATGATTGTTGATATTTTTATAATTAATTTTTAAACGCAAAGTCCGCAAAGATTTTTTGACTACTAATCGTTTTTAAGGTTCGCAAAGGCATAAACTCAGCAAAGGCTTGAAGATTATTCCGTAGTGAAGGGCGATGCAGAAAGTCCGGTTTTGTTTTTGAGGTTTCCATCGGGATTATCTGCCCAGTCGTATCGAACGGCAACAGGATTTGTCACAGAATCATTCCAGATTATAACCTTTTTACCTTCAATTTTTGCTTTTGCCCAAGACCAGTTTCCATCGGGATTTTTGATGGCAAACCCTTTTAGTTCAGCAACGGGAGCAAAATCATCGGTTCCGTTTTTAAAAGAAAGTACAATTTTATTTCCGTCCATTTTCATTGACTGATAAACCGGTCCGTCTGCAACGATGTTTTTTCCGTAAGCCAATTTCATTGCCTGCAATGCAAGCCTGTCCCCTACTGTTTTTTTATCGAGCGGATGAATGTCATTCCATTCTCCGACATCGATGATTACAGCAAGTCCGGCATTCGGAACTTGTAATGAAACTTTACGCTGCTGGTCTCTTAGCTCCGCCCAGTTGCTTTCGATCGGCTGTGCTTTTGATTCCATAAAATTAGCCAATTGAACGGTGATGAACGGCATTTCTTTGTTATTGAATTTATTTCTCCAGTCTGTAATCATCATGGTTAATAAATCGCCGTACTCTTTCGGTTTTCCGGTATTGCTTTCGCCTTGGTACCAGATTGCTCCTGTGATATTATAATTGATTAAAGGATTAATCATGGCATTGTACAATCCTGTCGGTTTCCAGCGGATAAAGGTTGTTCCGGGTGCCATTTTTGCCATTTTTGCCCCGATTTTATATTTCCATTCGGATTTTAAATCTATTTTCTGTCCGTCGATTTCAAGGTAATAGGATTTGTCTGCGATGAACTGCCCTTTTCCGCTTCCATTGGAAACTCTTACGGCAATTACATTTTTACCTTCCTTCAGAATTCCTGCCGGAACATCGTACCAACGCGGAGGATACTCATAAGTTACATTTCCGACTTTTGTTCCGTTAATGTACGTTACATCGGCATCTTTAATTCTTCCAAGGTTTAAAAAAGCGGCTTTTCCTACCTGATTTTTAGTTAAAATAATTTCTTTTCTGAACCAGACCGAACCTTCAAAAGAGCCTTCCGTATCTTCCCAAGAGCCCGGAATTTTCATGGTTTTCCAGTCAGAATCATTCAGATCAAATTTTTCCCAATGTTGGTTTAAACCTATGTCGCTCTGATCTAGTTCTGTATACCAGGCTTTGCTTAATGCCTGTTCCGAAGATTCTGTTGATTTTATTAAATTATCATTCTGCCATTTTTTAGCCTCATCCAAATATTCAGGATATTTTTTCAGTGAATTTTCATCCATCCAAGCCTGAATTGGAGAGCCTCCCAAACTCGCGTGAATAATTCCTACCGGAACTTTATTTTTTTCACTTACATCTTTAGCAAAAAAATATGCAACCCCAGAAAAATTCAGAATGGTTTGAGAATTTGTTGCTTCCCATTTCCCTCCGTCCAATTCAGTCTGAGGTGATTTGAAGTTATATTTTTGGGGGACGGTAAAAAAACGAATGTTCTGATTGTTTGCATTTTTGATTTCGTTCGAATACAACGGTGTCAGCCTGCGCATGGGCAGTTCCATATTCGATTGTCCTGAAGCAAGCCATACATCTCCAATCAAAATATCTTTTAAAGTGATTTCGTTGATGGTCATGGTATACGGTCCGCCTGCTTTTTGTTCCGGAAGTAGGATTTTCCAGTTTCCATCTTGATCTGCCGTTGTTTTGTAGATTTTATTGAGGAACTTCACTTCTACTTTTTCATTGGCATCGGCTTTCCCCCAAATATTCAGTTTTTGGTTGCGCTGTAAAACCATTCCGTCTGAAACTAAGTTGGGAAGCGTAACCTTTGCCTGAAAAACCATATTGCATAATATGCAAAGCATTAAGGTAATCGTTCTGGTAATATTTTTATGGTTCATAATTTTTTATACTTTAAACGCTAATTGCAAATTTGTTCTTTTTTAGATTGAACTCCTACGGAGTTCTGTTTTCTTCGGTCAATTGTATTTCTACACAGATATTGCTCCTTTGGAGCAGATTTAATTCTGCAGTTGTTTTTAGTTTTTATCCGGCATTTGATTCAGTAATCTTACTTCGATGATTTTCGGCGTTAATGATTTTTCACCAGAAATAAATTTTACGGTGAGTGTTTCTTTATTCTTTTCCGATTCGGGAATAGGGATTAACAATGTTTACGGTGAGCTTCCCATTTTTCCTTCAAAATCTTGGGAAAACACTTTAATTCCATTGATTTCGGCATTCAGGGTACGGTAGCTGTTGGCATCGAAATAGAGAAGATAGAGGTATTTTGCATTTCTATCTTTATTTTTCATCTGATAACTGAACCAGCCTTTTGCCTCACGGAAATGACGGTCTTCCATATATCCCGTATTGGAATCTTTGCTGTTAAAAAAGTGATCGGATTCCGGCTGTTGCTCACCCAATTGGATTTTATCCGTTGTAATATCATCCAGTTTTCGGATTTCCGCTTCTTCTTTGGCTTTCTGTTTCTGAATCATTTCGATTTTATCCTGACTTGCCTGAGGAAAGTAGATAATGTAACGTTCTTCCTGAATCTGGTAAAACGGAACAAGCTTCAATCCGTTACTAAATTTATTCTGAGGATAAAGTCCGTTTATTCTAAAGGTCAAATCTTTTTCATCAACAGGTTGAAGATGATTCAAAACCGTTGTTGAAGATCCTAAAATTGCCGGAATGTCGTTCAGAGGAATCTGCGGTCCGTGTGCAATGTGTCCGCCGCGGCTGTCGTCGGCAAAAAGCCCTGTCTGATTTTCTTTGCCATATTTTGCTGCAAGAACAATGGGTCCGTATCTGAATGCATAATAATCCGATTTGTCCGGAAGCTGTTCTGCGGAAAGGTGCATCGGCATTTTCATTTCAACAACATCGTCTTTTTTCCATTTCTTTTTGATATTGATATAACCTTCGGAATCGACAGCAATATTGATATTTTTTGAATTAACGGAAACGCTTATCTGTGAAACATCCGTCCATTCCGGTGCTCTTAATTTTAAATTGATTTCAGTTTTTGGAGTAAGATCAAAGATCAATTTTGTGGAAGGTTCCTGCGGAAAATTATTTTCCTGTCTTATGACCAATTTTTTTTCTGACCATTTTAAAACAGAAGGAATAAAAAGATTCACGTACAAATCTTTATCAGAATGCGCATAAATCATTTCGCCGTATTTGGCGTGATTTTCCATTCCCGAACCTACGCAGCACCAGAAACTGGTTTGCGGCTGGGAATATACTCTGTAATGACCGGGACGCATGGGTGTAAAATAAACAAAACCCCCTTTTTCCTGATTTTGGGTGGAAAGTATGTGATTGTATAAAGCTCTTTCGTAATAATCCAGATAAGACGACTTCGGACTGGTCGCGAAAAGCTCTTTGGTCAGCTTCAGCATATTGTACGTATTACAGGTTTCGGGACCTTCAATACTTTTAATCATCCCGCTGAAATCTCCGGTAGGATTGAAATGTTCGCTTACACTGTTTCCGCCGATAATGGCTGAACGTTTTTGGGTAACATTAGTCCAGAAAAAATCTGCCGCGCCACTCCACTCTTTATTATGCTCCAGATCTGCGATTCTCTTGAAACCGATTACTTTCGGGATCTGCGTATTGGCGTGAATTCCCGTCAGTTTATCTTCGTGAATCAATAATGGATTTAAAATCGCCTGATGTGAAAAACGGTGTGCTAACTTAAGATATTTTTCATTTTTGGTAATGTCATAAACATCAGCAAAAACTTCGTTCAGTCCGCCGTGTTCGCTTTTCAGCATCTCCTGAATCTGCTCATCGGAAAGTTTGGAAACTTCATCTGCCATCCAGTCGGTAAGCTTAATGAGCATTTTTTTTGCCTTTTCGCTGTCTGCGTACCAATACGCATCCCGCAAACCGGAATATATTTTGTGAATATTATATAAAGGAACCCAACGGTCGTTCAGTCCGAAAGCGGATGCACGAATATTGCCGTCCGAGATTTCTTTCCATATCTTTTTGCCATACGGAACGCCGGAAATATAACCGTTTCCTGAAAGATTCTGGCAACGTTCCAACTCGTCGATCATATAATCCAGCCGCTGTTTTACTTTTGCATCGCCTGTAGAAGCGTACATTAAAGCCAAAGCAGAAATATAATGTCCGCCAATATGACCATCTAATCCTGTATTTTCCCAGTTCGGATAATTCGGTTTTTTAGGATTAAGTCCTGCTTCTTTTAAATAGGGAGCCAACAAACGGTCGGCATCCATCGACATTATGTAATTTTTATCTGTCTGCATTGCCCTGCTGAATATGCTTTCAGACAAAGCGACTTTGTTCAGCGGAAAGTAACTGACTGTTTTGCTCACCTGTCCAAAAGCAAGTGTGCCAAAACCTAAAAATACTATCAGCGATTTTTTATTCATTAATAAATGTCTGTTCAACATTTCTAAAAATAAAAGAAAGAATCAATATGACAAAGAATTTTGCAGAATGTGCCGCTGAAATCAAAAAAAAGTCTATTTTAAAGTCTTAGAAAAAAATTAAAAATAACAGGGGCTTATCATAAAAATTAAGATTATGAAAAAACGCGATAATCAGAACCATACAGTCAAATTACCTGCATGAAAAATGAATACGGAATATACAGTATGAACGCTGATATTTTATATTAATAGCTTATCGTATTTTTAAGACTAAGCCCTACTGACTGTTTCAGGGTAAATTTAAAATGAAAGAAAAATTAATTTTAACATATTTTTAACATTAAGTTCATCTGTTTTTAATGTCTTAGATGAATAAAATGTAAGTTTCGAAGGTAGAAAATGCTCCCAAAATGACAAGGAAGATGATGGAATCCTGAGAAATTCAAAATAAAAAGTAAAATAAAGTGTGTAAAATACATTTATATTGATCCGACAGTAAAATCAAAGGCTAAAAGCATTAACTTTGCATAAAAATATAATCGATGACACAAGACTATTCTCATTTTCCGCGACATCTGGTAGCTGTAGACTGCATTATTTTCGGGTTCGACGGCGAAAATCTTAAAATTCTTCTGGTAAAAAGGAATTTTGAGCCTAAAATGGGAGAATGGTCGTTAATGGGTGGATTTATAGGAGACGAAGAAACATCCGATGAAGCAGCGCAACGTGTTCTGAATACTCTCACAGGACTGGAAAATATCTATCTGGAACAGCTGAATTCTTATACGCGGATTGACCGTGAACCTACAGCAAGAATTATTTCAATTTCATATTATGCGCTGATTAATATTGAAAAGAATATCCAGATCAATGAAAAATACAGCGCAAAATGGTTTGATCTTCGGGATTTTCCAAGTCTTATTTTTGACCATAACGAAATGGTAAAGGATGCCGTTCTGAGGCTGCGCAGAAGAGCTTCCACAAGACCTATCGGGTTTGAGCTTCTGCCAGAAAAATTCACGATGAAAGATCTGCAGAATCTTTACGAAGCGATTTTTAATGAACAGTTCGACAAGCGGAATTTCATCAGCAAAATTAATGCGCTGGATATTCTTGTGAAAACGGAGGGTAAAGATATGACTTCTTCAAAAAAAGGGTCTTTTCTGTATCGTTTTGATGAAGCAAAATATCAGAAAAAGCTTGCGGAAGGGTTTATGTTTAAGATTTAAACGGTTTATTTCTTTCCTATTGAACCCAGATGGGTATGTTTGAAATCGTCTTCAAATTTAAATCCGTATCCGAAAATTCTGTCCATTGCAGAATGGGCAAATAAAATAATTCCGGCAAATTCTACGATAGAAATTTTAAGCCAAAATCCGAGAATCAAAACAAGGATTGCAAGCATTTTATGATGAAAAAAATTGTAAATCCGGGCTCCGGTTTTTGGATTGATTAAGTAGCCGACCATGGAAACATCCGGAAGCAAAAGGCAAATCGGAAAAAGCCACCACTGAAATTCTAACTGTGTAAACAGGAAAACGGCTAAACCAAATTGTCCTAATTCTTCGAGCTGCAAGAGATTTTTCATTGTCTGAGATTTATCTTACAAATGTCTGACAACAGAAAATAGATTCTCTTGATAAAAATCAAGAATTTTCTGCCTGCCGTTTCCTGATTCTGCTGAATGTTTCGGGCGTCATTCCCAAAACCGAAGCAATATATTGCAGCGGAACCTGATGAAATAATTCTCTGTTCTGCTCAAAATACCGGTTGTACCTTTCTTCCGCGGTCATGGATAGATAAGAAAATATCCGGTCTTCCATCATTCCAAAACATTTAATCATAAATCTTTTCTCAATTTCAGCCCATTTGGGGAATTCCCTGCACAGTTTTAAATAATCTGTTTTAGAAATGGTGAGTAATTCAGCTTCGGTAAAGGCTTGTATCGTCCATCGGTTGTGTTGATTAAAGAAAAATCCCATCACATCGGTAACGAAAAAACCTTTTACGGAAAGCCACTGTGTAATCTCTTTTCCGTCTTCTGATAAAGCGAAAACACGCAAAATACCGGATTTCACCATGCTTAATCTGTTACAAATTTCGCCTGAACCTGTAAATATTTCATTTTTCGCTAATTGTTCTTTTCTGAAATAAGACTAAATAACAGAGTGTTCGTGAGCATTCAGCGGTCCGAAATATGTTTGTATTAATTCATTTAAATCTTCCATTGTTTTTTTATATGCTGAATTAAAATTAAACAAAAACAGGACTCCAAAACGGAATCCTGCCTTTATTTTATCATAATTACATTTTACCAGAATTTCACATAAAGTGCAGTAAGCAGTAATAACGTTATAACGATTAAAACCAATGTTCTGTTGTCTACGCGGAACATTGTTGCATCGATTGCGAATGCTTTCGGATTCACTTTCGGTCCTGCAAGACTGATGAGAACCATGGTTGCAATGGTGATCACGAAAGACCATCCCATATTAATTAAAAATGGGATTTCTGTAATGGTGTGCACAACTCCGTTTTCCAGTTTTTCATACGTAAAAGCGGTATATAACCAGGTTTCTTTTCCAAAAATATCGACAGCAAAACTGTTGAAGAAGATAGCCAGAACAAATCCTAAAATTACCCCCACCAGAGATGCAGTTCCGGTCGTTCTTTTCCAGAACATCCCCAAAAGGAACATGGCAAAAACTCCGGGACTTATAAATCCTGTATATTTCTGAATGAAGGTAAATCCTCCTTCACCGCCGATTCCTAACACATCGGTCCATGTAAATGCCAAAGCCACAAACATGGCAATGATGATCGCCCATCTTCCGGTTCTCACCATCTGGATTTCCGTTGCATCAGCTTTTAAATATTTCTTGTAAATGTCTAATGTAAAGATCGTTGAAATACTGTTTACTTTTCCTGCCAAAGAAGCAACGATTGCCGCCGTTAAAGCCGCTACAGCAAGACCTTTCAGACCAACCGGCAGAAATCCTAAGATTGCAGAATAAGCACCATCTTTTACGCCACTAAAGCCAGTTAAATGCCCTTTTGAATACAAAACGTACGCTGCAATTCCCGGAAGCATTACGATAATCGGCATAAATAATTTTAAGAATCCTGCGAATAAAATTCCGGTTCTTGCCGTTTTCAGATCAGCTCCCAACGCTCTTTGGGTGATGTATTGATTACAGCCCCAATAATTCAGGTTTACAATCCATTGTCCTGCGAAATACATCGCCAATCCCGGTAAAACAACATATTTCTGAACATCAAGATTTTCAGGCATTGCCAAAGTTGTGGTGGTCTTCACCGGCTTTTCCAGCATCAGTTTAAAGTGTTGCGGAGCTTCGTTCATCAAAGTCTGAAAACCTGTTAAAGCATTCCCGACTGCCGCCCCGTTGATTCTCTGATCAACAATCTGAAGCGCCATATAAACGGTGGCAAAACCTCCGATAATTAAAACCGCCACCTGAATTACATCTGTGTAACCGATTACCTTCATACCGCCAAGACCGATTAATAAAGCCATTAAAAGCAATCCGATCATAATAATATGAAGGTTATCACCTCCCAGCAATGTATCAATTGCCAAAGCACCTAAATAAAGGATGGAAGTTAAATTAACAATAACATATAAAAAGAGCCAGAACACAGCCATAATCAGGGAAACCGATTTGTTGTAACGGGTTTCCAGAAACTGTGGCATCGTGTAAATCTTATTTTTAAGATAAATCGGAATGAACCATACTGCAATAATAATCAATGCAATTGCCGCAATCCATTCATAAGCAGCTACAGCAATTCCCACAAAAAATCCTTCACCGGACATCCCGATAAATTGTTCGGCAGAAATATTGGAAGCAATTAAACTCGCGCCGATTGCCCACCAAGTCAATGAACCTTCTGCCAGAAAATAATCTTTACTGCCTGTCGCTGCAGATTTCTTTCTATTATAAATCCAGATTCCGTAGCCTGCAACCACCACAAAATAGATAAGAAATATGATGATATCAAGAGTAGCTAAATTTCCCATATTTTATTTTTTAACTGAGAATTTATAAATTGTTTTCGACTGGTATTTCTGTCCCGGCTTCAGTTCTGTAGAAGGGAAAGAAGATTGGTTAGGTGAATCCGGAAAATGTTGAGTTTCTAAACAGAACCCCGTTCTGAATTCATTTTTCCCGCCAGTTTTGGTATCGAATTTTCCATCCAGAAAGTTTCCGGAATAAAACTGCACTCCCGGTTCATCGGTTAAAACTTCCATTACTCTGCCCGATTCGGGATGGTACACTTTGGCAATACTCCTCAGTCCGCTTCCGTTCAGAATCCAGTTATGATCGTAGCCTTTTCCTTTTTTCAACTGGTCATCTTCTGTATTGATATCTTTTCCAATTGCTTTTGAAGCTGTGAAATCGAATGCACTTCCTTTTACAGCTTTTTGCTCACCGGTCGGAATCAAAGTTTCATTCACCGGCAAAAATTTATCGGCATTGATCTGCATTTCGTGGTCAAGAATTGTTTTTGAGAAATTTCCTGAAAGGTTAAAATACGAATGCTGAGTCAAATTTACAACAGTAGGCTTATCTGTTTCCGCTTCGTAAGAAATTTCCAGAGCGTTGTCATCCGTCAAAGTATAGAATACCGTAGTCGTTAGTTTTCCCGGATATCCTTCTTCCCCATCTGCACTGGTATAAGTCAGTTTCAACGTTGGGAATTTGGCATCTTTTACAGGTTCAATATTCCAGATTTTAGTATGAAATCCTTCTTTTCCGCCATGAAGACTGTTGGGTCCGTCATTTTTATCAATGTCATAGGATTTGCCTTCCAAAGTGAATTTGGCATTGGCAATTCTGTTTCCGTAACGACCAATTAACGCGCCAAAATAATAAGGATTTCCATTAAAATAATCTTCCGGTTTTGTAAAACCCAAGACCACATCTTCATATTTTCCGTTTTTATCGGGAGCGGTAAGTGAAGTGATGATTCCGCCAAAGTTGATGACTTCCACTTTCATCCCGTTTTTATTAGTCAAAGTATATTTTTTAACAGAATCACCTTTTGACGTCACTCCATATTCTGAAATCTGTATATTTTCCATTGCCTGCTTTTGATTTTTTGATTGATTTTCTTTTTCATTGCACCCGAAAATACATAAAACGGCAAAAAGAATTATCAGGTTGACACTTATTTTTCTCATTTTTTATAATTTTTGCAAGTTTAACGATAATATATTTCATTCCAGCGAAGGGTATTCTTAAAATCACGGATTTTTGTATTTTCATCAATCACTAATGATTCAATACCTGCGATTTCTGCAAAATCTTCCAACTGCTCTGCACTGATGTTTTCACTGTAGCAGGTATGATGGGCTCCACCCGCCAAAATCCAGGCTTCCGCGGCTGTGTACAAATCCGGAAGTGGTTTCCAGAGTACTCTCGCTACAGGAAGCTTCGGAAGTTCTTCGGTAATTTCCAAAGCTTTTGTTTTGTTGATTAACAGTCTGAAATGATTTCCGAAATCCATTAATGCTGCATTTAAAGAATCAATATTTCCTCTCGAATTGAAAACCAGACGAACCGGATCTGCTTTTCCGCCAATTCCAAGCGGATGAATTTCACAAGAAGGTTTGTCAACCGCCAAAACAGGATCCACTTCCAGCATATGAGAACCCAGAACCGATGGACTGGAAGGATTTAAATGGTAGGTATAATCTTCCATAAAAGCATTTCCGCCTTCTAAACCCTGCCCCATTGTTTTCATCGCACGAACCAAAGCGGCAGTTTTCCAGTCGCCTTCTCCGGCGAATCCGTAACCTTTTTCCATTAATCTCTGAACGGCAATTCCCGGAAGCTGTTCCAATCCGTGAAGATCTTCGAAAGTATCCGAGAATCCTTTGAAATTTCCGTCTTTCAGGAATTTTTCCAAACCTAGCTCAATTCTGGCAGCAGCTTCGAGGGATTTTCTGTTCGCTCCTCCTGAGAGAAGGGATTCTGCCATTTTATATGAAGATTCATATTCTTCCATCAACGATTTGATTTCGCCTTCGCCAATTGAATTGACAACGCTTACCAAATCTCCGATTCCCCAAGTGTTTACGGAAAATCCAAACTTGGTTTCCGCTTCCACTTTATCACCGTCTGTCACGGCAACATATCTCATATTGTCTCCAAAACGGGCAAATTTTGCGCCCTGCCAATCGTCCCAGCCAGCAGCAACTCTACTCCATTCTCCGATTTGTTTCTGAACTCTTTCCTCTGCCCAATGTCCAACCACCACTTTCCTGTTTTTGCGGAGACGGCTTACCATGAATCCAAATTCCCTGTCGCCATGTGCTGCCTGATTAAGATTCATAAAATCCATATCCATCGTAGACCACGGAATATCCTGATTGAATTGGGTATGAAGATGCAGCATTGGCTTTTGCAAGGCAGTAAGACCACGAATCCACATTTTTGCAGGGGAAAATGTATGCATCCATGTTACGATTCCGATACAGTTTTTTGAAAAATTGGCAGCAGTTAATGTTTCGAAAATTTCTTCCGTGGTTTTTACGGTTGGCTTTAAAACCACTTTCACAGGAATTTGTGACGAAGCATTGAAGGCTTCCACAATCTTCGCCGAATGTTCCGCTACCTGTGTTAATGTTTCAGGGCCGTATAGATGCTGGCTTCCGGTGATGAACCAGATTTCTTTGGTATTGAGAGGTGTTAACATATTTGATGATTGATAAATGATGATTGATAATTGATATTTATTTTTCCATAGGTTTCACCTACGGTTATTTATATTGAATCCTTTGGATTCTAATGTTTTTTATCAAACCTTATAGGTTTTAAAAACCTATAAGGTTTATGACAGATATTAGTCTTAAATTAAACACAAACCATGACTTATTGTCCGTAATAAGCATTTTTACCATGTTTACGTTCGTAATGTTTTTTGATGAGTGAATCTTTTAAACAGGCTGCATTCGGATTGATTTGCCTGGTGAGATAAGCCATTTCGGCGATGGTTTCCAAAACTTTGCTGTTGTAAACAGCCTTTTCAGCATTTTTACCCCAGGTAAACGGTCCATGATTTCCGATGAGCACCATTTCTACTTCTTCATAAGAAAGTTTTTTTTCTTTAAAACAATCCAGAATCTGGATTCCAGTATTGTATTCGTAGTTGCCTTCTATTAAATCGTCATGCATTGGTGGCGCACAAGGAACATCCGTTGTAAGATGGTCTGCGTGCGTTGTCCCGAAAATCGGGATGTCCAACTGTGCCTGTGCCCAAGCTACAGAATAGATGGCGTGCGTATGCGAGATTCCACCAATGTTTTCCCAGTTTTTGTAGAGATAAGCGTGGGTTTTGGTATCGGAAGATGGTCTTAGATTACCTTCAATGATATTAGCATCGTAATCTAAGATTACCATGTCTTCCGGTTTCAATAAATCGTAAGGAATACCACTCGGCTTGATGGCAAAAATTCCTTTGTCACGATCAACGGCGCTTACGTTTCCGAATGTGTAGACCACCAATTTTAAGGCATCGAGCTGCATATTGGCTTCGTAACATTCTCGTTTTAATTCTTTATAAATGCTCATTTTTATTTATATATTTTTTTCAAATGCATAGGTTTCACCTACGGCTATCGATATTTAACCCCTCGGGTTTTATCATACGAATCAATCGCAGCCCGACCTGAGTGGAGCTCTTTTTGTGCAGCTAAGCGGAACAAAAAAGCGGGAACGGAGGGCGGATAAAGCTGCCATAATCATTTTAGTTGATGGTTTTTGGTTGATTGTGGATCGTTCTTTAATTAATGTAAATATTTAACAGATCGCCTCTACGAGGCTCTTTTTGTGATGATAATATTTACATTATTTGCTATTAACAGGACGTTCCTAATGGAGCTTTTTTAAACCTAATTAATTACTATAAACTGTCAACCGTCAACTTTTTCTTAGATTTGATATTATTTTCGGTGAAATCTGCTAAAATCTGATAGTGCTGCATCAATTCTTCGTATTGTTCTACATGTTCTTTCTGTGGGAAGTATTCAGCTTCGAAATCAGAGCCCATTTTTTGGCTTGCTTCCTGAACGTTAGGATAAATTCCTGCGGCAACAGCGGCATAAATGGCTGCCCCTAAAGCCGGAGCCTGATCTGATGCTGCCACAACGATGGGCATATTCAGGACATTTGCCAAGGTCTGCATGATGAATGGTGATTTTCTGGCAACGCCGCCAATTCCTATGACTTTATGGATTTTAATGCCTTCATCTTCAAAGCGGTCAACGATTTTTCTTGCTCCGAAACAGATCGCGTTAACCAGTGCTTTGAAAATATGTGGTGCTTTTGTTCCCAATGAAAGACCGCTGACTGCCATTTTCAGTTCCTGATTGGCATCGGGCGTTCTTCGTCCGTTAATCCAGTCCAACGCAATCGGAACGGTTTCCGAAAGTGGAATTTTTTCCGCCTCCAGAGTGAGATGGCGAATCATATTATTTTCTATTTCTTCTTTCAGCAACTTTTTTTGGTCTTCGTCAATTGCATCGGAACTCATCAGAATATTAATTGTGGGTTCTGTGAGAATATTTTTGTACCATGCCAAAACATCTCCGAATGCAGATTGTCCCGCTTCCAGCCCCATTAATCCCGGAATGACGGAACCATCGACCTGTCCGCAAATTCCTTTAACCGTTCTATCGCCGATAATTTCGTTTTGAGCCACCATAATATCGCAGGTGGATGTTCCCATAATCCTGATTAATGTGTTCTCCTCAACTTTTGCACCGATTGCACCGGAATGCGCGTCGAAAGTGCCGACAGCAATTACAGTTTTAGTCGTTAATCCCAATTTTGCCGCCCATTCTTCGTTCAGATTTCCGGCAACTTCATCGGAAGTGTAGGTTTTATGATATAATCTGTCGCGAAGTTCTGCTAAAGATGAATCCAATTGATTAAGAAATTCTTTGGAAGGAAGCCCGTTCCACGACTCGTGCCACATTGCTTTATGCCCGGCCGCACAGCGGCTTCTTTTGAATGTCGCCAGATCCTTATGGTCAGAAAGTAAAAATGTGAGATAATCACAATGTTCCATCCAGCTGTATGCTGCATTTTTTACGGCTTCATCTTCTCTGCTGATGTGGAGGATTTTTGCCCAAAACCATTCTGAGGAATAAATTCCGCCTTCAAATTTTGTATAATCTTCGCCACCCCAGTTTTTTGCCAGATCATTGATTTCTTCAGCTTCACGGATGGAAGTATGGTCTTTCCAAAGCACCATCATTGCATTGGGATTTTCTGAAAATTCGGGCAAAAGGGATAAAGCAATTCCATCTTTATCTACCGGAAGGGGTGAAGAACCCGTAGTATCAATACAAATACTGACGATATTTTCGGGCGCAACTCCACTTTCTTTCACGACATCGGAAACGGTTTTTTCAAGTCCTTCGATGTGATCCAGCGGATGCTGACGGAACTGATTTTCTTCCGGTCTGCAAAACTGTCCTTTTTTCCATCTTTGGTAATAGCTTACAGAGGTTGCCAGTTCGGCACCGTTTTCGGTATCAATCAAAACGGCACGAACGGAATCTGTTCCATAATCTAAACCGATAACATACTTTTTCATTAATGAAAGTAATTTATTTGATTATTGTTTTGGCTCTTTTTTAAAATAACAGTTGTAATAGATTACATTATGCAAAGATTTTCCGTTAGGATTTCATTTACCTTAAAGAATTCTCCGGTTTTCTGTTGAAGAGATAAAACAAATATAAGATTCTATTTTAAATAAATGTAATATTTACACTTAATTTTAAATTTTCTTTTATTGATGGGGATTTGGAGCTATTTAAGCTTTAAAATCACGAGAGAATTTGCCGGAATTTCCGCAGAAATTTTTCCCTTTTTAATGGTCTGCGTTTCTTCTTTCGGTGTGATGATCTCCGATTGGAAGTTATTTTCATCGGAAAGTCCTGCTGAAGTAAGTACGATTCTGGTGAGCTTACTGCCGGATGTAATGTTTTTCGGGTTGATTTCAACTGAAGTTTTTTCAGCATGCGCATTAACAATTTTAATGATTGTTTCATTTTTTTTAAGATCCCGTACTGCAGATGCATAAAGATAGTTTTCGCCTTTTAACGACTTTTCGTTTTCAGTGATTTTAATTAAATCTGTCCCTTTGTTGTTAGAAAATAATTTCTGAACATAATAATTGGGAGTTGCATAAGAAGACAGATTATTAAACCAGATTAAATCGGGCGTCCATTGCCAACCGTCTGCATGGGCGAAAAGCGGTGCGTAAGAAGTCATGGTTACAACATCTGCATTGCGTTCCAGCCCTGTCATAAAAGCGGCTTCCGAAAGTGCGGTCAGCCAGTTGTTTTTATTGTCGGGCTTTACAACACCCACCGATTGTGCAGCGTATTCCCCCGCAAAAACTTTAGGTCCGGAACGGTCATATTCATCATATCTTCCGGCGTTTTTCATAAACCATTCCGGAGAATTATAATAATGTTCATCCACAACCTGTGCATTCAGTTTTTTAAGTTCTTTCCAGCCGTAATCGAAAAATTCGCCATCGGGAGAAGGGCCGCTTCCCGAAATAATTTTAATATCAGGATATTTGGCGTGAATTGCTTTTTCAAAAACTTTGTAACGCTCGATATAATCTGCTCCCCACTGTTCGTTTCCAACCCCGATGAATTTCATGTTAAAAGGCTTCGGATGTCCCATTTCAGAACGGATTTTCCCCCATTTTGTAGAGGAATCTCCGTTGGCGAATTCAATTAAATCCAAGGCATCCTGAACATAAGGATCTAAATCTTCCACTTTTACGAGTTCGGCTGTGTTGAACTGGCATGCCATTCCGCAACTCAGAATCGGAAGCGGTTCTGCACCCAAATCTTCCGCCAGCTGGAAATATTCAAAAAAGCCAAGACCGAAAGACTGCCAGTAATCCGGAGTAAGACGGTGCGGAAATCCATTATTCCATTTATTGATAAGGTTTTCCCTGTCTTCTACCCTGCCAATCGTCTTTTTCCACTGGTACCTTTCTGCCAAGGTTCTTCCTTCAACAATACATCCGCCGGGAAACCGTAAAAAACCGGGTTGTAAATCATATAATTTCTGAACTAAATCCTTTCGTAAACCGCCTTTTCTTCCTTTCCATGTTTCTTGCGGAAAAAGTGAAATCATATCCATATTCACCACCCCTTTTCCTGTGAAAGTGATTTGAAGCTTAGCCTTTTCAATGGTTTTAGAAGGTATAAAAACGGTGCTGTATTTTTGCCATCCTCCTCCTTTGATTATCGAAGAGGCAGAAGAAATCACCATTCCGTTTTCATCAATAATTTTTGTATTGACGGCAGAAATATTTCCTGACACATTTTCCAGATTGAAACTAAAATCATATTTTTCACCCTGATGAAGTCCGATTCCCCGGAAACCTTCGTTTTCCAGTGAATAGTTTTTATCATTCCAAACCGTTATTCTTGCGTAGTTTTTATTGGTTTTAGACTTATCAGTAATAATCGTCAGAAAGCCGGAATCTAAATTGGGAGACAATGTTTTTGTATTGGGTTGTTTCCATCCGGTTAAAGGCTCATCAAATTCGAAACTGCGGTTTTTGATGAGTTCTGCGTATAATCCGCCGTCTGCTGCAAAGTTAATGTCTTCGAAGAAAATTCCGTACATCGTGGGCTGGATTTTGATGTTGGTGGATGTTCCGTCTAAATCGAGGAAGTGCTTTTTGATATTTCCGTTCTGCGCTGAAAAAAACGCTGCACTTAGTGAAATAGCCGCTGTGAATATTTTGGTTTTCGTTTTCATTTTTTGACTTGAAAAGTTGAATTTTTTA
Organism: Chryseobacterium sp. MMO-72; assembly: GCF_037146035.1. Classification (NCBI taxonomy): domain Bacteria; kingdom Pseudomonadati; phylum Bacteroidota; class Flavobacteriia; order Flavobacteriales; family Weeksellaceae; genus Chryseobacterium; species Chryseobacterium sp. MMO-72. Next base: position 153,244 of record NZ_JBBCWG010000004.1, read on the forward strand.
CTGATAAACCTTATAGGTTTTAAAAACCTGTAAGGTTTCGCGGTTCTTATAGCTGATTAATTAACTTTCATTTGAATACTTTTTAGCCCGGATTCCTCAGAAGTTCCGCCGTAGAAAATGGTGTAATCTCCGGCTTTTGGAGCCAGATCATCTACTTTTTCATCATAAAATTTAAAGGAATCTTTAGAAATCGTAAGCTGAACATTTTTGGTTTCACCTGCTTTGATGAACACTCTTTCGAAAGCTCTCAAAGTCTTTACAGGAGCTAAAACATCGTTATTTCTTTTTACATACACCTCAACAACCTCTTCACCGTCACGTTTTGAAGTATTTTTAACAGGAATGGTAATCATCATATTTTCAGTTGCTGTAATCGTATTCTTACTCAATATAGCATCACCATAATTAAAATTTGAATAACTCAACCCATGTCCAAAAGCATACAAGGGTTTTTCGGTCATATAACGGTAGGTTCTTCCCTGCATATCGTAGTTTTCAAAACCCTTATGTTTAGCTGTTTTAGAAAGATTATTATCGAGCTGTTCCAGATTTTTATAAAAGGTAACCGGTAATTTTCCTGACGGATTGTAATCGCCTGCCAAAACATCTGCAACAGCCGTTCCACCCGATTGTCCGCCATACCATGCGTTGACTAAAACATCGTAATTTTTTTCGTCCTGCTCCAAACCGAGCGAACTTCCAGTGCAAAGCACAAAAACGACAGGTTTTCCGGTTTTTCTTAATTCTGCCAACAATTCACGCTGAACTTTCGGAAGGTCAATGGACGTTTTATCACCGCCTTTGAAGCCTTCTGCATTCACCATCATTTCTTCACCTTCCAGACTTGGCGAAAGTCCACCCGCAAAAATAATGACCTCAGCATCTTTCACTTTTTCTCTAACGGCAGCAAAATTGACCGGATCTTTTCTGTATACATCGAAAGTGATGCTTACATATTTTCCTTTTTGGGTGTGACGTAATTCAATTTGATATTCTTTGCCTTTTTCCATTTTCACAGGAAATTCCGAAGGATGTCTTGCGTCGGGACCTTTTCTTGTGGCGATTTCTTTTCCGTCAACAAAAAGTGTATAAACATCGGATGTTGAAGGTGAAAAAATGACATCGCCGGTGTAAGAACTTTTAAAAATGCCGGAAATAATCGCCGATGTATTTTCCCTTCCCACATTGGGAGCAAGCTGGGTTCCGCCGAAACTGTTATAATTGATTCCGCTTTTATTGACTGAAATATTAGCCGGAGTTCCTTTGAATTCATTGTTGTTGAAAAACGCTACTTTCATTCCTTTTTCGCCGTTTTTCCGGTTTAAAAAATTCTGATAAAGCGAAGTTCTGGAAGATGGATCGGCAACTTCGGTCCCTTTTTCATAAATAATTTCAGCATTTGGAAATTTGTTTTTAATTCCATCTAAAATTGTTACAATAGATGAAGGTGTTCCGTTATAATTTCCCAACTGCATCAGTTCGTCATCTGCATTGGGACCAACGACTGCGATTTTTTTGATTTTTTTATTCAAAGGCAAAACATTCTTCTCATTTTTCATCAATACAATTGATTTCTGAGCCATTTTTAAAGCCTGTTTTTGATGCTCTTCAGAATCCACAACGGAATATGGAATGGAGTTCCAGTGAACCGAAGATTTTGGGTCAAGCATTCCCAATTCAAACCAACCTTTCAGAATTCTGCGCATAGAAACATCCAGATCTTTTTCTGTGATTAAACCACTTGCTAAAGATTTGTTTAAATTATTGTAGGTGTCGCCACATTCTAAATCTGTGGAGTGTTTCAGCGCATCTGCAGCGGTACTTTTCTCGTCGGGATGTGTTCCGTGGTATTGTTTCTGGTAAAAATCTGCCAAAGCCCAGCAATCGGAAACGACCATTCCGTCGTAGTTCCATTTTCCGCGGAGAATTTCTGTCAGTAAAGTATTGTTCGCACAACAAGGCTGACCATCAAACGCATTGTAAGCACACATCACTTCCCTTACATTTCCTTCTAAAACCAAGGCTTTGAAAGCCGGAAGATAAGTTTCATACAAATCTCTTTTAGAAACTTCTGCATTGTAAGAGTGCCGGTTCCATTCGGGACCGCTGTGAACGGCGAAGTGTTTTGCGCAGGCATGCGTTTTAAAATATTTCGGATCATTTCCCTGCAAACCTTTCACAGCCGCAACGCCCAAAACAGAAGTTAAATAAGGATCTTCACCATAGGTTTCCTGACCTCTTCCCCATCTCGGATCGCGGAAAATATTAATATTCGGAGTCCAGAACGTCAAACCTTCGTAACGCCCGGTTTTTTGAGACTCATCAAAAGATCTGTTGTATTTTGCCCTCGCTTCGTCGGAAATCATTTCAAAAGTTTTAAAATGTTCCGGAACATCCCACGCTGCAGCCATTCCGATTGCCTGAGGAAAAACCGTTGCCGTTCCTGCTCTTGCAACACCGTGAAGCGCCTCATTCCACCATCCGTAACCGGGAATATCCAATCTGGGAACGGCTTTTGAATTATCCATCATCATTCCGATTTTTTCATCAACCGTTAATAATCCGAGAAGGTTTTCGATCCTCTGTTCTACAGGAAGACCGGGATTCTGGAAAGGATATTTAAAATTCTGTGCGGAGGATACTGCACAAATAAAGATTGATATATTTAACAGAATTTTTTTCATTTTTATTACAACAAAACATTTTATGGTTAAAAATCTTTAATTATTACAGGGTACATTCAGCTAATTCTGTAACAAAAACAAATATAAGATTCTATATTATATAAATGTATAAATAACACTTATTATTTTCGAGTAATGATTTTTATTGAATAAAACAAAGCCATCAAAATATCAGACTGATGATGGCTTTGATGAATTAACTGATATACAGATTATTGTTTAATAAATTTCTGTGATGATTTTTTTTTGTTTGGTGATGAAATTTCAATAAAGTAGGTTCCTGCAGAAAGGTCGCTGATTCCGATACGGTTTTTCCCTGCTGTCATTTTCAATCTTGATTTCACCAAGCCTCCTCTTGCATCATAAATTTCAGCCGTTGCATTCTGAGTTTTTAATTCAACAAAAATTTCCGTTTTTGCAGGATTCGGATACACTTTAACCTCATCTTTCTGCAGATTGCTATTCTGTGTAGCCAATACAGCGAAATTTAAAGGAAGCATATTTGCCGAATATGTATTTTCTTCCGTGAGGTATGCTCTGAAAGGATTAATCATCGGTTCACTTCCTGCAACAACTTTATAAAAGCCTGTTACTCCGCTTTCTGTTTTCAGAACATAACTGTTAGCCGGAACTTTTATGGTGTGATAGACTCCGTTCATCTGATTTACGGTAATGGCTTTTGGTGTAGAAACGTTCCCTGTTCCTGTAAAAGTATAGCTTCCTGTCGCATTCACAAGTACCGGAGTATTGGCTGGAATTGTTCCGCCAGAAATCTGGGTTCCCGAAACCGCTGTTGCGCCCGGCGACATAAGATATACCGCTACTCCTGAAGGAATATTGGCTTCAAAAGGTAACAGCAAAGTTTCGTACCCGTTAAAAGTTCTGCTGTAAGAAGCTGATGTCGTGCTGAAGTTAAACGGAACCTGAAAATCTTTGCCCAAATCTGAAAGGACAAGATTGGAACATGCCGTTCCGGAAATAACATTGTTTGAGGTAGAATTTACATTAGAATTCACATAAAAAATGTTATTTGAATTTACGCTTAGAGGCTGCCAGTTATTTGAAGGGGTAATTCCTGCAGTTGTCCTGAAATCCAGTGAGGTAAAGTAGCCGTTTTCCAATGCGTCCATTAGATTGCTGTCGTTGTCTGAATAGGTTCCGCTAAATTTTGAAGCAATTTCGTTGCCTACATTAAAATAAACATCTCCTAAATTTAAGGTAAGAACGGAACTGTAATTTGAATTTCTAAGTCCTAAAATTCCTTTGCATCCGTCGGTAAGCACCTGTCTCGAAATATCAAGGGTAATATCAAAATTTCCTCCTGTCGGAAAATTGATTCTTCCATAGTTGAAAGATTTTGCAATACCCTGACTGTTGATATAATACAGAGTCGTATTATCTGAATAGCTCTGTCCCGCTGTAGTGTAGCTGTTGACGTGTAAAATCAGCTTGTTGTATCTGTCGTTCAACTGAAGATAACCGTTTGAAGCAGTCATATTATTACTGATCAAAGGACTTGGATTGGAAAATGTTACCGTTGTATTACTGATGTTAAAAGCAGTTCCGAAAGCGGAATTGGTGGTTGTTTGTGTCTCGATTTTATTGTAATGGATATTTCCGCCTGTCATCAGAGAAACCGGTCTGTCGCCACTTTTATTGAATACGAAAGTCATTACGCTTGATGGAGCAATATCCGCTCCGGGACGGAAAGTGGGTGTACTGAATGAAATCGGCGTGGTCACCATATTGGAAGAAGCATTTGTGAGTACTTTTGTTCCCGATGTGGTATAAAAAGGCAGATCGACCTTCAGATTATAAGTATTGGCAGAAGAATTAATGACCATCAAAACAATCTGGTTACCATCTGTGGAAATATAGGAAGATCCCTGTAAAGCTCCAGTTTTATCATCCCATTTGGCATCAATTCTTGTTTTTCCTGTTACGTATTTTGCATAATGGGAAAGGATATAACCTCTTTTAGACATCACTCCTGTTGGTGTTCCGTAGGTTCCGTCGCCCATTAATCCGTAATATCTTTTTGAAGCGTAATGAATCCACGCATTGATATTTCCGAGCATGGAATTATTGATGCTTGAAGCAAAGTTAAAAGCATCAAGGTTCCAGCTGAAATCACGCGGAGTCTGGCTGCCGGAGTTCCAATTAATCAGATATTCTGTCTGCCAGATTTCTTTATTATAATTCTGGAACTGTTTGTAAGCCGACTGCATTAATCCGTACTGATGTCCTCCATAAACTTCGAAATTAGCCATGGTAGCAGTATTCAGCATGGCATTGGCAAAATTATCGGTAAAACCCACACTTTCCGGTGCAATCACTTTGCAGTTGATAAGATGTCCGTAATCTTTTACAAAAGTCGCTATCTGAGTCGGAGTCCAGATACATCCCTGATATTGAGCCATTTCGTCCGGTTCATTTTGGATAGAAATGTAATCCAGATCCACTCCATTGGTCTGAAGATAAGTAACAAAACTGTTGAGATACAAAGCATAATCCTGATAATTTTCAGGTTTCAAATATCCGATCTGCTGGACTCCGTTGGCATCTGTATAAACAGCATTCACATGGTTATTGGTTTTCCAGGCTGCGGGCATTGTCCACGGACTTGCGAAAATAGTAAGCCCCATTGATTTTGCTAATTGTGCCGTTGGTAATACAGCACTCCAGTTGCTGCTGTCTTCCGGAATATACAGCCTCATGATATTATAGCCTCCTTCACTTCCTGTTCCCCAAAGCGTCTGAATTTCGGAAGTCGTCATATGATTATAAGCGAATTGCGGACTGCAGACAAATCCTCCGAATCCTTTTATTTTCTGGTACGAGGTATTTTTATCGATTTTAACGGTGGTAAGCTGTCCGTAAAAAAAACAGCTAACAAGCAGAAAAATAGATTGAATTGCTAAAAAGTTTAAACGTTTTTTCATAATGTTTTAGTTTTAATTTTGATCATTTTTCAGTAAAGTATGGAATATACAATCCCCTTCAAGACGGTTTATTATTGAAAAACCATCAAGAAAATTCCCTGAACTGTATCAGGCAGCGGGTTTAAATAAAGTTTTGTTACAAAGCCTCTGCTGTTTTCCTTGTCCTGTATTTGCTGAAAACAATATTTAAAAAAAGAGAATGACAAATTGGATTAATGTTTCATAAGCAAAGCATTGATTGTTGTTACTATTTGCTGATTTTCAGTGAAGAATTTCACTTTCGGGTGCACCCAGATAAGAAGGCTGTAAACCTCCCGTATTGATCAGTATTTTTTCCAGAACGATCCCAGGCTCCAAAACACGGAATCGCAGCGTATATTTTCCGGGTTGGGAAATCTGGTGTTTCGTTGCGGACTTTATGATATGTTCGGATTGCCATCTTCCCAATTCGCCTCTGTAATGACCATTGAAATTAACTATCTGCGGCGTTTGATTATCAAAAGAAATTTCATAACGCAGTCCTTTGTTGTGATTAAAATTCAAAGTCGGCGCCAATAACAACTGGACTTCGAATTCGCCTTTGGATTCAAAATTCATATCATATTCCAGATAAATATTTTCATCCGCTTTTGGATAGGCATTCTGTGGAAAGGTAGTCACGCCGGATTTAGTTTTACCAAAATCCGGAATCACTTCCCAATGAATTCGGTCTGAATGGCTGGTTCTCGCAAAATTTTCCGCTTCTATCGAAATATAGCCGTTTTTCTCCTGAAATATTTTTTCTTTGGAAGCGTTATCATCATATACATAGGTTACTTCAGGCATTATATTTTCTTTTCCGTCTGCCCAGGTTTTGTATCCTATTCTCATCTGATCCATCATGTGTTTCCATTTCCCGCCGGCAATTTCATTGTTGTATTTATGATCCAGATATGCATTTCTCTCAAAGCATTCTTTTACCTTGTCCGCAAAATAATTTGCTTTTAAATCGTATCTGGCAGCCAATTCCTTGTTTTTTGCAACGGCATAATACATTTCATACAAATTGCTGCATGCATCGATAGGATAAAGAACTAACTGATAATAGGCATCATGATATTCTGCAGGGATCTGCTCTTTCAGGCGCAATGCATCAACAGCCAATGCTCTGTAATCATTTAAAACAGTTTCGAATTCATGGTAGTTTTCCAGACTGTATGTTTTGCTGTCCAGTGTTTCCGGTGTAACGCGACGGTTGTATTTTGCATACAGATTAATCATTCCCGCAATTTCTCCGGCGTGTTTTTCACCAAACTGCTGTGCTGCCCATTTTTCGGTATATTTTAAAAGATTTTTTGAATTGAACTGCTTCGGATTCCATGCCATTTCAAGGAAAAAACTGATAGGAAATTCCATTGGCTTCAAATCTCCGACATTTACCACCCAAACTTTATCCACTTTATGTTCGTAGGAAAGATTCATCTGTTCCCAAATCCTCTGAATTGGATTGATATTGATCCATTTTGAATTTCTCGGTCCGCCCACATAATCGAAGTGGTAGTACATTCCGTAACCGCCTTTGTGCAAAGGTTTTGAAAGATCCGGAAGTTTTCTCACATTTCCCCAGTTATCATCACAGAATAATAAAATTACATCATCCGGAACTCGCATTCCTTTGTCGTAATACTCCTGAACTTCTTTGTACAAAGCCCAAACCTGAGGTGTTTTTTCTGCTTTTTTACCGGTCACCTCAGCAATGATTCTTCGCTGGTCTTTCACTACTTTTTCCAGAAGGGAGATGTTCGTTCCCTCTCCCATCGCTTCATCACCGTCGCCGCGCATTCCCACTGTGACTAATTTTTCCCAGTTTTTGCTTCTTTCAAGCCCCAATTTCCAGAATTCCTGCAAAACTTTTTCATTTTTGGAATAATCCCAGACATTCGGTAAATTATTCTTCTTAATGTACCGATGCCAATCGGTCTGAGCCTGAGCCATCGGTTCGTGGTGTGAAGTTCCCATAATAATTCCCATTTCATCGGCTAAAGGTCCGTTCAAAGGATCATCGTCATAGAAAGCTTTTCCCCACATGGCTGGCCAGATGTAATTGCCTTTCAGCCTTAAAATCAGCTCAAAAACTTTCTCGTAAAATTTAGAATTGATTCCTCCAAAAGTTGTTCTCGCCCATCCTCCCAACGAAGGTTCTTCGTCATTCAGAAAAATTCCTCGGTATTCTACTGCAGGTTCTCCGTCTGTATACATTCCTTTTTTAAAATATAAGTTTTCCTTTTTCTCAACCGGAACATCTGCCCAGTAATACCATGGCGAAACCCCGATTTGCTGAGACATTTCATAAATGCCGTAAATGGTTCCTCTTTTGTCGCTTCCGGCAATGACGATTGCTTCAGAAAGGCCGGGAAATGGATGGCTTACATTCTGAATGATGTATTTTTCATTTTTTCCGGTTAAAGATTTTCCGTCGATTTTTTTCTGTTTAATGAGATCATCAACTACCGATTTTGTTCCTACTGTTCCGATGATGATTAAAGGAGAATTCATTTCCGAAACCTGATTCAATATATTGGGTTCACTTCCCGTTACCTTAAGAAAATCGGACTGCAGATTTTTAACTGCTCTTAAAATTCCATTATCCATTCCGGAGGTGAAAAGAATCGAAAGAGGGACTGATCTTTCTTTTAATACAATTGTTTCCGAATTTTTTTCTTTACTGATGAACGGTTCTGTTGCATTGAGTTGTAAACAGCATCCGAATACCATGACGAGAAAAAATATTTTTATCTGATTCATAATCTTTTATTTTCTATTTAAATAAAATTTGAATGGCTTATCAAATTGAACCCTTTCAGGGTTCGGATTTATTCGTATTTCTTGACATAGGTTTGCACCTATGGTTATTAATATTGAATCCTTCGGATTCTTTGAGTGCAGCGAATCTCTTCGCAGCCCGACTTGAACGGAGCTCTTTTTGCCGCAGCAAAGCGGAGGCAAAAAAGCGGGAGTGGAAGGCGGAAAAAGCTGCCCAAAAAATTAATTTCTCAAAACAAATCCTCCGTTTGGCTGAATTTCCACATTAAAATCACCTTTTGCACTCACTTTCACTTCTTTTTCTGATGAATTTCCGTGAGTATCGTCGTTGATGAATTTCACCGTTTTTCCAGCAAACACAGGAAGACTGATCTTCAGTTTTTTAACCGTTTTTTCTGCATTAATTCCGGCAACATACCATTGATTCTGATGTCTTCTTGCGATCACAGAATATTTTCCGGGATAACCGTCTACAAAAACCGTTTCATCCCAAAGTGTGGGAATTTCTTTCATAAAATCAAGCTGAAATTTTGGGACATCATGCAGATTGTTCGGTGTTACTCCAAACATCTGAACCGGATTCTGAAACAGAACCGCCGTTGCCAACTGAAAACTGTCTGTTGTGTATCTTTTATTCTTGTCTTTGTTGGATTTCGTTAAATATTTATTGAGAAAAGTCCCGCCAAACTCCATACTTCCGACCGTATTTCTGATGAATGGATGCAGTGAGGCGAAAAAAGCTTCCTGTTTACGAACATCTTCGGAAAAACAGAGCATTTCGGACGCTAAAACCGCTTCGCTTCCAGCATAATTCGGGTACATTACTTCCCAGCCTCTTGGTAATGTGGCTCCGTGAAAAATAATTTTTAACCCAAAATCATTGGCATCGGAAAGAATGTCTTCATACAGACGTATTGTTTCCTGTTTATCACCACCGAAAAAATCGACTTTCAGCCCTTGTACACCTGCTTCTTTCAGCCATTTCATTTCTTTTTTGCGTTCTATGGAGGAACTCATTTTGTTTCTCGGTCCCATCGGCGCATCATTCGCAGCACCGTTGGAATTGTACCAAAGCAATACGCCTACATTTTTGGATCTGGCATATTGAATGAGATCTTTCATTCTTTCTTTTCCTATATTTTTGTCCCAAAGCGCATCGATCAGAATGTATTCATACCCCATTTCTGATGCTAAATCGATAAAAAGGCTTTGATCTTTATAATTCATACTGTTGTCCTGCCACAGAATCCAGCTCCAGGTTGATTTTCCGAAGGTATATTTCTGTGAGGGTTCATACATTTGCTCCACAACATCAAAAGGAATCGTGGTTTCCACAATCGGTTTTAAAGAATCGCCAATGGTGATGGTTCTCCAAGGTGTTTTTCCGGGAAGTGAAATGGATGCTCCTGTACTTCCAAATCCATTGTTTTCAGCTTTATTCGGGTAAGCAACCTGATAAAGATCTTTTTCAGAAGTTGTATTGAGGTGAGAAGCACAGTAGAGGCTGTTCACACCAGTTTCGGACAATAGAATCCACCCGTCGTTTCCGATATGAAACAATCCCGGAAAAACGTAACCATAATCAGATTTTATTCCTAATTCTGCATCAGCTTTATAACCACTTTCGTAGCTTGGTGCCGTTCTGGCAAAACCTGTCATCGGTTTCATCATTGGAGAAAGGATAGTTGTGGTTTGAGCCGGGAATCTGTAACCTGTAGTTTCTGACTGTACGACCGCACTTAAATGGTCTTTCATCGGCTGAATTTCATATCTGAAAGCCAGATTGTTATTGCTCACCTGAAACTCAATCCCAATATTAAAGTTATCTGCATTGGTAAAATTGACTGTCAAAATATTTGCGGTATAACTGACTTGTGATTTCTTGATTTTCTCGTTGGTGTAGTTTTTAGAAACTTTGTCTTTTTTACTATCAACGAATTTCAAATTTTCAGAAAAATCAGATTCATTGGTAATCAGACCTAAAGGTGATTTTTCCAACATTATTTTTCCCTGAAAACTAAGATTGTAAAGAGCTTTTCCGTTTTCAGCAAAGACATTTAATTTTAATTTTCCGTCGGGGCTTGAAATTTCTGCGACCTGTGCAAAACCTGAAATTCCGGTGAGGAACAACAACAATATGGAGAGGTAGGATATTTTAATCATAATCAGTTATTTTCAAGAAAAGTCCAATAATCGAAAAACATAATATCTTTAGGTGCTTTTCCATTAAATACAAAGTACACATCGTGAACGCCGGTAATTTTTTCCTTCAGTTCTGTTTTCACGGTTTCCCAACGGTCGTCTCCGCCAGTTAAAGGAACTTTTACTGTGGCAACCAATGGTCCGTTAATACCGTCCAGACGAACATCCATTGTCACGTCACTGTTGTGTGTTGTTCCCACTCTTGCTGAAAATGTAGCGGCTCCTTTTCTGCCAAAATCCACATTTTTCACACTGGTGTAAGCGCCGCTTTTTTTTGCTTTGATAAAAACCCCTGCTGCTTTGTTCTGATAAGATTTTACATTTTCAGACCATGCAATTGTTTCCGCCTGATTAAATGAGTAAGGATTAATGGCTGCAATGGCTTTGGTTATTCCACTCGTCATTTTGATGGGTACAACCGAGCCGTCTTTATTAAAACTGAGTTCCTCCACACTTACGGATCTTGTAAATCCGCTTCCTCCCGGCAAAGCGCCGTTGTGATAAAAGAAATAGGTTTTTCCTCTGAAATCAATGATTCCGGGATGATTAGTGAACGATTTCCCTTCGGTTGGCATTACAATTCCGCCGTATTTCCATGGTCCTTTTGCGCTTTTGCTTGTGGAGTAGCCTATGAATTCCGGAAGCGGTCCGCCCGGCCAGAAGAGATAATACAGATCTTTTCTTTTATATAACCAAGGTCCTTCCTCATATTTTGTTGGTCTTTCGGGGTTCTCTTTTCCGTCTCTTTTCCCGAAAGATTCTTCTGTAATGGGAACTTCAACAATCTCGCCGGAGTAAGAAATCATGTCCTGATTCAGTTTTACATATTTGAGTTTCGGATTTCCCCAGTACATATGCGCCCGTCCGTCGTCATCAATAAAAACTGTCGGATCGATGTCGCCCCATTCGCTTTGCACAAGAGGTTTTCCAAGCGGATCATGAAACGGCCCGAACGGACTATCTCCCACCGCAACACCAATCGCTCCTTTATTATTGGTTTTAGACCACATCGGAACGTATATAAAAAATTTACCGTTTCTTTCCACGCACTGTGCCGCCCACGCATCACGTTTTGCCCAGTCGAAGTCGCTGTAGGAAAGGATTGTTCCGTGGTCGGTCCAGTTCACCATATCGTTGGTGGAATAAACTCTCCAGTCGTTCATTGTGAACCATGTGGAATCATCTTCATCATGGGTTGTGTAAACGTAAAGCCTGTCATTGTACACCATCGGAGCCGGATCGGCGGTATAGTTGGTCTGAATAATAGGATTCTGCGAATATAATATTCCCGAAAAGACTAGCAGACAGAGATTGAGTATTATTGTTTTCATATTTTAATGACTTTGGATACTATTTTACTCTTTAAAAAGTCCTTGCGCAAACTCATAGAGACTGTTTCTCCAAACCGGCCATGTATGACCGCCCTAATAATCTTTGTAAGAATATTTAATTCCGATTTTATCCAGTTCTTTCAGCATTTTCTGACCGTTTTCATAGGCGATATCGTCTTTTCCGCCCATTGAAATCCAAAAATTTCTGATATTGGATGAAAAGGCAGATTTATTTTCCGTTAAAAATTTATACTGCTTGTCGGCAACGTCCTGAAGCGCAGGCAGCATATATCCTGAACTGAAAACGCCTAAACCTGAGAACATCTCGGAATTCTGAATTCCTGTATATAATGTATAGATTCCACCCATAGAAAGTCCTGCCAAAGCCCGATTTTCCTTGCCTTTTTTAATTCTGTAATTGGTTTCGGCAAACGGGATGACAGATTCTTTCAGCTCTCTTTCAAAGAGCTGAAGATTGCGTTCGCCGAAATTTCGGATTCCTGCCTGTCCGATATTGGCATCGGGCATAATGATAATCATTTTTTTTGCTTTTCCTTCTGCAATCAGATTATCTAGAATAAGATTGGCTTTGCCTTGTTTTGCCCAACCGCTTTCATCTTCGCCTCCGCCATGTAAAATATACAGTGCTGGATAAGATTCGGAGGAATTCTGATCGTAACCCGGCGGCGTGTAAATGAAGACTCTTCTCCATGAATTAGTGACTTTGGAATAAAAATTTTTAATGCGGACGTCCCCGTGAGGCACGTCTTTTAAAGCATAAAAATCATCTCCTTCAAAGGGAATATCGATTCCACTGGCGTATCTTCCCATTCCGTAAAATGTTTCGCTGGAGGGATCTGCAACCGCTACTCCGTCAATCAACAGGGAATAGTAATGAAAACCTCCGCTTTGAGGATCTGTTGTGCCTGTCCAGAATCCATCGGGATCTTTTTTCAGGTCATATTTTTTTCCCAGATCGATCTGTACTTTTTGTGCTTCCGGAGCTTTGATTTTAAACATCACTCTTCCGTCTGGAAGGATTTGAGGATACTGCGCATTTCTGATATTGGTTGCTGCGGGTGTTCCTAAAACCGTAAAATTACTGAACTCAGATTTGTCGACAGGCTTGAATAATAGCTGTGAAAAAATATATAAATCGTTTTTCCAGACCTTGAAGTCGTGACCGCCCGGTTCGATGTAAAAAATATGGGGGATTTTGTTTTTGTTGAGATAGTCGCTGGTTCTTTTACTGAAAGGCATCAGTCCGTCCGCATCGCCACAGGAAATAAAAATAAGTTTTAGCTTCAGGGCATCCTGCGGATTGGGTAAAAGCTGACCAGGTTCTTTTGTATTGGGCGCTGAAGAAAATGCACCTAACCATGCAAATTTATCCATATTTCCGAAGGCAAAATTCTGGGTTTGTCCGCCTCCCATTGAAAGACCCGCCAAAGCGCGGTTTTCTCTGTCTTTTTTAACTGGATATTTTTTTTCTACAAAGGGAATGAGGTCATTCAGCAGATCTTTTTCAAAGGTTGTAAAGGCTTCTACTTTATCCGGAGCCATAATATTTCCTGTTGCTCTGTCATTCTTCATTGCTCTTCCGTTCGGTAAAACAACAATCATCGGCTGCACTTTTCCCTGTGCGTAGAGATTATCGAGAATAACATTTGGCTTTCCCTGATTGAACCATTCTTTTTCATCTCCTCCGATGCCATGAAGGAGATAAAGAACAGGGTATTTATTTCCTTTTTTGAATCCGGGTGGTGTGTAAATCAGGGCTTTTCTGGTCGTTCCTACCGTTTTTGATAGATATTGAACCGTATCGATTTTTCCGTGGGAAATTGTAGGATTTTCTACATCAAAACCTTGTGGTGCCTGTTTATCGGAAGTCTGTGCAGAAAAAAGGATTCCGGATAACATGAAAGTGACTGTTAATATGATGGATCTGTTCATGATTTTTATTTGTAATTTTTACACTTATTTATTTTGATAAAAAAATTATTCATTCAAATGGATTTGTTTTTTTAAATTTTATCGTCTGTTTTATTAACAGTTCGCCTCTAAGAAGCTTTGTTTTGGTAACGCAACTTTTTTCTATTAACAGAATGCTCCTACGGAGCTCATATGTCTTTTTAAACAGCGAATCTCTCGTAGCCCGGCTTGAACGGAGCTCTTTTTGTGAGGAGAAACGACGAATAAAAAAGCGGGAGTGGAAGACGGATAAGCTACCCCAAAAATAACCCCACATCATTACTCTGAAATAGTATTGACTCTGAAAAAATCAACATCTACAAAACCACCCAGATTCCTGGTTGCATAATTGAAGATTGCCAACCTGGAACCCATAAAAAATCTTCGGTAATCGAAAATCATTTTGTATCCTTTTTCCATTTCGGTCCAGTTTTTCTGATCGGTACTGTAATAGAAATCTGCGAGATCTTTTCCGAGGTTGAAATCGGCATCAATTCTAAAATAAACGATATCGGAATCCAGGGGAATACGCTTTTTCTCCTCTTTTTTAACACTTATAACTGCCTTGGTCTTGTTATCTAAACTGACTGCATCTGATGAAAAAACAATAAATTTTTTACCACCTTCCATTATGACAGACAAAATTCCGGAGTCCCCGTTGAAAGCACTGAAACCTGCAACATCGCCGTCTTTCATTCCTTTCACATTTAAAGAAACAATGCCGCTGGATTTAGGACCTTCCATTCTCTGCGTTAAGGTGTTTGGAGCGAGGTACAAATTATCCACTACTCTGCTTGTTTTCAACCTTAGGAAGCCTTTTCTTTCGGATAGAGACCATGCTGAATTGACAGGATTATGATTCCATTGCCATTGTATTTTCATTTTTTTACCTGAAAATTCGTCACTTTCTACCAGATGATTTTTTGGTTTAAATGTCGGAAGCGGAACTTCACCCGTGAAAGGTACTTTTCCGTTATTACCCAAAATTGGCCAGTTGTTTTCCCATTTCACTGGAAGCAAAACCGGAACCCTTCCTACTCCATTTCTGTCCTGAAAGATCAGGGAATACCAGTTGCCATTCTTATCGTCAATCAGAGCGCCCTGTCCGGCGTATGAAAATCCAAGAAAATTGTCTTCAAGGATAACTTTTTTCTCGTACGGGCCAGTAACTTTATCGGCTCTGTACACTTCCTGACGGCGTTTTCCGCCTTTTGGCCAGGAAATCATCATCATGTAATATTTTCCGTCTTTTTTAATGATCTGATTGCCTTCTAAAAGTCCGGTTTCTGATTCATCTTTCTGAAAGACTTCTGTTCCGTCCTGATTTCCGATAATGGTTTTAAAATCGGGACTCAGCTCAAAAACTTTGTTTGACGTGAAGACATACACCCGATCATCATCATCGAAAAGCAAAGAGGCATCGTGAAAATGTCTGGTTCTCGTGATGAGTTTCCAGTTTCCTTTTTCAGGATTGTCGGTGACATAAAAGTAGGATTTGAAAGGCTCATCATTAGGAGAAAACAGAACGTAATATTTTCCTTTATGATAACGGATGGAAGAAGCCCACTGTCCACGTCCGTAAACGGTTCCGTTAAGCAAGTCATATTTAGAATTATCATTCAGTGTATCAAAAACATAGCTCGACATTTCCCAGTGTACCAGATCTTTGGAATGCATTACGGGAGCTCCCGGCATCAGATGCATAGTGGTGCTTATCAGATAAAAATCGTCACCATTTCGGGTAATTGATAAATCCGGAGCATCCGCCCAAATGATGGGGTTGGTAAAATGGGTTGTCGTCTTTTCAGAATGATTTATCTGGGCCGAAAGTGGATTCAGCCCGATAAATCCCAAAAAAGAAACTATATAAAATGGTCTATTAATTTTCACGTTTTTGCAATTTTGGTTTGGTTTTAATCAATCTAAAAACTCTTTGACAAGCTCAGTTTGACATTACTGATAATCAATCTATTGTAAATTCGAATTAGCCTTTTAAAAGCCTGTATGATCTTTTATTTTGGCTAAAGCCGAATTGGCTGTTCTTTTTTGAAAAACGGGCTAAAGCCCGTTCCTATTCATATTCCGAGTGATTGCTTTTACTATTGATTCGGCACAATGTCATTGGAAGAAGTACTGTATAATCCTATCAGACTTCCTGTAAATCCGCCTGCCACATCGGTAGAAAGGATATCTCCCGAAACCGGACCGCCGAGATTTTTAAAGTTTCTGCCATCCAAAGAATAGCTGAAGCTGATTTCATCTTTTTCTCCCGTTACCTGAAATTTAATATTTTTTGAAAGTGAAATTTTTTCGCTTGCTAACAGTCTGGATTCCCCTTTTTCTGTTCTTTCCAAAACGATATAGAAATCTTTGTCTTTTTTCGTGATTCCGAAAACGTAGTTGAATCTTTCACTTTGGTAGCAAGTGATTCCTGCCAGTTCTTTTTCGGATTTAGGTTTAAAATCAAGCGTTACGGAGGTATCAAAATCTTCGTGCTGCAATCGGTGGAATAATGCAGAAACAGGAGCTAAAGCTTTGATATTCGTCTCCATAGGATTCACTTTTACCCCCGCTTTTGTAGTGGTGATAAAATTTTCGCGCGGTCCACGCATTGCAATCCAACGGAAATCCAGATTTTTATCGGTTAATTTATCATTATAGTTAAAATTTCCATTCGGGAAAAATCCGTTTTGTCCGGTCTGATTCTGAACGCCTTGTGGCATTTTCAGTTTCGGCTTCATCGGAACCAGACCATTTTGGAACACAGGATATGTTCCGCTCCAGTCAACCGGAAGAATGAAAGTTTCTCGACCTTTATTTACACGGTTATTTACATTAGGACGAATGGCTAAAAATACGCCGTACCATTGTCCGTTCGAACCTTCCACCAAATCTGCATGACCTGCCCAATCTACTTTTTCTTTTCTGTCTCTTGGAAAGTATCTTTGGGTAAGAATCGGATTGTTTTTGGCCGGAACAAAGGGACCTTTAGGAGAGTCTGCCATAAAAATAACTTCGCTGTGGTTGCCTCCGGTTCCGCCTTCTGCGCACATCAGGTAATATTTTCCTTTGTATTTGTATAAATGAGGACCTTCGATCCAGATTGGTTTTTGCGAAAGGTCTACTCCTCCGTTCACAATAATTTTGTCTGAACCTGCAACAACCTGATCTTTTTCCAGATCGTAATCCCACATTTTAATAACGCGATGACCTTGATACTGCTCGGTTCCTTTTGGCGGCGCATCGTTGTGAACAATGTATGCTTTTCCGTCATCATCAAAGAAAATAGCAGGATCAATCCCATCAAAATTCAGCTTTTGTACTTCGCTCCATCCTTTTGCCGGATCTTTGGTTTTCACGACCATATTCCCAACTCCACCTGCAATCTGGGTGGTAATCATATAAAATGTATCGTTGAATTTGTTGTATTTGATATCTGGCGCATAAATTCCCTGTGAAACACCGCCTTTTTCTACCTTAAGCTGGGAAGGTCTGTCGAGAACGTGACCTACCTGCTTCCAATTTACCAGATCCTTGGAAGTGAAAATAGGAACTCCGGGAAACATTGAGAAAGAAGAATTTACCAAATAATAATCATCTCCTTTTTTTGTAATACTTGGATCGGGATAACAGCCCTGAAGAATCGGGGAATAAAATTCGTCCGGTTTCAGGGGATTGTCGTTGTATATTTTGTCGTTTCCACGATAGGTAAAATCTGAGAAAGTCTGTGCAGAAAAATGACTTACAGAAAGCCAAGATGCAGCAGCCAACAAAGTAAGTTTATTTCTTAAAAAAATCGAATGCATTATTCTCTGTCTCATTATTATATTTTTAGATTATTGTTTAATATGGTATTTAGGCTTTTTAATCTTGTCAGAAAAATATTGAATCTGACCTTTTTAAATCTTTCAAAGCTGCATTTTATTTATTATTAAAGCAGCAACGTCTTAATTTTTACTTAATTCTTCGCCTGAAGATTTCCTATTAATCAGTTTAATGATTAGCCATGCGGAAACATAAGAGATTCCTGCAATAAAGAAAATGATGTTGTATCCTCCGTTAATATTTCCTGATTTTTTGAATGTATCCAGAACAACACCAATAAACAGAGGGAAAATAATTCCTGCCGCCGAACCAAGCATTCCGCCAAATCCGATCACGGAACTTACATGGCTATTGGGTAGTCTGTCGCCAACCGTTGTCATGAGATTTGCTCCCCAGCCTTGGTGCGCAGCAGTTGCAAACGCAATAACAATGGTTATTATCCACATATTTTCGACATATTTTGAAAACATTACCGGTACCACCATTAATGCAAACAACAGCATCACGATGCTTCTCGCTCTTCCGATTGCCCAGCCTTTTTTAATTAAAAAAGATGAAAAATAACCGCCGCCAATGCTTCCAATAGTGGTTCCGCTGTAAATAACGATTAATGGAATAGAAGGTTTGGTTAAATCCATTTTGAAAACATCGGAAAAATAAGCGGGCAGCCAAAACATGAAGAAATACCAGATGGGGTCTGTCATTATTTTTCCGATTGCAAATGACCATGTTACTTTGTATTTTAATAATTCTGACAGGGGAATTCCTGCCTGAGATTCTGACGGTGTCTGCTGATCACTTTTGATGTACTGAAGTTCTTCCCGGCTTATAAGCTTTGATTTTTCCGGTGTGTAATAGAATTTCCACCAAAGAATAATCCATAATAAACCCAATGCGCCAATCCAGACAAAGGTCTGCTGCCATCCGTAATGCCCAAGAATAAAAGGAACCAAAACAGGTGCAAGAATAGCCCCGACAGTTGCTCCCGAATTAAAAATTCCTGTTGCCAAAGCCCTCTCTTTTTTCGGGAACCACTCTGCAACAGATTTTATAGCCGCAGGAAAATTTCCGGCTTCGCTTAAACCTAAAGACATTCTTGCAACAATAAATCCTACTGTACTCTTCACAAAACCATGTCCTATAGAAGCAAGACTCCACACAACCAAAGAAACGGCATAACCAATTTTGGTTCCCACTCTGTCAATAAAACGTCCCATTGCCAGATAACCTAATGCATATGTTGCGGTAAAAGCCATCACAATATAGCTGTAATCTTTTTCGTCCCAGTGGAACTCGGTTTCTAATGTTGGTTTCAGCAATCCCATCACCTGACGATCAAGATAATTAATCGTTGTAGCGAGGAAAACCAAAGACAGCATCCACCATCTGAGATTCGTTTTAGGTATCTGCATTTTTATTTTAATTGAATTAATAATTTTTTAACCTTATCCTTTAATTCTTCGGAAGAAAGATTGGGATTAATCAGAGAGCTTCCGAGTCCTACCGCAACAGCTCCGCCTTCCAGCCAACTCATAATATCCTCCGGATCGGAGCTGATTCCTCCGGTCAGCATAAATTCCATTTCAGGGAAAACAGGCTGGATCGATCTGATGTATTTTTTCCCTACGACATCCGCAGGAAATATTTTTACCATTCTAAGTCCGTTCTGATAAGCCAGATTTACGTCTGACGGGGTAAAACATCCCGGAATCAGTAAAACATTTCTTTCCGAAGCATTTTTAACGATGGATTCATCAATCACCGGTGTAATCATAAAGTCTGCACCCGCATTTACGTATTCATTCATCTCTGCCGCATTTTTTACGGTTCCTATTCCTAAGAAGAGTTCCGGAAATTCTGTCGCTGACAGTTCTTTCAGTTTTCTGAAATTTTCTAAAGCAGATGCTCCACGATTGGTGTATTCTACAACGCGGATTCCCGCTTCATAAAGCGATTCTACAATGGATTTTGAAACCTCGAAAGACTCATTGTAAAACAATGGAACGATCTTCTGCTCTTTTATTTTTTGTATGATTGTTGAACTCATAAATTCTCGATATTAATCGTTTCGTTGATGGTGTCGCCCTGTACAAAAAGTTTTTTAAAGGCTACTTTTACAGCATCATTCAGGATTTTTTGGGTTGTATTTTCTTTGATGATCCCGTGAATAAGAGCCGCCATGAAAGAATCTCCGCTGCCTACTCTTTCCAGAATTTTATCAGAATAGTAGTGTTCTGATATGAATAATTTCCCTCCGGAATACAGGGTTGCAAAATAATGAACTTCGTCCCCTTTTGTGAATCTGAAAGTATTGGCAATGCTTTCTACATTGGGATAAGATTTCTGAATTTCCAAAGCTGATTTTTCAGCCTGCTTTACAAGATTTTCATCATCAAAATTTCCGTTCAGATCGTACTGGATTGAAATGTCCAGAAATTCCTGAATTGACCATATATTCCCCATTAAAACATTCACAAACGGCATCAGCTTTGAGATTTTATCAAGAGGATTCTGATTCTGCCAAAGAGAAGCACGGTAATTCAGATCGAGAGAAACTTTAATATTCCGGGCATTGGCTTTCTTCATCAAATCAAAACATTTTTGAAAGGCATTCTCGCTCAAAGCGGGTGTAATTGTACTTATATGAAGCCAGGTTACATCCTGAAAAACCTCATCATCGGAAAATCCTGAAAAGTCTGATTCTGAAAAAACCGAAGGAAAACGGTCGTAGATCACTTTGGCATTCTGCATATCTCCATCGAAAGGAAGATAAAAGGTTCCTAATCTGCCTGTTGATTTTTCTGCGAGGATTTCTATTTTTTCCTGATTTAATTTTAATTCCAGCTGATCGCCCAGATAATTTTCCGGTAATGCAGAATACAGAGAAACCTTATTTCCCCATTTGGAAAGAGCGGAAGCCACATTATATTCAGCTCCGCCTATATAAATTTTAACGGACTGATTTTCCAGCCAATTTCCATGAGAATCCGGAGCAAAATGCAAAAGCAGTTCTCCGAAGCATAAAATTTTATTTGAATTTCCCTGATTCATTCTTAAAAATTGAAATAATTTTTGGCGTTGTAATAACAGATATCCTGAATTATCGCTCCAACCCATTTTTCGTCATCGGGAAGAAGCCCTTCTTCCATTTCTCTTCCGAATATGTTACAAAGCAATCTCCTGAAATATTCATGTCTGGAAAACGAAAGGAAGCTTCTGGAATCGGTAAGCATTCCGACAAAAGTGCTTATTAATCCAATATTCGAAAGTGTGTTCATCTGCTTCTGCATTCCATCCAACTGATCCAGAAACCACCATGCAGCACCGAACTGTATTTTTGACCGGATCCCTGATTGGTTGAAATTGCCTGCAAGAGAAGCCATAACTTCATTATAAGCCGGATTTAAATTGTAAATAATCGTCTTTGCAAGTTTATCTTCGGAATTGAGTTCATCAAAAAGAACACTCATCCTTTGAGCAAAATACTGCTCTCCGATTGCATCAAAACCTGTATTGGCGCCAATACTTTTCAGCATGAGGGAATTGTTATTTCTTGTTGCTCCTACGTGAAACTGCTGAACCCAGCCTTTATCAGAATATATTTTGCAAAGTTCTTTCAGAAGAAATCCGCAAAGCGCATCCGGATTGGAAAATGCAGGTTTGTTGCCTTTCAGAAATTCTGAAAACTCTTTTTCCAGATCTGAGCTCCATTTCGTTGTGTCCGGAAAATATTCAAATCCATGGTCTGAAACTTTAGCTCCAACCTCATCAAAATAATTGATTCTTGACTGAAGTGCATTTAATAAATCGGACACTGAACTGATATTGATTCCGGAAGCTTTTTCGAGTTTTTTAAGGTTGAGAATATAAGATTCGGGATCAATAATATTAATGTAAATATCCGGCCGGAAACTCGGCAGAACGTTTGTACTGAAATCACCAGCTTTTAATTTTTTATGATGATCCAGCTCATCCGAAGGATCATCTGTTGTACAAAGTGCTTCTACTTTATAATTTCTGAGCAAATTCTGTGGCGTAAAATCGGGTTTCTGTAAGGAATCCTGCATTGAGCTGTAAACATCTGCCGCATTTTTACCGGACAAATATTCCTTAATTCCAAAAGTATTTTTTAGCTCAAGATGAGTCCAGTGAAATAGCGGATTCCGAAGCGTATAAGGAACGGTTTCTGCCCATTTAAGGAATTTCTCTTCATCGGCTGCTTTTCCTGAAATGAAATGTTCATCAATCCCGAAATTCCGCATCGCGCGCCATTTGTAATGGTCGCCATCCAGCCAGATTGAGGTAGGAGAACGGAAATTCCGGTTATGCGAAATGACATCAGGTTCCAAATGATTGTGATAATCGATGATGGGCATTCCTTCCGCATAGCCAAAATAGAGGTTCTCTGCTTTTGCTGATCCCAGCAAAAACGAATCTCCGAAAACGTCTTTATTTTTAATGAAATGACTCATTATTCAATTTAAAAAAAAATTAAACTCCGCTGAAAGCACTGAAACCTCCGTCAACAGGAATCAAAGCCCCGGTGATGAAGCTTGCGGCATCTGAACAGAGAAACTGCACTGTTCCATTTAACTCTTCCACTTCCCCGAATCTCTGCATGGGCGTTTTAGCAATTACTTTTTTGCTTCTGTCCGTTAAAGATCCATCAGGATTCAGTAAAATGGCACGGTTCTGATCTCCGATGAAAAATCCCGGCGCTACTGCATTTACACGGACTTTATCTCCGAATTTTAAAGCCAGATCGGAAGCCAGCCATTGGGTAAAATTGGTAATTGCTGATTTTGCCGCTGAATATCCGGCGACTCTTGTAATTGCAGAATACGCTGCCATTGATGAAATATTAACAATGCTGCCGCTTTTCTGTTCCGCCATTATTTTTCCGAAAACATAGCTCGGATAAACAGTTCCGTTGATATTAAGAGCAGTAACCTCATCCCATCCGCTGATATTCATGTCGAAAAATGACTGGTCGGGAGATAAGGTTGCTGAAGGAATATTTCCTCCGGCGATGTTCAGCAAAATATCTATTTTACCATATTTTTCGATGATTTTTTCTGATGCATTTTCCAGACTTTCAATGTTCATTACATTGGCTTCCACGGCAAATGCATTATCTTCTGAACCTGCAAGTTCCTTTACACGGGACTGCAGTGTTTCGTGGTTTCTTCCTAACATCACCACTTTTGCACCGGCTTCGATAAAACTTTTGGCAAGACTTCCTCCCAAAACACCTGAGGCTCCTGTAATGACTGCGACTTTATCTTTTATGCTGAATATTTCGTTCATTTTTAATTTTTGATGAATAATGGTTGATATTGAACCCTTCGGGTTCGCTGTTCATTGTATTCTGTTTTCCACAGGTTTCATCTACGGTTATTTGTATTGAACCCTTCGGGTTCTTTCTGATTAAAGTTTTTTGTTCATTTCATTCTGTACCGCTGCCATTACTCCTTCTATCTGTCCTAAAGCCAGCATCCTTCCCAAGAAAGAATATCCCGGATTATAGCCTTTATCTGTATCTTCCGATAATAATCTTCCGTGATCGATCCTCATGGGCAGATCGGGATTTTCTTTTTCAAATACTCTTATTACATCTATTAACTTTCCTCTTCCGCCTAAATGATGTGCTTCAATAAAGTCTCCGTTTTCAAAAACATTGGTGCTTCTGAGATGAACAAATTTTGTTCTGTGGGCAAATTTCTGAGCCAGTTTCGGAACATCATTTTGTAGATTAGCACTCAGAGAACCTGCGCAGAAAGTCAGTCCGTTATGGGGATTGTCTACTGCATTCAGAAACCAGTCGATGTCTTCTTCATTGGTGACAATTCTTGGCAAACCGAGTAGTGCGAAAGGCGGATCATCGGGATGAACACACATCTGGATATTCCATTCTTCACAAACCGGCATTATTTTTTCGAGGAAATATTTCAGGTTTTCGCGAAGCTTATTTTTATCAATCCCATCATATAAAGCCAGTAAATTGTTGAACTTTTCTACGGGATTTAATTCGCCTTCTCTTATGTTTCCGTTAACGAATCCCTGTGTTTTCACAATAACAGAATCGATCAGATCATGGTTATCTTTTTCTGTGAGTGTATTTTTCAGTTCTTCAACTTTTTGGAGAATTTCCTCGCTGTAGTCCTTTTCTGCTCCTTCTCTTTTAAGAATATGAATTTCAAAATAAGCAAATCTTGCTTTGTTAAAATACAATGATGATGAACCGTCTTCCCACTCATGGAAAAGATCTGTTCTTGCCCAGTCTAAAACCGGCATAAAGTTGTAGCAAACCGTAGTTATCCCTGCTTTTCCTAAGTTTTCGAGACTTTTAATATAATTTTCTATTAAAAAATCACGGTCTTCTCCTCCGTATTTGATCGCTTCGCTTACGGGAAGACTCTCCACAACAGACCAGCGAAGACCGTGACTTTCTATATAATTTTTATAATCGTTAACAGCCTCTAAGCTCCAGATTTCTCCATTAGGAATATCGTGTAATGCCGAAACAATACCTTCTACACCAATTTGTAAAAGGGTCTGTAATTTAATTTTATCGTTTTTCCCAAACCAACGCCATGTTTTTTCCATACCATTAAAATTTTTAATTAAAAAACAAGGCAGATATTTTAGGATCTGCCCTGTAAACTATATATGAATGTGAAACTAACTCACTTTTAATAACCAGGATTCTGGTATTTTGCTTTTTCTTCAGCAGTTGCTCCACTCATTGCATCGATTTGTCCTTGCGGAATCGGTCTCAGATAATGGAACGGCTGAATATTACGTGTTACGGTCTGCGGTGTATGGTTTCCATAAGCAGTACCTCCGATTTTATAAGAAGCTGCGTATTCGCCCCATTTCTGTGTACGTACTAAATCGTACCATCTGTAGAATTCTCCGTAGTATTCACGGGATCTTTCTGCCAGAATATAATCAATAGTAATTACAGAAGGCGTTGCAGCAGTCATTGCGACACTATTATCTGCAATGTACGTTGTATTTTGAGCGTTATTAAATTTCCATTTTCCTGCTCTTGCACGGATTACGTTAATTAAATCTCTCGCCGTCATAGAACCTGAAGCTCCTTTTACGGCTGCTTCTGCTGCGATAAAGTAGAATTCTGAGAATTTTGCTACGTTGAAAGGACGGGTAAGTCCTGCATTAGGATATCCAAGTCCGTTTGGATCATCCGTACGGTACGTGCCGATTTTCCACAATCCCGGATAAACAATTCTGCTGATTCCGTTTGGTGCAACTACCCAATCTGCTCTTCCCGGTAATGTACCTGCGCCCACACCGTTTTGCCCTGCTCCTGAAGGATATGTCGGCGTCTGGGAATCATCATTAAGGAAACTCAGAATCGCTCCTCCCGGTTGTACAGGTAAGTTATTGGCATTATACAGAACAGGGTTTGTAACGCCTGCTTTGTCCCAGTTACCTCTGTAAGTCGTAACAAAAGTACCGTCATATCTTGAATCGGTAGTTTTATCAGCAAATGTATTCTGAATAACGCCAATCGGAGGAGCCATACGAACCCATGGACGACCTAAAGATTGTGTTGCAGCACGCTGTACAGAACTTACAGCAGTAAAAGTTGTTGCGGAGCTGCTGCTCTTCAGGTTGGTGTAGTTCCAGGTCTGCATCCACGCAGCGAAGTTATCAGGAGCCCATCCTGAACCGAAACCTACAGGATCTGATTCGTTATAAAATGCACTAGCCTGAGTATGATCTGCATACAGCATACATTCGTTGTTTCTGTCGTTTGATCCTACATTTACATCATAAAATGTAGGCTGTAAAGCATATGGACCAGGAGTAGTTATTCCCTGCATAGCGGTATCATAAGCCTGCTGGAAATACCATTGTGCATTATGACCATCCGGATCGGTTCTTGGAGCGTCCGGATACGTTGGAATGCTATTCGGGTTCTGCAGCCACCATCCGTATGTAAGGTAGGCTTTTGCTAAAAATAATCTTGCAACATTTTTCGTTACTCCTCCCGTTACTCTTGGTGAAGCAGGTAAATTATCTATTGCTTTTCTAAGATCAGGAAAAATTCCTCTCGTGTAGACTTCAGGAACGGTATTTCTTTTAGAAGTTGTTATCGCATTTGTATTCAGTGCAAGTTCTCCTGCTCCCAAATCTAACGGAACTCCTCCATACGTCTGAACCAGCATAAAGTAATCAAATGCTCTGAAGAATCTTGCTTCGGAAATTAATGATTCTGCCACGCCAAACTGCGGACCTCTTTCTACAATTCCGTTTGCGGTATTAATAGAAGGGAATACAGATCCCCAAATCATACTCGGAGGAAAAGAAGATGGTGTAACGTTACCATTTCCTGAAAAGTCCAATTCTTTAAAGTTTCCGTCTGCACTCTGTGCAAAAGTAGATTCGTCGGTACCGTTCTGGCAGTTACTCATGAAGTAGCCGTTACCATACAATAAACGTAAACTTCTGTATAAAGATGTTACCCCTGCTGTTACCCCATCCGGCGTATTAAAATAATCCACCGTATAGTTAGATCTTGGCTGTTCGTCCAGAATTTCATTACAACTGGATAAGCAAAGCGAGAAGAAAAACGCTCCTAAAACTATTTTTTTATTAAACTTGATCATGATTTTGTAATTTAAAAAGATAAATTGATTCCCATTAGATAATTACGTGTAGACGGGTTATTGGTTCCTATAATCAGCTGACGCCCGTTATATGGAAGACTGCTGTTTACCGCCTGATTCTGGTTACCGTAAGAGTTCGGTTCCGGATCCATCCCGGATTCTTTATGATAAGGAGAGAAAAGAACCAGAGGATTAGTTACCGTTACATAAATTCTTAAACTATTTAATTTCAGATCATCTAAAAATTCTTTCTTCAAATTATAACCTAGTGTTATCGTTCTCAGTTTAAGATATGATCCATCGAAGTAAGCAAGAGTAGAACCGTATTTCGGGTTATCCCCACTCATTATACCTCCCGGCTTAGGATATCTTACATTCGGATTTTCTGCCGTCCAGTAATCTACATCTACGTTATTCCCTCTTCCCGTTAATCTGTTAAGATAACCCGAAGAACCATAAATAGAACTGATTAAAACACCACCATGCTGAAATGCACCTACAGTACTCAATTCAAAATTTTTGTAAGCAAATCTCATATTGAAACCACCCTGCCAATCCGGAGCTGTATCGATAATTTGTCTGTCGTCCGGACCAATAGCTCTTAACGGAGTACCATCTGCATTGTAACCACCGGTGTAAAGAACTTTAATCATACCTATATTACCACCCGGCTCTAATATATTCAGATAAGGATCTCCCTGCTGCCACAAGCCAATATTCTGATAGTCATAGATCGCATTGATATTATGTCCAACAAACCAATTGTTCGCCACATCACGGGTAGTCCCTGAATTCAAAGCTAAAATCTGATTTCTGTTGGCATACCAGTTAACCCCTGCATCCCAGCTGAAGCCATCAGGATTGTTTATGATCGTACCATTAAGTGAAACTTCCCAACCTTTGTTTTCTATCTGTCCTATGTTGTTCGTTACACTCGCAATACCTCCGGATATAGGAAGATTTGTCGGAGATAAAACCTGTTCTGTTTTAGTTCTGTAATACTCTACAGTACCTGTCAATCTATTATTAAATAATCCGAAATCCAAACCGAAGTTATTGGTTTTAGAGTATTCCCAGCCCAGCTCTGGATTTGGTGCAGTAGTAATATAAACCCCTGTCGTATTGGTATTTCCGAAATTATACGGAACAACCCCTAAAGTTCCTTTGGTAGTGTACGGACCAACAGCCTGATTGGAAGTCTGCCCCCATCCGTATCTTAATTTGAACTGATTGATGGCTTTGAGACTCTGCATGAAAGATTCATTCGCCAAATTCCAGCCTAAAGATATTGCGGGATAGGTATGCCATTTGTTACCCGGTGCCAAAACAGATGCGCCATCTGCACGAAGCGTTGCTGTAATCATGTATTTATTATCGTAGGTATACATAGCACGTCCCATATACGATATAAGCCCTCTCTGTACATATACCTGATCTTCAGGCTTCACAGAAATATCTGCTTGTGGAGACTGTCCCAAATTGTAATACTGGAAGAAGTCTGAAGGTACATTTTTGGCACTCATATAGCTGCTGATATACCGATTTCCTTCTGCAGAATATAAGGCTACAGCATTAATCTTATGCTTTCCAAAAGTTCTGTCATAGGTTAATAAATTTTCTAATGTCCAGTGATAAGTCTGGCTGTTTCCTTTTCCTGCACTGGAAGGAGCGGCTGAATTCACATTGAAAACCCCTACTCCTGTATAATTTCCGCTGTTAGAAGTGGTATAATCCAATCCGACATTTAATCTGTATTTCAAACCGCTAATCGGTAAGCTTACTTCTCCATATAAATTATTGTATGAAGAAAAACCTTTGCTTTCATCTACATATTTATCCCCCAGATTTTCAAGGGTTTTTCTGATGTATACCCAGGACTGATCAATATTCGATGCCGTACTAATGGTTCTTTTAATACTTCCATCTGCATTATAAGGGTTTGCTAACGGAGAGTTTCCCAGAACCGGCGCTCCTGCCACGCCATTTCCTTCTGACACTGTATAGTTGGTATTGGATGTAAATCCGAATTTGAAGCTTTTACCAACCTGCTGATCCAAAGCGATCCTTAGTGAGAATCTTTCATAATTCTGGATTGGAATTAAAGCGTCCTGCTTAAAATAGGATAATCCTACGTTGTAATTACCTCCTTCCGTTCCCCCCGAAACCCCTACATCATGACTGGTCATCATCGCCGGTTTGTAATACAGCTTTTGCCAATCTGTATTGGTGTCCAACGTTTCATCTTTTCCTAATCCGTAAATATTTCCTGCATCAGCTCTTAATTTAGCCAATTTAGGACCGTCCATCATCGGAAACCTTGAAAACAAGGTCTGAACTCCTGTGAAAGAATTGTAAGTAAATCTCGGCTTCTGACCTTTAGAACCTCTGTTGGTTGTTACCAATATAACTCCATTCGCTCCTCTGGAACCATAAATCGCAGTTGCAGAAGCATCTTTCAGGATATCTATACTTTTAATGTCACTTGAACTGATGTCACCAAGTGATCCCACAAACGGAATTCCATCAAGAACAATTAACGGATCATTCGCATTGGGTGTTAAAGATCGTGTTCCTCTGATGCGAATCTGCATGCTGGCTCCGGGTTTTGTAGATGTCTGACTAATATCTACCCCTGCGGTTCTTCCCTGCAATGCCTGAGTAATGTTAGCAGTAGGTACTTCTCTTAAAACATCTCCTTTTACAGATGCTACGGAGCCTGTTACGGCTTCCTTTCTTTGGGTTCCGTACCCAATTACCACTACTTCTTCTATTTTTTTCTCCTTAGCAACAGTATCTTTTTTACTCTGAGAATAGGCTAAACCGGAAGGTAATAAAGCCATCGCAAAAAAGAGCGCTGCTTTATTGGTTTTAGCTAAATAAGATCGATTCATAATTATTACGTTTAATATTAGGTTTGAATAAAAAGGCTATTAATAATTATCGTTTTGAAAAATCCTTAGTGTTTAGCAGCCTTTTTACGTTTATTTAGATATACATATTCACAATCGCTTCAAACAATTCCTGCTTTCCGCTTTTTGGCTGTGGCTCCCCAATTTCATGAGCTATCCTCTGAAGATCTTCCAAAGTAAGCGTTCCTGCTTCAAAAGCCTTTCCGTTTCCGTTGTCGAAAGATGCGTAACGGTCTGTTCTCAGTTTTTTATAATCTGAATTTTCAAGAATATCTGCTGCCGCTAAAAGTCCTTTCGCAAAAACATCCATTCCCGAAATATGAGAAATAAACAAATCTTCAGGATCAATAGAGTTTCTTCTGATTTTAGCATCGAAATTAACTCCTCCGTTTCCTAAACCTCCTGCAGGAAGTAATACCAGCCATGCCTGAACCATATCTAAATAATCTACCGGAAACTGATCTGTATCCCATCCGTTCTGATAATCTCCCCTGTTTGCATCAATACTTCCTAACATTCCTGCATCTACTGCTGCCTGAAGTTCATGCTCGAAAGTATGTCCTGCCAATGTAGCGTGGTTCACTTCAATATTTAATTTAAAATCTTTATCTAATCCGTAATGTCTCAGGAAGCCGATCACCGTTTCAGAATCGTAATCATACTGGTGTTTTGTAGGTTCCATCGGTTTTGGCTCAATAAGGAAAGTTCCTGTAAAGCCCTGCTGACGGGCGTAGTCTCTGGACATGGTAAGGAAACGTGCTAAATGGTCTTTTTCACGCTTCATATCGGTATTCAAAAGGCTCATATATCCTTCTCTACCACCCCAGAAAACGTAGTTTTCGCCACCAAGAGCAATTGTAGCATCAATGGAATTTTTAACCTGAGTTCCTGCGCACGCAACCACATCAAAATTCGGATTCGTGGAAGCTCCGTTCATATATCTTTCGTGCGTGAAAACGTTTGCCGTTCCCCATAAAAGTTTAATTCCGGTTTCCTGCTGCTTTTGTTTTGCATATTCCACTACAGCCTGAAGATTCTTCTCGTAGTCTTTCCAGTTATCGGCAGGATCTACCAAATCTATATCATGGAAACAATAGTAATTGAAGCCCATTTTAGACATAAATTCGAAACCGGCATCCATTTTATGCATTGCTCTGGTTACAGCATCGTTTCCGATGTCCCATGGATGATGAATTGTTGGTCCTCCAAACGGATCGCTTCCGTTTGCACATAAGGTATGCCACCAAGCCATCGCAAAACGCGTCCAGTCTTTCATAGGTTTTCCCATCACAATTCTTTCTGCATCATAATATCTGAAAGCCATTGGATTTCTGCTTTCTTTCCCTTCAAACTTGATTTTGTCGATACCTGTAAAAAACTCTTTCGTACCTGTTAAAGTGTTCATATATTTGTTATAATTTTTAGTTTAATTTTAAAATTCAACATAAAGTTTCCCTGCTCACTGATCCTTGAGGGTCAATAAGTACAATAAAAAATCTTTTTGTATTGGTGATTATACTATTTCGTTAAGATGCTGTTTCCATCTCGAATAGGCTTCTAAGTATTGTTCTCTTTTTTCCAGCTGCGGTTCTATTACGGCTATTCTTTCCAGAGAGGCAAAGGCTTCTTTAGCATCTGCGTAAAAGCCGATTCCCATTCCTGCGGCTCTTGCAGCACCTACCGCTCCGTCGGTATCATAAAGTTCAATAACGGCGTTGCTTACTCCGGCTAACGATTTTCTGAAAATTGAACTTAGGAACATATTGGCATTTCCTGCCCGAATTACCTGAATATCCATCCCGATATTTCTCATGATGTCCATTCCGTATTCATAGGAAAATACTATTCCCTCCTGTGCGGCACGCAGGATATCTCCTTTGGTATGGATATTAAAATTAATCCCGTGAATGGAGCAATTGGTTTCTTTATTTTCGAGTACTCTTTCTGCTCCGTTACCGAAAGGAATGATGCTTAATCCTTTGGCTCCTACCGGTGAAAGCGACGCCATGTCGTTCATATCTCCGTAAGAAGACAGGGAGGTTGCCAGATTATGTTTTAACCAGGAATTTAAAATTCCGGTTCCGTTAATACAAAGTAAAACTCCTAATCTCGTTAATTCTTCGGTATGATTAACGTGCGCGAAAGTATTTACTCTTGATAATTTATCGTAGTCTAATTTATCTAAAACACCGTAAACAACGCCTGAAGTTCCTGCTGTGGAAGCGATTTCTCCGGGATTGAAAACATTGAGTGACAATGCATTATTGGGCTGATCTCCTGCTCTGTATGAAATGGGAGTTCCTTCTTTTAAGCCTAATTCCTCTGCCGCTACGGCAGAAACTGCTGACTGAATTCCGAATGTAGGTACGATTTCAGGAAAAAAGCTTTTCGGAATCCCGTAATAATTAATGACATCTTCTGAGATGCAATTGTTTTTAAAGTCCCAGAAAATCCCTTCTGACAAGCCTTCAACCGTTATTCCGATCTCTCCGGAAAGTCTCATGGCAATGTAATCTCCGGGAAGCATTATCTTGTCTATTTTTTCGAAAATTTCCGGCTCATTCTCTTTTACCCAGGCTAATTTTGAAGCGGTGAAATTCCCTGGAGAATTTAAGAGATGAGATAAACATTTTTCTTCTCCGATTTCTTTAAAGGCTTTTTCTCCATAAGGAACAGCACGGCTGTCGCACCAGATGATGGAGGGTCTTAACAGGTTCTGATCTTTGTCTACTAAAATTAAACCATGCATTTGCCAGGTAATACCAATTCCTTTAATGTCTTCTGCATTTATGCCGGCTTCATGCATTACCGCTTCATGAGCCAACTTCAGATTTGTCCACCAGTCGACAGGATTCTGCTCTGCCCAACCGGGATGAATTGCAGTGATTTTCATCTCTTTTTTAGGTGAAAATTCGGACGCAATTACTTTTCCGCTGGATGCTTCAACGAGACAAACTTTCACAGAAGAACTGCCGATATCATAGCCTAGTAAGTACATATAGTTTTAAAAAGGTATTATTTTATTAGTTTAGTATTGTTTTTCTTGTAAATTTTGGCATCGAATTTATAATATCTGGCTGCGCGGTGTGATACATTTTTTTCAATCTCATCCAATGGTATGATATAATTGAACGAGGAGATTTTTTTATGGAAGTTTTTAATATCAATTTGTTTTTCACTTAATGCACTGTACAACTGATAGAGCTGTCTAATGGTAAACTTTTTTGGAAGAAGCTCAAATATAATAGAGAAATCAACTTCTATCCATTTTCTTACCTCCCCTAAAGATTCATTAATAATTTTATTATGATCAAACGGCAGAGAAGGAACCTCATCAATGGGAAACCAATCTACCGTGCTGTATTTTGTACTGTTAATCTTATGATCAATCTTACACAGAGAAAGATAGGCAACGGTAATAATTCTGTCGATATGCTGTTTGTACTCTGTTCCCATCCATTGGATATCGTTTTCATTATTGGCTCTCATAGGATCTGCAAAACACTTAAATTGTTTCAGAACCATTTTTTTAATTCCTGTAAGCTCGTGCAGCACTCTTTCTGCAGCATCGTCCACATCTTCATCACTAAAAATGAGACTTCCCGGAAGTTTTATCTGTCTTTCTTCATCAAGATGCCTTTCTACTAATAAGATATTTAATCTGTTTTCATGGTCGAAACCAAAAACAACACAGTCAACCGAAACATAGGTATGTATAAAATTGGGGCTCATGCAAGTGTTAACATTTATGTAACATGACAAATATAAAAATTCAAATGAATAAAAAAAATAAATTTCACACTAAGACCTAAATATCAGCAATTTACATATCGATTTTTTATGAAAACATTCACATACAAATTATGATAAGGTTATCATTAAAATTACACTTATCAATATTGTAATGCATCAATTAACAAGTATTTATGATGGAGATTAGAGTAAGAAAATAAGTGATTTTTTTAGATAAATATTATGATAAGAATTGTAAAAAAAATAACTTAAAAAAAATACAAACAAGTGTAAAAAAAACACTTTTAAAGCTAAAAAACGTTAAAATTTGATATTTTTTTTTACCGTTTTTGCATGTAAGCGATTAGAAAATTACAAATAACAGAATTTAGCATAAATTAAAATAAATTATTTCAGGTAAAATAAAGTTTAAATATCATCTGTAGAAAATTATTTAATTGTATGCTTTCAGCAGCTTTCAAAATCAATAAATACAAAAACAGAAATACATCCGGAACCCTTTTTAATACCATAAGAAATTCAATTTGTAAATTCTCTTTTGCCAATGATTACCGCTTTTAAACGTCAGTTTTAGAATATCATGCTCTGTACTTCCGGGAATATTAATTTACTTTAAACTACAACTTATAATTGAGTTGAAAGTATATTGCAACTTATAAAATCTTTTAATTTGCAGATTAATTATGAACCAAATAATAATTTAACAGAAAATAAACGGATGGTACTACAGAAAATGAAGAGCTTAATCAGATAAATAACAGAACGTTTTTCTTATTCAGAGCAGCTAAACTTTTTGTATAGTCCCCATATTTTTCGCTTGATCCCTTTTGAGCCTGATCCTAAAAACGTCTGAAATTACATATGCAGTAATAAAAAAAATCCTTCAAATTTTACTTTGAAGGATTTTTTTTGCGGAGAGTGAGGGATTCGAACCCCCGGACCTGTTACAGTCAACAGTTTTCAAGACTGCCGCAATCGACCACTCTGCCAACTCTCCAGAAACTCCGATTATATCGTTGTTTTCAGTGGTGCAAATATAGAACGTTTTTCAATTCTGACAAAATATTTTCCTGACAAATTTTAACAAAAATTAATAATGAACTAAAAATCAGGTGAATTATTTCTGTTTAAAACTTTAATTATACCCTTTTTAAAATAATTTTTGTGCGAATTGTAAAGAAAAAACGCATCCCGAAAGATGCGTTTTATATTTAATTTCTTAAGATTAATGCAATTCTGCAAGATACTTCTCTGCATCCATGGCTGCCATACAGCCACTTCCCGCCGCTGTAATCGCCTGTCTGTAGATGTGATCCTGAACATCTCCTGCTGCAAAAACTCCCGGAAGATTTGTTCTTGAAGAACCTTTTTCCGTTACAATATATCCGTTTTCATCCAGATCAATCTGTCCCACGAAAATATCTGTATTCGGTTTGTGACCAATGGCAATGAAGATTCCGTGGACATCAATGGTAGATTTTTCCTGAGTCTGATTATTAATGACCACTGCTCTTTCTACAAGGTTATTTTCTCCTTCAATACCGATTAACTCATGGTGGAATTTCACTTCAATATTGGGCGTATTATTCACTCTGTGAACCATTGCTTTAGAAGCTCTGAATTCATCTTTTCTTACCAACATGGTTACTTTGTTCACCAGCTTTGCAAGATAAGTCGCTTCTTCTGCTGCTGTATCTCCTGCTCCTACCACCACAACATCTTTTCCCCTGTAGAAAAATCCGTCGCACGTTGCACACGCGGAAACTCCTCCTCCATTATATTTTTTTTCGTCATCAAGACCTAAATATTTTGCAGTAGCTCCGGTAGAAATAATCACAGTTCTGGCAAAAATTTCTTTATTTCCTGCGTACAGTTTATGAACTCCTCCTACTTCTTTTGAAAATTCAACTTTAGTAATCATTTCATAATGTACTTTTGTTTCGAATCTTTCAGCCTGCTTCTGCAAATCCATCATCATTTCAGGACCTGTAATTCCGTTTGGATATCCCGGAAAGTTGTCGACTTCAGTAGTTGTAGTCAATTGTCCGCCCGGCTCCAGACCTGTGTACAGTTCAGGTTTTAAGTCTGCTCTTGCTGCATAAATTGCCGCTGTGAAACCAGAAGGTCCAGATCCAACGATCACACAATCTAAAATGTTTTGCTCCATATTCTGCTTTTCAAAAAAATTTAAAATTACCGAGTGCTAATTTCGGAATTTTTACTGTTTATTTAAAGTTATTTTAATGATAGTTGTCAATATCTAATATGTTGAATTTCGATAGTAGCTGTTAGATGTTGGTTGTCCGTTGACGGTAAAATTAAGGTCAATCAACCAACAAACAATTACCCAAAATCATACTTTCATCTTAATTTTATCGACATTTATAATTTTGTAAACCAATTCTTTAATCAGTTCTGCTTCGCTCATATTTACCGCGCCCAATCCTTTTCCTTTCATGTCGAATTCTCTTAAAATTGAAATGACTCTGGTTGCATGTTTTAATGGATACAATCTCGCCGATTCTGCATAATCTTTTATAAAATAAGGATTTACGCCCATTTGTGCGGCAATTGTCTGAGGCGGCTGACCAATCATTGTGTTATAAATAATGACATTGGAAAAGTAATTGTACAAACTTGCCAGCATCATCACGAAAGGATTGTTTTTAGGGTTTTTGCCCATAAAATGTGCAATTTTAAATGCTGCGTTGGCATTTTTTGTTCCTAAAGCTTTCTGTAATTCAAAAACATTGTATTCTTTGCTGATTCCGATGTGATTTTCGATGATGGTTCCGTCTAAAACCTCACCGTCTTTCAGGATGATTTTCAGTTTATTCAGCTCATTGGCAATTCTTGAGAGGTCGTTTCCTAAATATTCTGCCAGAAGATGTGAGATATTCGGAGCTGTTTTTATTTTTAATGCGGTACATTCATCCGCAATCCATTTGGGAAGATTATTTTCCCGGATTGATTCGCTTAAAAATAATGCTTTCGCTTTTTCTAAAGATTTGGTGACTTTTTTTCGGCTGTCTAATTTTTTGTGTTTGTGCGCAAAAACCAGAACGGTGGACGGAACAGGATTCTGAACATACATTTCCAAAGCATTGCTTTCGCTTTCAGCAAGTCTTAAATCCTGCGCTTCCTTTACAATGATTACCTGTTTGTCGCCCATCATGGGAAACTGTCTCGCCAAAGAGAGAACTTCCTGATAAGTGGTATCTTTGCCATACACTACGGTTTGGTTGAATGCTTTTTCATCTTCCGTCAGAAAGTCGTGTTCGAGAGCTTTTACAGCAAGATCTATAAAGTAGGGTTCTTCTCCGTGAAAAAAATAAATCGGTAAAACTTCTTTATTTTTAATATTTTTGAGGATTAAATCTAATTCTTTCATCTTAATAAATGGAACTTCCAAAACTGAATTTTCAGGAAACTTTTGATTTTAAATTCAAGAAAGACAAAGATAAGTTTTTTATTTATGATTTGGTTCGTAAAACTTACCTTTTGCTGACTCCTGAAGAGTGGGTACGGCAACACTGGATCCATTATTATCTTACGGTACAGTCCTACTCTGCTTCTGCATTAATTACGGAAAAAAAGATTGTTTTAAATGGTTTAACGAAGAGGGTTGATCTTTTAATTACTGAAAAAGCACAGCCTAAAATTTTAATTGAATGTAAGGCGCCTCAGATTAAATTAACTGAGAAGACTTTTGAGCAGACTGCAAGATATAATTCTGTGATCGGAGCGAAAGAGATTGTTCTGACGAATGGTTTGCAGCATATTCATGCGTATTATGAGAATGAGCAGTATCTGTTTTATAAGCCGGAGTGAGGTTAAGATTGATTGAGGTTGAGGCTAAGTTTTAGGTTGATTGAGTTAAATTGATGATGAAAATTTAAATGATAAACTTGTTTTAAACTAATTTCAGAATTAGGCACAAAAGACAATGTTAAAGCCGAATTTCTATAATAATTAAAGCGCTCAAAAGAATAAAAATCAAAGATTTTTAAAAACTATTGTGGGCTTTTTTTATTTATAATAATCAACTTTAAATAAAAAATTTAGTAGATCTTTTGCTGCTTTTGCGGTTAAATAAAAAGTTTAAACAGACTCGATATGTTATTTTTATTGATTTTGAGTTATTTTTAGTAATTTAAATTCCTGATTATTTTTCAATAATTTAGAAATGCATTGTTTGTTGTTTTATGAAAAACTTGTTTAAACTTTTTTACCGCAAAATATTGTAACACTTTAGTTGTTTAAGTTTAATACTTAAATGGAAAAAAGAGCACATAAGTTAAAAAAAATCAAAGATTTTTTCTCTTTGCAGACTTTTGAAATACTTTAAGTAAATTCAATAAAGTTTTTTGTCTCTTTTGCGGTTAAATTTAAAATTAGTTTAAACAAACTTGAAAATATGGGGTTTGATTAAATGAAAAATCTTGAATTTTGAGAGAACAAAAGATGTTCATAATTTTTATTGATTAAATCTTAACAGGCAATGGCTGAATTTGGCAGAACTATTGATGGTATTGTTACAACATTGATTAACAGACAGATATTTAGCCCTGATTGAGCGGCATGTCTGAGCTCTTTTCTGTATTTCGGCGGTGGCTTCGCCACCGCCGAAATACAGAAAAAGCAAGTAGCGAAAGCAGGAAACAGCTCCTAAAAAAAATTAAATTACAAAATATGATACGTTCATTTTTATTGTCTTCATTTTTAATGACTTCGGTGACTTTTTTTGGTCAGAATCTGAAACCTGTAGCTTATCAGGACGGCGCGCAGAAACTTAACGGACTGGTTACTTCCAATGCGGGAAAGAAACTTCCGGGAGTTCTGATTCTTCCTGCGTGGAAAGGAATTGATGATGAAGCGAAAACAGCCGCTGCCGAACTTGAAAAACAAGGCTACGTTGCTTTTATTGCGGATATTTACGGTGAGGGAAATATTCCCACCAATATGGATACGGCTGCGAAAAATTCGGGATATTACAAGAAAAATTACGAAGCGTACCAGAAAAGGATTTCACTTGCGCTGGAACAATTGAAAAAAAACGGGGCAATTCCTGAAAAAATTGCGGTTATCGGCTATTGTTTCGGAGGAACGGGAGCTTTGGAATCAGCGAGGGGAAATCTTCCTGTGGTGGGAGTTGTTTCTATCCACGGAAGCATCGGAAAAGATCAGGCGAGAAAAAACGGACCGATCTCGACAAAAATTCTGGTGGAAAATCCTGCCGATGACAGAGGAGTAAGTCCGGAAGATTACAATAATCTGGTGAAGGAAATGAATGAAGGAAACGCAGACTGGCAAATCATCACGTATGCACATTCCAAACATACTTTTACCGATCCGAAATCGCCGGATTACAATGAAGTGATGGCAAAAAGAGCGTGGAACCACACGCTGATGTTTTTAAAAGAACTTCTGAAATAATTATAATCCTCACAAAAAACGACCTCCAAAATTAGAGGTCGTTTTCTTTATAGTTCGCTTGTCGTGTTGCAATCAGAACACCAGAAATATTCGGTTTCTTTATCTTTAAGCTTTGTTTTTGTTTTGTTTCCACAGTTTTCGCAGATGTATTTCTCACTTTCGCTTTCCTTTGCTTCGTAATCACAATTGAAACAGCTCCAAACCGTTAGATGAGACTTTCCGTTGATAAACCATGTAAAGGAAGTTTCTTTACATTTCGGACAAATTTGTAGCGCCATACTTTTATTCTTTATTCTTCCCTGTTTACAAGATCCATAGAAAAAGCCGGAAGACAGATGGCAACATATTCACATTCTTCTGAAAATGGGTTGCTGTATCGCACTCTTGCTCCTTTTTCAATTAAAATACTTTGTCCTTTTTCTAAGACAACTGTTTCTCCGTCAATTTCAAATTGTTTTTTTCCTGAAATAATTAAGGTGAATTCATCAAATTCGGGAGTCTGATGCGGTTCGCTCCAGTTGGGCGGTGCAACCATGTGTGCAATAGAAATATTGGAATTTCCTGTTGAATTTCCCCAATGTTCTTCGATGAGTTTTCCATCTGTGGTAGGAACAACGAATGGGATTGCTGAATTTTATATTTCTTCATATTATTTATTTTTTTATTTTTTTGAACACTAAGTAAACAAAGTTTTTTACTAGTGATCGCTTTTTAGTTTCACAAAGCCGTTTCACTTATAAAAGTTAACAAAGTTTTTAATTTAAACTAAAAGTCTGCCTAAACTTTTATTTAACCGCAAAAGGAGCAAAAGATGAACTAACTTTTATTTAAAGCTGATCATTATAAATGAAAAAGCTCACAATAGTTTTTAAAAATCTTTGATTTTTATTCTTTTTAGCGCTTTGATTATTATGAAAATTCACTTTAACATTATCTTTTGTCCCTTTTGCGGTTTATTCTGAAATTAGCTTAAACAAGTTTTAAAAATGGTTCTCCTTTTTAATTTCGTATACAAAGTTAGTTCTCGTCGGTTCTCCGAAATACGCGACTTCCTGCTCTGCGATTTTCTTTCCGCCTAATCTTTCCAAAGCAATCTGGGAACGGTAATTTTCTTTCCCGATATGAAAATGAACCACATCTACAAACTGAAAAATATAATCGAGCATTAATTTTTTAATCTGCGGATTGATTCCTTTTCCCCAGGATTTTGTTCCGTAAAATGTGTAGCCTATAAAAATACTGTTCTTTGCTTCATCATAATCATAAAAACGGCTGCTTCCTAAAACGGCTCCTGTTTCTTTTTCAATAATTTTAAAGGCACCTTTGCTTTCTATTGCTCCTCTGAAAAAATTTTCGAAAACTTCTCTTTGGTAGCGGTCTTTATTGGGATGCTGTTCCCATACTTTCGGATCGGAAGCTACTTCATATAAAGACTCAAAATCCCCTTGTTGTAAGGGGATTAACTGATATTTTTCGTTTTCTAAAACAGTCTGAATAGAAAAGTTCATTTCTTAGCCTTTTGTTTTTGCTGCGTCAGATTCTATCTTTTTGATTTCCTTCAGCTTATCTGCAATTTTACTTACTGCTTCCGGACTTGACGGTTTTAAAGCAACTTCCGCCTGAGAAAGATCCCACTTTAACACAAGGTTGGCTGAGTTTTCGCCTGTAGGATTCAGAGTAATTTCGAACCATTCCTGCTTATCTGCTAATTTATTAACCGGAACCGTAACATCTACAACGTCCTGTTTTGCATCATATGTATAAGCTCCCCACTGCTGGAAATCTTTGTTTAAGATTACTTTCCATTCTTTTTCTGTCGGAACGATGAATAATCCATAAGTTCCTGCCGGAACAATTTTTCCGCCGAAGTTTACAGATTGTCCGAAAGTAATTTTGGTGGATGAATTCGCTCCCGCTCTCCAAACCTGTCCGTAAGGAACCAGTTCTCCGAAGATTTTACGTCCTTTTACTCCCGGTCTTCCGTAATCAATCGTGATTTTAGACATTGAAAACTGCTGCTCTACTTTCTGGCGCGGACTTGCTACCGGTACAGAATAATCCTGAGCTAAACTGAAAACTGAAGCTGATATACAAATTGCAAATAGTAACTTTTTCACTTTTTTAAATTTTGCCTAAAATTACAAAATTGAACATAAAAATCATTTTCTGACATGATAAAAT
This sequence comes from Chryseobacterium sp. MMO-72, assembly GCF_037146035.1. NCBI lineage: Bacteria > Pseudomonadati > Bacteroidota > Flavobacteriia > Flavobacteriales > Weeksellaceae > Chryseobacterium > Chryseobacterium sp. MMO-72. The sequence goes on from NZ_JBBCWG010000004.1 coordinate 193,916, forward strand.
TTGTTAAAATGCCATTTTTAATTTCTTGTTTAAGTAAGCTTTTTTATTGTTTCAACCGGTTTTAAGTTTAATTGCAAAAGATATTTTAGAAAGCTTTTTTCAGAATAATCAAAAGTTTAGATAAGTTTCAATCGTTAATGAAAATTAATTCGGCATTGCTTTCCATTTATGCAGAATGGAGGTATACAGATACATAAAGACAAATCCGCAGCATAAAATTATATAACTGAGATTGAATTCTAATGTTTTGATAATTGTAGGACAGTTATAAGACATAATATTGATCTGTTCACAGTTTCTTTCCTGATGGATATTAATGATAAAAAAGATCAGCAAAACAAAAAGAGCAAAGCCATTCATCGAGATGTTAATGAGAATTGAGGCAATAATTTTTTTAAGACTTTTCATCATTACAATTGGAAGCAGTAAAATCACCAGTCCTATAAAAAAGACAAAATAGGAAACAAAAAATTCAATTTCACTTCTACCGCCAGAAGCTGAAAATAAAACTGTTACCAGAACAACTGCCAAGAATAAAACGCCTGCACTAATCACGCTGAAAAGAAGAGATTTAAGCCCTGTTATTCTGAAGCTGAAAATAATGGTAGAGAGGAAAAATGCGATCCAGATATAAATATGAATATTTTCTGAAAAGAAATCTGTAGATTTTATAATATCTACATTATTCAGAAGATTCTGAAGATTGTCTGAATAATAGTAGTAATCTGTCGTGTTATTCTTAAAATATTCCGCCGGAGAAAGCTGGTTATCAATATCCGGATTAAAGTCTCTGATCTGAACGGAATCATTTACCACTTCACCGTCAACCACTGCAGCGACAGAATCTGCAACAGTCTCGGTGTACACATAATTTCCGTCTTCGTCCATTGGCGGATTATTTACATCATATTCTTCACCCGGAACCGGTTTGTATTTTTTAATAAAATATCTGACGTTGAAATCATCGGGATAATAGATCATTTTCACCCAGCTTTTTGAATCAAGGTTATTGTTGATTCCGAATTTCTTCGAAATATCAAGAAAACTTTTTAGCAGCTTTTCAATTTCAGCAGGATTTTTTTTATTCAGCAGATCCGTTGTAAATCTGTTGATTTCGAATCTCTTCTTTTTGTAAGAGTCTTTAACCATCTGATTGTATCCATCATAAGGTTCTTCAACAGAATATTGCATCCTCAAATAATCCTTTCCTGAATCATCATAACTATAAAATACATCAGAAAAATTATAATACGTTAAATCCGTGGTATTGATGTAGGATGACATATCCACGACATCTTTTTTGAAATAGTAGGTTGCAGAGCCTTTTTTATTTTCTTCATACGCCAGATTCTTTTTGGTTTCACCTGACGGGAAAAGGAAATCTCCGTATTTATCTTTTTTATAAACGGTTTTTGAATATAAGTTATAGAACTGATAAACCCTGTTATAGTACACAAAATATTTCTGATTCCGGTCTATTTTATTAATATCCGTTTCGCAATACAAATCGTAAAACTTTGGAAAAGTTCTGTTATCCAAAGTATAATGCTCCAGATCCTGAGAAAGAAAAGCACTGGCTTTATTAATAACGTTGATATTTTCAGTCATTTCCTGATCGGGATATTTGTTTTTAATAAACAATTTAAAACCCGTCATGTAAGAAAAATAAAAAGTGGTACCTGCAAAAATAATAATGAAGTACTGAACAAACTGCAGGAACAATTTTCCTTTTGAAGAAGGATAAAAGTTTTTGAATGCGTTATTTTTAAACATCATAATCAGCCATCCCACCATCATGAGAACGGAAATAATGAGGTGGATAAAAATCATTCCTTCGCGGAAATAGTCATCTTTTACATTCATTTTCTGTAAAGAGACCGGATCAGCGTGAGAAATATAGCCTACGATAAAAAAGAAAATATGAAGAACTGCACTTGCCAAAAGCATCCATACAATTCTGGTATTCCAGACCGTCGAATATTTTTCGAGCAGATATTGATTGATTTTATTTATTTTTTGCATTTTTTGTTGAATTTGAGAAAATTAGCTTACGAAAAATCTCCTGGTTGAAGAAGAAATATTCCGGATGTACACCACATTCATTCTGGCATTTCCGAGCGCAGACATCACGGTATGAAACTCTGTATCTGCTGAAAAATGAGCGACATAAACTCCTCCGTTGAAATTCAGTTTTTCAAGAGGGAAACCTTCAAATGCTTTTAATAAATCTTCTCTGGAATTTGTGGTATCAATTTCGATAATCAGTCCGTCGTTTTCTTCATTTACCAATTCAGAATTGTCTTTGTACTGTCCGTTTTTCAGGAAAATAACTTTATCTGATATTTTCTCTACCTCGTAAAGCTGCTGTGAACTCAAAATCAACGCAATAGGATTATTAACTGAATTTGCAATCGATTTTAAATCTTCCAGAATAACCTGCTGTGCCAAAACGTCCAGATTGGCAAGAGGTTCATCCAGTAATAAAATTTCAGGTTTTCTTAGCAGTGTTCTGGCTAATTCAAAACGCATTTTGTAGCCGGAAGAAAGTTCGCTCCACTTCAGATGTTTGTAATTCCAAAGTCCGAGACGGGCAATCATCATTAAAGTTCGTGTTTCATTTTCTTCAGGTTTCACACCGTAATTTGACAGTACAAATTTCAGGTTGTCCTTTAAACTTCCGTACCATTTTGCCGTTCTCTGCGGAATGTAAACCAGCTTTGTACGGAGATCGTATTCATTTTTTGGTTCTTCGTTCAAAGAATAATTCAGTTCTCCTTCGTTGTGGGAAATTTCTTTTGCCAGAATTCTGAGTAAAGTTGTTTTTCCGTTTCCGTTTTCGCCTACCAGACCGTAAACCTGTCCTTTATTCATTTCCACAGAAACCGGACCCAGCGAAAAGCGGTTGCTTCCGTAGGATTTTAAAATATTTCTCGCTCTCAGTACAGATTTTTCCAGCGATTGTTCTTTTACCGGAATTTTTTCTATTTTCTGAAGAAGATTTTTTGATTTTTCGATGAGTTCATCCGTGTACGAAGGGAACTGTTCTTTCCAGTCAGTTAATGCAACAGCTTCTTTGTAGATCTCCATATTCTGAGTATCCATCGCACAGTCCAGTAATTTTCTAAATCCTAAAACAGTATCTTTATTATCGAAAAAATGATAGACTTCGGCTACTCTTTGCTGATGTTTCGTCATTTGGTTTCAGAGTTATTAATTTTCAGGTTTTAAAGATATAAAATTTCTTTTCCCTACAATTCTTTTGGCTTAAATAAAAACTAATTTTATTTTTATGTAAAATTAGAATCAGATGTTCAAAATAATTTCATCGCTTTTATTATTATCTTTTTTATCAACCATTCAGGCTCAGGAAATCATTCCGTTCAGAATTACGAAGCATAACAACATCATTGTTAAAACTTTAGTAAATGACAAAGATTCTCTGGATCTGATGTTTCAGATTGCTATGGAAGATGCGTCCATTTCTCCGGACCGGAAAAGAAATGCAGATCATATTATTTTTAAAGATGAAATAAGCGACGGAAATACGATAAAAATCGGCAAAAAGAAACATGAAAATGTTAGATTTTTCGATAATGAACTGACCGGTCATGAAGCAGACGGAAAAATCGGAACTGGGATTTTTAAAGGAAAAATTTTTAAGATCGATTATGATAACAGCAGATTTGTAGTGTATGATAAAATGCCGGATTTAAATGGCTATCAGTCAGTTCCATTACTTTTAAAAAATGAACAGCTTTTTATTCCTGCGAACAGTATCATTGAAAAGCAAAATGTAGAAGCCTATTTTCTTCTTCAATCCGGATATTCCGGCGGGATTCTTTACAGCAATGAATTTGCAGATGGCAAAGAACTCGACAAAAAGCTAAAAGTAACCGGCGAAAAAACATTGAAAAACTCAGCCGGACAAAGCGTTATCACCAAAAACGGAATTTTGCCTGTTCTGAAAGTGGGAAATTTTGTTTTAAAGGATGTTTCGGCAGGATTTTTCACAGGAGAACTTAAAATCCAGAAATCCAGCTATTTCGGAGCAGATTTATTGAGAAGATTCAACTGGATTTTTGATGCGGAAAGGAATAAAGTTTATTTTAAACCTAGTAAATATTTTAAGAAAGCTTATTATAAAATGAATTAATATTTCAATTTAGAATCTATCACTATATAATTTTTAAATTGAAAACTGACATCCTGTCTCATTAACCGTGGTGAATTTACCTTTTTTCGCACATAATCACTTTCATTTGGAATTCCCACGAATTTTCCTGTTTCATAAGCCAAAACAATGAAAGTTTTCCCTACGTAATCTTTCTGCATTTTCTTTATATCATCTAAAGAAAAGTCATGTTCAGCTTATATTTTATAAAGTTTTTTATACAAACTAAAATCTTCCGTTGGAAATTCGCCGGAATCGTCCACAAACTCCATTATAAATGGTTTAGCGACTGAAACACCATTAACTTCTGTAATTTTAACAAGATAACGACCTTCGAAAACTTTCATTTTCAGATCTGTTCCGTCTACGATTTCTACTTTTAATTTCAATAAAGTTCCGAATGGATAATCCAGATTTTTTTTGATAACAGACGATGAATTTTGAATCTGTTTTTGTCCGAAATACAAATTAGAGATCAAAAATAAAAGAGCAATTATAACTGATAAAAAACACTTTTTCAAAATCTTAAAATTTTATTGATTCAAATCTTTCTCCAACTTTTCCAAATATTGTGACCATGCACTCGAGCCACCACCAAAACATTCAAATTGCGGGCTCAAGCCTTCGTGCGTGAAAACAACTTTTGTTTTATCGGCTTCTTTGAAAATCTCAAAACAAATTTTTGTTCCTGTCCATTCGTCCATTTTGTTTACAAATGTGAGTTTACTTTCGATCACTTCCCAAACAATTTTCTCGTAAGGACTTACTTCTATAAGTTGTTGAACGGTATGATGAACTCCATTTCCGGCATCAAAAATAAATTCATCATTCCTATTTTCAGATTTTCCGGTAATGATTTCATTATGCAGACCAATCCACCAGTTTCCGGGATTGATTAAAGTACTGAAGACTTCTTCTGTGGATTTTAAAGTGGTGAAGGTGTAAGAGAAATTTTGTGTTGACATCGTTTTGTGTTTTTATGAATTTTCAAAATCATATATTTTTCTCAAAGTAGTTTTATCTGCAATCACATTAAAAGCTATGTTTCCGTTAAATTCGTGATAACCAAAAATATAGCTGTTTGATTTATCAATAACTTTAATTCCGTTAAATTTTTCTATTTTTTCAGGACTTTGCAATTCGGAAAAACCAAATGTAGTGATAAAATCACTCAATTTTTCGGCTTTTATGGAGACTGATTTTGCAAAGGGATCTGAAAGATATTTCTTATTAAAATCCACATCAACAGATAAAGTCTGAGGAAAATGACCGCCTGTTTCGGCATAAAAGAATTTGAGCTTTCCACATTTTTTACATTTCCACAGATCGGCTCCGTTCATCGGATAAGAGCCTAAAAAAATTTCTGAATTATCCGAAGATTTAAATTCCAGATAGCTTAAATATCCAAATTTACCATCGTAAATTTTAAAAATCTTTTCATAATCCATCAAAATATTGTGATTGCAGTCAATATCTTTAATCGGATAATCAGCAAAAAATTCATTAATATTTTCCAGAGTTAACATATATGTAATTTAATATTGATATTCCTAAACTTAGAAAGATTAATTACAATAAGTTTCCATATAGGTATTTTTCTCGCCCAGTTTTTTCATTCTTAAATAATCTTTACAGGCACCTTCAGTGTCGTGTAATTCTAATTCTAAAGACATTCTATTGGAAATTGCCTGTATATGTTTCGGATCCTTATTAATTACAATCGTAAAATCTTCAATAGCATCTTTGTATTTTTTCAATAAAGCTTTTGCCTGTCCTCTTATATTGTAACCTCTTATATCCTGTGGATTTAATACTACAGATTTGTCAGCATCTTCCATTGCTTCTATATTATTGCCAACATTTATGTTAACGATAGCTCTGTTGATATATCCATCCGCATTGTTTGGATCAAGTGTAAGCGCCTTGTCAAAATCACGTAATGCTTCTTCATATTTCTTTAAATCACCATTACAATATCCTCTGAATAAATAAGACTGCGCAAAATCGGCATTCATTTCTATACTTTTGCTGAAATCATTCCATGCATTTTGGATATCTTTTGAATAATATTCTGCAACACCACGATTATAAAATACTTCAAAATCATTTGGATTCAACTTAATTGATGTTGAGTAATCGGCTATCGCTCCTTTATAATCCTTGAGATTGGCTTTAGAAGCACCACGATGATGAAAAACTACACTGCTGTTAGGATTAATGCTTATTGCTTTATCATAGTTCTTTATAGCTTCTGCATACTGTTTCTGCTTTACAAGATCTCTTCCTTTTTCCGCATAATAAGTAGCTGTTTTACTTTGAGAAAATATAAAATGACAAAATAGTGCAAGAAATATTATAAGGCTTTTTTTAATCATGATTTACTTTATAGGACCGTGTTATAGTTTTTAAAAAATCTAATGTACGGAATTATTAAATTATTATTGATTTAATTTTACTTCAAAAAATTCTGAAAAATCTCTATAAAAAAGCGGAAGAAAAAATCTCTCGCTTTTAATTTATTTAATTCGAAAATCAGATAAAAACAAAACCTCACAGGTTTTAAAAACCTGTGAGGTTTGATTTATGGTAAATCATTAAAATTTCCGAAAACTACATTGTCTCCATTTTGAAACTCATGCTTTCGATTACTTTCAGGATCGCTTCTACTGTATCCATGGATGTTAAACAAGGTACGCCGTTTTCCACGCTCATTCTTCTGATCTGGAAACCATCTCTTTCCGACTGTTTTCCTTTCGTCATCGTGTTCACAACGTACTGTACTTTTCCTTTCTGGATCAGGTCGATCAGGTTGACACTCTCCTCCCCGATTTTATATCCGATTTTGCAAGGAATTCCTTTTTCTTCGAAGAATTTTGCCGTTCCTTCCGTTGCCCAGATTCTGAAACCAACTTCATGGAATCTTGCCGCCAGATCAGCCGCTTCCTGCTTGTGTTTATCTGCAACCGTAAACAAAATTGACCCGTGCATCGGAACTTTTCTTCCTGCCGCAACTAATCCTTTGTATAAAGCTTTCTCCAAAGTGGTGTCTTTCCCCATAACCTCTCCTGTAGACTTCATTTCTGGTCCTAGAGAGATATCTACTTTTGTTAATTTTGAGAAAGAGAACACCGGAACTTTTACGAAAACCCCTTCTTTATTTGGAACCAGTCCGCTTTCGTAGCCTAAATCTTTCAGTTTTTGTCCCAAAATTGCTTTTGTAGCCAGATTTGCCATCGGAACATCCGTAATTTTAGACAGGAAAGGAACAGTTCTTGATGATCTTGGATTTACTTCGATCACATATACATTTCCTTCAAAAAGAACATACTGGATGTTCATCAATCCGATCACATTTAATCCTTTCGCTAATCTTTTCGTGTAATCAACCAAAGTTTCGATTTCGCTTTGTGAAATATTCTGTGGAGGATATACTGCGATTGAGTCTCCGGAGTGAACTCCCGCTCTTTCGATGTGCTCCATAATTCCCGGAATGATTACTGTTTCACCGTCGCAGATGGCATCGATTTCCACTTCTTTTCCCACCATATATTTGTCGACCAAAACAGGATGTTCAGGGCTTGCTTCCACTGCATTTTCCATATAGTGCGCCAGTTCTGTTTCCGTGTACACGATTTCCATTGCTCTACCTCCCAAAACGTAGCTCGGGCGAACCAACACCGGATAACCGATCTCGTTGGCAATTTTTATCGCTTCTTCTTTTGAAACCGATGTTTTTCCTAAAGGCTGCGGAATCTGCATTTCCTGAAGCGCTTTTTCGAATTTATCTCTATTTTCCGCTCTGTCCAGATCTTCCAGGGAAGTTCCCAAAATCTCAACTCCGTGAGCGGCTAATTTATCTGCCAAATTGATGGCTGTCTGTCCTCCGAACTGTACCACAACGCCTTTTGGTTTTTCCAGCTCGATGATGTTCATTACATCTTCTTCCGTTAAAGGTTCGAAGTAAAGTTTATCTGAAATCGAGAAGTCCGTAGAAACGGTTTCAGGATTATTGTTGATGATAATCGCTTCGTAACCCATTTCTTTGATTGCCCAAACCGAGTGTACCGTTGCGTAATCAAACTCAACTCCCTGTCCGATTCTGATCGGTCCTGAACCAAGAACGATGATTTTTTCTTTATCTGAAACCACAGATTCATTTTCTTCTTCGTACGTTCCGTAGAAATAAGGGGTTTCCGATTCGAATTCCGCAGCACAGGTATCTACCATTTTATACACCGGCATTACTCCGTTTTCTTTTCTGAAATTGAACACTTCACGCTCCGTCACGTTCCACAGAACTGCAATATTTATATCTGCAAAACCTAGTTTTTTAGCTTCCTGTAAAATTTCTTTGCTGAATTTATTTTCTGCGATTGTTTTTTCGAAATCAATCAGCTTTTTAATTTTCCAAATGAAGAATTTATCAATTTTACTCCATTCTACGATCTGTTCCCAGTCGTACCCTCTTCTTAAAGCATCTCCGATGATGAATAATCTTTCGTCATCACAAACTCTTATTCTTCTTTCGATTTCTTCAGCCGTCAAAGCTGCTGCCTGTTTAGTTTTTAAACCGATATGTTTAATTCCTGTTTCCAGAGAACGGATGGCTTTCTGTAAAGATTCTTCGAAATTTCTTCCGATTGCCATTACTTCACCGGTAGCTTTCATCTGGGTTGATAATCTTCTGTCCGCTGTTTCGAATTTATCGAAAGGGAATCTTGGGAATTTTGTTACCACATAGTCTAAAGCCGGTTCGAAACAAGCATAAGTCTTTCCTGTTACCGGATTCATGATTTCATCCAGTGTTAAACCTACCGCAATCTTCGCAGCGATTTTTGCGATCGGATATCCTGTTGCTTTTGATGCTAAAGCCGATGATCTCGAAACTCTTGGGTTTACTTCGATGATATAATAATTGAATGAATGCGGATCTAAAGCCAACTGCACGTTACATCCTCCTTCAATTCCTAATGCTCTGATAATCTTAAGTGAAGCGTTTCTCAACAATTGGTATTCTCTGTCTGAAAGTGTCTGAGAAGGCGCCACAACGATTGAATCTCCTGTGTGAACTCCAACCGGATCTATATTTTCCATGTTACAAACCACAATGGCGTTGTCGTTTGCATCACGCATTACTTCGTATTCTATTTCTTTGAAACCTGCGATTGATTTTTCAATCAGACATTGTGTTACGGGGCTGTGTTTTAATCCCAGTTCAGCAATTTCTTTCAGTTCAGTTTCGTTGGAAGCGATACCTCCTCCTGTTCCACCCATGGTGAAAGCCGGACGAACAATGACAGGATACCCGATTCTGTCTGCAAAATTTAATGCTCCTTCTACCGTGTTTACAATATCAGATTCCGGAACGGGTTCGTTTAATTCTCTCATCAGTTCACGGAAAAGATCTCTGTCTTCCGCTCTGTTGATGGCTGAAAGCTTTGTTCCCAACACCTCAACTTTGCATTCTTCCAAAATTCCTGATTTTTCCAGTTCTACCGCCATATTCAGTCCGGTTTGTCCTCCAAGCGTTGGTAAAAGCGCATCGGGACGTTCTTTTCTGATGATGTGACTTACAAACTGAAGTGAAATCGGCTCGATGTATACTTTGTCTGCGATTTCAACATCCGTCATAATGGTTGCAGGGTTTGAATTGATCAAAATTACCTTGTAGCCTTCTTCTTTTAAAGATAAGCAAGCCTGCGTTCCTGCGTAATCAAATTCCGCCGCCTGACCGATAATGATGGGACCTGAACCGATTACTAAAATTGTTTTTATGTCGTTTCTTTTCATTTTACTTCTTTTTTATTATTCCATGGGTTCACCCTCGGCTAATGTTATTGAACCATTTCATGGTTCTGTTCTTGGTTTCACCATTTTCATGGGTTTTCACCGTTTTCCATAGGTTACACCTACGGCTATTCATATTGAATCCTTCGGATTCTTTAATTTTGCGGCGAATTGCACGCAGCCCGACTTGAGCGGAAATCCTTTTTTGCCATCCTGATTGTTCTGTTTTTGACCGAAAAGTTCTGCAAAAAAGATTGGGAGTCCTTCGACTTAGCTCAGGATAAACTTGAGGCGGATTAAGCTGCCCAAATTAATTTTCTACTTTTTAAAATCTTCCATTAACTGGATAAATTCGTCGAATAAATAATTCGCATCTTCCGGACCCGGGCTTGCTTCAGGGTGATACTGAACGGAGAAACAAGGGTGAATTTTGTGTTTCAGACCTTCGTTTGTTCTGTCGTTCAGGGCGATGTGTGTTTCTATTAAGTCGGTATTTTTCAAACTTTCCTGATCTACCGCGTAACCGTGGTTTTGGGAAGTGATCGCCACTTTGTTTTTCTCTACATCTAAAACCGGATGGTTTCCACCTCTGTGTCCGAATTTCAACTTGAACGTTTTTGCGCCACACGCCAGACCAATTAACTGGTGTCCTAAACAGATTCCGAAGATCGGAACTTTTCCTAAAATTCCTCTGATCATTTCTAAAGCCTGTTGGTTATCTTCAGGATCACCGGGACCGTTGGATAACATTACTCCGTCCGGATTCATTAGTAAAATCTCTTCTGCGGTTACATCCTGCGAAACCACTGTAATATCGCAGTTTCTTTGGGATAATTCTCTGATAATTCCTAATTTGGAACCAAAATCTACAAGCACCACTTTAAGTCCTCTTCCCGGATTTGCATAAGGTGTTTTTGTGGAAACCTGCTCAACCTGATTGGTTGGGAAGTTGGTTGATTTTAATTCTGAAACCACTGTGCTTTCATCGGCATCAGCGTTTACAATTTTTCCTTTCACCACTCCATGGTTACGAAGAATTCTTGTGAGTCTTCTGGTATCGATTCCTGAAATTCCGGAAAGGTTTTTCTTTTTAAATAATTCATCTAAAGTAATCTGAGTACGGAAGTTGGATGGCAGATCACAAAGTTCTTTTACAATAAGTCCTTTAATTGCCGGTTCAATACTCTCATAGTCATCTCTATTAATTCCATAGTTTCCGATAAGCGGATAGGTCATGCAAACAATCTGACCGCAGTAAGACGGATCAGAGATCAATTCCTGATACCCTGTCATTCCGGTATTGAAAACCACTTCTCCTGCCGTTTCCAATTCTGCTCCGAAACCTTCTCCGTGAAACACTTCACCGGACTCCAGTATTAACTTTTTCTTCATTTTATTTATTTAGATTTTCTTTTTTATTAACAGGTCGCCTCTACGAGGCTTTGATAATCTTTATCTTTTTTGTTTCCAAGGGTTTAATCCATGGCTATTAACAGATCGCCCTTTCAGGGCTTTGGTTATCATCTTTTTTCTTTTCCATGGGTTTCACCCACGGCTATTGTGGTTTGACCCTTTCGGGTCGGCTTACTACTTGATTCTTTTTACTTTTACCTTGGCTCTTTACCTTGGTTCTTATTTAAAAGTATATCCTTGGTTTTCCAAGGCTCCTTTTAAAATTGCCATTCTTGCGAAAACACCGTTCTGCATTTGTTTGAAAACTCTTGAGCGTTCGCATTCTACCAAATCATCATCAATTTCCACTCCTCTGTTAATGGGTGCAGGATGCATGATGATGGCTTCTTTTTTCATGGCTTTTTCTCTATCTTTGGTCAAACCATATTTTTTGTGGTATTCTGAAGCGGAGAAGCTCATTTTAGCATCGTGCCTTTCGTGCTGGATTCTTAGTAACATCAGAACATCTACGTCATGGATCATTTCATCGATATTCAGATAGGTTCCGTTGATTAAGGCGCCTTCATCAAACCACTGTTCAGGTCCTGAGAAATATACTTTTGCGCCTAACCTTCTTAATGCTTCTGCATTGGAATTGGCAACTCTGCTGTGTTTTACATCTCCAACGATTCCTACTTTTAATCCTTCAAATTTTCCGAACTCCTGATAGATCGTCATTAAATCAAGCATACATTGTGAAGGATGATTTCCGGTTCCGTCACCTCCGTTAATTACAGGGATTTTTATGTTTTTCAGTTCTTCGAAATATCTGTCTTTCTTATCTCTAATTACGACAAGATTTACCCCTAAACTTTCGATGGTTTTTACCGTATCATAAAGACTCTCTCCTTTGTTTACGGAACTGTGGGAAGCATCGAAAGGAACGACCTGCAATCCTAATTTTCTTTCAGCAATATCAAAACTTGTTTTTGTTCTTGTACTGTCTTCGAAGAAAAGATTGGAACAGAAAACTTCTCCATCAATTTTGGCAGTTTTTCCGTTCGCAAAAGCCAATGCTTCTGTTACTATACTGTTAATTCTTTCGTTGCTTAGTTCTGTGATCGTAAACATATTGTCTTTAAATTTTTTACAAAAAAAAAGCGAAGAAAATATCTTCGCTTAAAATAAATAAATATCGTAAAGGGCGTCTACGCCCGGTAATTCTAATGATATAAATACTGTGTTATTCATTAGGTGCAAAGATATAACAATTCTGTAAACTGACAAAATGAAAATTAAATTTGTAGAGAAATCCGTTACTTGTCAGCATCTAAATACAATAAATAGTAATGTTAAAATACCTTTACAAAGCGGATTGGCAAGGTTTTCACCGTTCACTGTCAAGCATTTATTTTCGGAAGCAATTGTTTATTTTTTTGGGTTGATTTTCGATATACTGTATCATCCGCGGAAATTATTTTGCCAGCCTTATGCCTGTAAACTGCCACTGTAGTGATGTGGGAAAGAAATTTCTGTATGTTTTTCGGCTGTGTTCTTTTGGTGTTGCCAATGAAGCACCTCTCAAAACCATCTGATTGACCATGAATTTTCCGTTATACTCGCCTACCGCTCCTTCCTGTTTTTTAAATCCGGGATAAGGAAGATATGCACTATTGGTCCATTCCCATCGTTTTCCCCAGCTGAAAAGAGCGGAAGCGATTTCCCATTCTGCTTCGGTCGGTAAACGCATTCCTTTCCAAGAGGTAAAAGCAGAGGCTTCAAAAAAGTTGATGTGACAAACAGCTTCGTCGGGAATGATCTCTTTTAAACCATTCAGCGTGTAATGCATCCATTGACCTTCTATGAAATGCCAGTATAAGGGAGATTTAGCATTATTTTGTTTCACCCAGTCCCAGCCTTCCGCATGCCAGTGTCTGAAATCTTCATATCCTCCGTCATTCATAAATTCAAGATATTCTGCATTGGTTACCAATTGGTTTGAAATTTGAAAATCATTCAGATATACTTTATGTCTGTTCAGCTCATTATCAAAACAAAATCCTTCTCCTTCGAAACCTATTTCATAAATTCCTTCCTTAAAAGAAAGCATTTCAAAATTTTCGGATTCTGATTTTTCCAAAGGAAAATTTTCGCTGTAAGCGGGAAATAAAGGATTGTGACCGAGAATATATTTGATATCGGTTAATAACAATTCCTGATGCTGCTGTTCGTGGTTTAGACCTAATTCAAAGAGTTTTTGAAGATCATCGGATAAGTCGTTATTTAAAAGAAAAGTTTCCATTTGTTCATCGACATATTTCCGATACTGAAAAATATCGGCAACGGAAGGCCGGCTTAAATTTCCTCTGTCTGTACGGATTACTCTTGCGCCAATGGTTTCGTAATAACTGTTGAAAACGAAATTATATTGGGAATTAAACACCTGATAACCATCAAGATTCGGGATCAAAATAAAAGTTTCGAAAAACCATGTGGTGTGTCCTAAATGCCATTTCGGAGGACTGACATCTACAACAGGCTGAACTACAAAATCTTCTGTTTCAAGCGGTTCGCATATTTCCACAGACCTCGCTCTAATTCTGCAGTAATTCTCAAGCAACTGTTTTTCTTTGACTAGTGTATTCTGTTCGATCATCGTTTTAGCTTTTAATTTAAATTAGACTTTCCAGATCGCATCCACAAACCAGCCTTTGGTGTCCGAAATCTGTTTTAACGGTTTAAATCCTGTTTTTCTTGCCATTGCATTTACTTCATTTTCAGAATATTTCTGAGAAATTTCCATGTAAATAGCTTCATTTGCCTTAAAGTTTACCTTTTCCTCTTCAATATGTACCGACTGATCTTCCAGACTGATCAGGTAACTTCTGCAGGCTCCGGAAAGCGGATCGTAGGTTTGGTAATGTTTGAACTTATTCGTTTTAAAATCTGCATCCAGCTCTTCATTAATTCTCTCTAAAAGATTAAGGTTGAACGATGCCGTTATTCCCGCTTTATCGTTATAGGCAGCAAGAATGGTGTGTGGATTTTTCTTCAGATCAAAACCAATGAGAAGAATATCATCCGGATTAAGTCTCGATTTCAATGCATTACAGAACTGATAAGCTTCTTCAATTTCCATATTTCCAATATTTCCTCCTAAAAAAAGAATGACTTTTCTGCGGGAAGAAATTTTATTTGCTTTATCGAGCATTTCAAAGTATTCTCCATTAAGACCTGTCATTTGAAGCCCCGGAATTTCAGATGTAAGATTTTCCTCCAAAATTGAAATAATATTTGCCGAAATATCAATCGGCATGTAGGTAAAATCTGCGTTTTGCTTTACAAGATATTCAAGCAGATGAGAGGATTTTGTAGCATCTCCTGCTCCGAGTTCCACCAGATCAAAAGGCTCGTCGAATGCTCGTATCGCGTTTGCGAGTTCCCTCTTTTTTCCGGTAAAAATTTCGAGTTCGCAATCGGTGAGATAATATTCTGGCATATTCATGATCTGCTGAAAAAGATCGTCGCCTTTTTTATCGTAGAAATATTTGGATAATAAATGTTTAGGCTCCTCTTTCAGTCCGTCTAAAATTTCACTTTTAAATTTATGATGGGGATCGTAATCAGCCAATGAAGTTGTTGCCGTAGTCGTATTTCGGTTCATATTAATCTGGATTTCGTACGCAGATTACAGCAATTATTTTGCCATTGCCTAAAATACAAAGATTAATATTCGGGCTGTTTATGAAGGGATTTTTGAGTTCAAAACACAAAAAATTTAGTTTTAATTTTTATAAAATTGTATATTTACCATTCAAAATAGACTATATGGATTTAAAAGACAGGATGATTCTCAGTATTATTCAGGAAGATTCTACACTTTCGGTGAAAGAAATTTCAGAAAAAATTGGTCTTACTTTCACTCCGACGTACGAACGCATCAAGCAACTGGAGAAACAGGGAATTATTGAGAAATATGTAGGTCTTTTAAACCGCGAAAAACTGGGCTTAAATATTGTGGTTTACTGCAATGTGCGTCTTAAAGAACAGTCTAAAAAAGTTCTGGAAACATTTGAGAAAAACATCATGCAGCATGATGAAGTTCAGGAAATCATCAGTCTTTCCGGCGAATACGATTATATGCTGAAGATTATCGCAAAAGATATTAATTCTTATAATGATTTTACGGTGAATGTGATCTCAAACATCCCGAATATCGGGCAATATCACAGTTCTATTGTATTGCACGAGGTGAAAAAGTCTACGAAGTTTAAGATTGATCTGGGTTAAAATGAACCATTAAGATTTTAATTAAGAAATTAAGCTAATTTAAGATTTTGAAGCGAATTATATCAAAAATCCTATATCTCTTAATTTTTTTTAACTCCTTAAATGAATCTTAATGGTTTAAAATAATTCAACCCAATAATTTATTTTTCAGTTTATTAAACTGATATTCTATCTTATCTAAACACAAATTTCCAATACTTCCCTGATGCGTATGGTTTAAATTTCCAGTTTCAAAATCGAACGCATTATTTTCAATCTCCTGCCCTACTTTTACGTAAGCATCCCGGAAGGAACTTCCGTTTTTAACTTCTTCATTGATTTTCTCTACGCTGAAAAGATATTTGTATTTTTCATCCTCCAAAATCCCGTCTTTCACCTGAATATTGGGTAATGTATAATTTAAAATTTCCAGACATTCTTTTAAGGAATCAATCGCAGGAAAAAGGATTTCTTTCGTAAGCTGCATATCTCTGTGATAGCCTGAAGGAAGGTTATTCGTCAGTAAAATAAATTCATTCGGTAACGACTGTATTCTGTTGCAGCGCGCACGAACCAATTCAAAAATATCCGGATTCTTCTTGTGAGGCATAATGCTGCTTCCTGTGGTAAATTCCTTCGGAAAGCTGATGAAATCAAAATTCTGGCTTAAATACAAACAAACATCGTAAGAAAATTTACCTAAAGTTCCCGCTAAAGTCGCCATTGCCATTGACAGCATTTTTTCCGACTTCCCACGCGTCATCTGAGCATATACCGAATTGTAATTCATCGACTGTAAGCCTAAATTGTATGTTGTACTCTCACGGTCAATCGGGAAAGACGAACCATAACCCGCCGCCGAACCCAATGGATTTTTATTGATGATATTTTTAACTGAAAACAGCATTTCAATATCATCTAACAATGCTTCTGCATAGGCTCCAAACCACAATCCGAATGAGGAAGGCATTGCAATCTGCAAATGTGTATATCCCGGAAGCAGCACATTTTTATGCTGTTCCGCCAATTTAATTAATATCTGAAAGAGTTCGTCTGTTAATGCTGTAATATCACGGATTTCGTCCAATAAATACAATTTGATATCCAGTAAAACCTGATCGTTTCTGGAACGCGCCGTGTGAATTTTCTTTCCGGTATCGCCCAATTTTTCAATTAAAATTGATTCAATCTGGGAATGAATATCTTCCGCATTTTTATCGATTTCAAAGATTCCGTTTTCAATATCGTCTAAAATTTCTGCTAAAACAAACAACATTTGCTCTGATTCTTCAACAGAAATAATTCCCACTTCTGCTAACATTTTGCAGTGCGCCATTGAACCTTTGACATCATATTTTGCCAAACGTTCATCAAAATCAAGATCTTTCCCGACTGTGAATGTATTGACTAATATATTGGTGGCGTTATTGTCTTTCTGCCATATTTTTTTCATAAAATTTCTTTTTTGTTTTTAAAATTTTCTTTTGTCTTAAAACAAAAGAAACAAAAATTCAAGACTGGAAACTCCGGCTAAAAATTATTTCTGTTCTCTAAAAATTCTAAACTTGCGCGAATTCAAAATTTGTTCTTCGGTTCAATATTTATCTCGCGCTTCGAACAGCAGAATTTTCTTAACGTTCACAGAATTAATTTTCTTAACGCCTCCGATTCCTAAGTCGTTACTTACAAGCCTCCCATCATTCATCCCTCTTCCACCTTCCTACTTCCAGCTTATAAAACTTTCTCCAAAATCTCAATATAAATCACAATCCCCTCTTCTATTTCCTTTATGTAAATGTATTCATCCGCGGTGTGAGAACGGGTACTGTCGCCGGGACCGAGCTTTACGGAGGTGCACGGAATGATCGCCTGATCAGATGAAGTTGGCGAACCGTACGTTGTCCTCCCAATTTCCAAACCTGCTTTTACAAAAGGATGATCCATTTCAATTTTTGAAGAATTCAGCCTGAAAGATCTTGCGGTTAAAGTGGATTTCATCTGAGACTGTATGATTTCAAATGCTTCTTTATTAGAATATTCATCCGTAACTCTTATATCTAAAGTGAAAGTACAGGATTCCGGAACGACATTATGCTGAACTCCTGCGTGAATTCCTGACAAGGTAATTTTAACTTCGCCCAAATAATCCGAAACTTTTGGAAATTTGAAATTTAAAATATTCTGCAAATCTTCCATGCATTTCACAATCGAATTATCATTGTTCGGATGAGCGGCGTGAGAAGGAGTGCCTTTCATTTCACCATCTATTACCAAAAGTCCTTTTTCTGCAATCGCCAGATTCATCTGCGTGGGTTCTCCTACAATGGCGAGTTCAATATTCGGTAATTGGGGAAAAAGCGCTTCAATACCGTCAAAACCTGAAATCTCCTCCTCTGCCGTCAAAGCTATAATTAAGTTATATTGTAAATTTTCTTTTTCATAAAAGTGTAAAAAAACCTGCGCCATCGAAACCAATGAAGCTCCCGCGTCATTACTTCCCAGTCCGAATAATTTTCCGTCTTTTTCAATCGGAACAAACGGATCCAAAGTATATGCTTTGTTGGGTTTTACGGTATCGTGATGTGTATTCAGCAAAATTGACGGTTTGAAAACATCAAAATTTTTGTTTACCGCCCAAATGTTATTTTTAAAACGTTTTGTAGGAATCTGATGTTTTTTGAAAAAATTTTCAATTTCAACCGACGTATTAAATTCATCTTTGCTGAATGACGGAATCTCAATCAGCTTTTTTAATAATTCAACAGCGTTATTCCGTAATTCTTCTTTGCTATAAACAGATTTCAGTTCCTGCATGATGGTTTTCTATATGGTTTTTCAGTTCGGTTTCTTTAATTAAGAATACCTTATTGACATTATTTTTTACTGCTCCCAAAGCGTTTTCTAACTTTGGAAGAATTCCTTTGTGAAGTTTTCCATCTTCTTTTAAGATTGAAAATTCTTCTTCGGAGATATTTTTAATAACCGATTCCGGATTGTTCACATCTTCCAAAACACCTTCTTTATCAAAACAGTATAACAATTCAACATCATATTTTACGGATAAAGCCTGTGCAATTACCGAAGCAATAGTATCTGCATTGGTATTGAAAAGATGTCCTTTTTTATCGTGGGTAATTGCCGAAAATACAGGAACCAGTTCCAGTTTCAGCAATTTTGAAATTAATTTTCTGTTCACGCTTTTCTCGGTGATATCTCCCACAAATCCGAAATCTATTTCAGCGTGTTCTCTTTTTTTGGCTTTAATTAAGTTTGCATCCGCTCCCGAAAAACCAATGGCTTTACATTTCTTCTGCTGAAGTTTTGCCACAATATTTTTATTGATTCCTCCCGCATAAACCATTGCGACAATATCCAACGTATCTTTATCGGTTATTCTTCTTCCGTTTATGAGCTTCTGTTCAATTCCCAGTTTATCGGCTAAAGTTGTTGCCAGTTTTCCTCCTCCATGTACCAGAATTTTCTTTTCCTGAATTTCAGAAAACTGTTCTAAAAACTGTTCTAACAACTCCTCGTCATCAATTAATGCTCCGCCAATTTTTATGATGTATAACTTTTCTTTCATTACAAATCTTTTTTGGAAACCTCATAGGTTTTAAAAACCTATGAGGTTTGATTTATTAAGAATTCAATTCATCTAAAATTTCAGAAAAAACCGCCTGAGCCGAGAAAATCCGGTTTTTTGCCTGCTGATAAATGATTGAATTTTCACCATCCATCACCTCATCACTCAGTTCCACATTTCGGCGGACAGGAAGGCAATGCATTACTTTTGCATGATTGGTATTTTTCAGTTTTTCGTTCGTCAGCATCCAATTGTCTTTTACTTCGGGCATTTTAGCATAATCATCAAAAGACGACCAGTTTTTAACATAGATAAAATCGGCATCTTTCAATGCTTCTTCCTGATTATGAATAATCTTCACATCTTTTGTAAAGTTTTTATCTAAATCATACCCTTCCGGATTGGTAATGACAAAATCTACATCCATTTCCTGCATCCATTCTGCAAAGGAATTTCCCACCGCATGAGCAATGGGCTTGATGTGAGGCGCCCAGGTTAAAACCACTTTCGGTTTACGGTTTACACTGAGCTTGTCGAAGTGCCAGTTTTCGGTAATGGTGGTGCAATCTGCAAGACTTTGCAAAGGATGACGTGTTGCAGATTCAAGAGAAATAACCGGAACTTTTGCATGTTGCTCAAACTGGCTTAAAATGCTTTCGTTTACATCATCTTCCTTGCTTTTCATTCCTGCAAAACAACGAACTGCAATTATGTCGCAATACTGATTTAATACTTCAATTGCATCTTTAATATGTTCCACCGTATCGCCGTTCATTACTGCTCCGTCTGCGAATTCTAAATTCCAAGCTTCCTGAGCAGCGTTTAAGGTTAAAATATTTAAGCCTAAATTCTGAGCCGCAATCTGACTGCTTAAACGGGTTCTCAAACTTGAATTTAAAAAGACAAGTCCTATTGTTTTTCCTTTTCCTTTTTCAGGTTCTGAAAGAGGATTTTCTTTAATTTGTAGAGCTTTTTTTATGATTTGCTGTAAGTTTTCAACATCGCTTACAGAGGTGAATTTTTTCATTTGGTAATTTTTATTTTTTCAATGGACAAATGGAATATCCATTTCATTTTTAAATAAATTTTAAAGATTTTTTATCTTACCTACTTGATTGAGTTTTTAACGCTGTGGTCGCGAAGTTTTTTTATTTAACTTGGAAAATATTTTCGTTCGCAAGGGCGTTCTACTCAGCTAATGATAATTGTGTTTGTCATTCTGATGAAGAAAGAATCTAATAACATTATAAAAGAGATTCTTCACTACACTTCTGAACTTCGTTCGTAAACCTTCAGTTTATGTTCTGAATGACAGACCACATAATTTTCACATGTTAAATATTCTCCAATACTTCTTTCAAAGCATTTATGAATAGATCCGTTTGTTCTTTTTTAATATTAAGCGCCGGAAGAATCCTTAAGACCGCTTTATCATTAGAGTTTCCTGTGAAAATATGATGATGGTACAACAGACTGTTCCTCACTTCCGAGCAGTCTCTGTCGAGTTCAATACCAATCATCAAGCCTTTCCTTCGGATGGTTTTGATATGTGGAAAATCTTTAATTTTATTTTCAATATATTCGCCCATCTTCTGAGCATTTTCGATAAGATTTTCATCTTTCATGACATCTAAAACAGCAATTGCCGCTACACAAGCCAAGTGATTTCCGCCAAAAGTCGTTCCCAATAAACCATTACTTGCCTGAAACTTCGGATGAATTAAAACACCACCAATCGGGAAACCATTTCCCATTCCTTTTGCAGTGGTGATGATATCTGCTTCAATTCTAAATTCCTGATGGGCAAAGAAATAACCACTTCTTCCGTATCCCGACTGAACTTCATCCAAAATCAAGACAGCATTGTATTTTTCGCACAATTCTTTGATTTTAGTTAAAAATTCAACCGTTGGAATCATAATTCCGCCGACTCCCTGAATTCCTTCAATGATGACGGATGAAATTTCGTTTCCCTGTTTTTCAAAACCTTCTTCAAGCTGTTCGATATTGTTCCATTCAGATTTAATGAATCTTTCATCATAATTTACCGGAGCTACAATTTTGGGATTATCCGTTACCGAAACGGCTGCCGAAGTTCTTCCGTGAAATGAACCTGAAAAATACAGCACCTTATTTTTTCCATTGTGGAAAGAAGCCAGTTTTAAAGCATTTTCGTTCGCTTCTGCTCCTGAATTACACAGAAACAAATTATAATCTTCTAAACCTGAAAGTTTTCCCAATTTTTCAGCAAGTTCAGTCTGCAGTTCATTCTGAACCGAATTTGAATAGAAAGATATTTTATCTAACTGACTTTTTAATTGATTTTGATAATGGGGATGGTTGTGACCGATAGAAATCACCGCATGACCTCCGTAAAAATCAAGATATTTTTCACCTTTATCGTCCCAAAGGAATGATCCCTGAGCTTTTACCGGATTGATGTTGAATAATGGATATACGTTGAATAAATTCATGTCTATTTATAAATGATAATTGATGTTTGATGAATGATTCATCTTTATTATATTTTTCTTTTGTCTTGAAACAAAAGAAACAAAAATTCAAGACTTGGAAACTTTCGCTAAAAATTTAAATTAAATCCTAAAATTCCCAAAACTCGCACGAATTGAAGATTTGTTCTTCGACTGAAAATTTGCCTCGTGCTCAAACAGTGGGAATTTCTTAACGGATTAAATTTCAATTTTCTTAACGCTCCATTTTCCTAAGTCGGTTTTGATTGAGTTATAAAAATTTACGATTAACCTATTGACTATTCACGTTTAAAACGCTGTCGCTTTCAGGTTCAATCCTAAATTTTCTTCCCAGCCCATGGCAATATTCATGTTTTGAACCGCCTGTCCGGAAGCGCCTTTCAACAAATTGTCAATCGCTGAGTGAATGACCGCAACATTCCCACATTTTTCAATCTGTATCACACAGCGATTGGTATTGACAACCTGCTTTAAATCAATTGCTTTTCCGCTTACCTGTACAAAAGGTTCCTCTGCATAAAAATCTTCAAACAACTGATAGATCTCTGAAAGTTCTAAATCTGTCTTTATTGTTGAACTTGTAAAAATTCCTCTGGCAAAATCGCCTCTCCACGGAACAAAATTCAGACTGATTTCATTGGTATTAAAAGAAACTAATTGTTGTAGAATCTCATCCACATGTTGGTGTGTTAAAGTTTTATACGCTGAAATATTATCGTTCCTCCAAGTAAAATGTGTGGTTGCCTGTAAAGACTGACCCGCACCTGTGGAACCTGTGATTCCTGTTGTATACACTTCATTCAACAACCCTTTTTGAGCTAAAGGAAGCAAAGCGAGCTGAATTGCTGTTGCAAAACATCCAGGATTGGCAATGCTTCTGGCTCCGGAAAGTTGTTTTTTATTGATTTCGGGCAATCCGTAGATAAAATTTCTGTTTCCAAAGTTTCCATCGAGGCGAAAATCGTTCCCTAAATCAATCACCAATGTTTCATCTTTTATAGGATTCTGAATCAACCAATTCTGACTTTCTTTGTGAGGAAGACATAGAAAGAGAATATCGACTTCTTCAGACTGATCCGTTAAAATCATTTCACAAACCGTCGTTAAATCCGGGTACAAGTCTGAAATTTTTGTTCCCGAATTTGAACGGCTATATAAAAAACTCAATGATACATTGGGATGAAAAGCCAGCAAACGAACCAGTTCGCTTCCTGTGTAACCGTTGGCTCCGATGATTCCAATTTTCTTCTTCATTTTATTATTTTCCATAAGTTTTCACCTAAGGTTATTTATATTGAACCCTTCGGGTTCTTTGTTTGTATTGATATTTTAATACATAGGTTTTACCTACGGCTATTCGTATTGAACCCTTCGCGTTCATTGGTTTCTTTTGATCTTTTAATACATAGGTTTCACCTACGGCTATTCGTATTGAACCCTTCACGTTCATTGGTTTCTTTTGATCTTTTAATACATAGGTTTCACCTACGGCTACTCATATTGAACCCTTCGGGTTCACTGGTCTCTTCAAATCTCTTCCAGCCCGACTTGAACGGAAATCCTTTTATGAGGAGGAACGATGAATAAAAGATTGGGATCCTTCGACAAGCTAAGGATAAACTACAGGCGGATAAAGCTGCCCAAATTTTATTTATTAATCTGATGATATATGTTTAAAGAATTGCTAACAATCTTTGTGTAGCCTTTTACATCTTCGCCTGTCCATGCCCTGTTTGTTTCTCCGTAGCTTCCGAATTTGTCCGACATCAGATCGTGTTCAGACTCAATTCCATTCAAAATAAATCGATAAGGATGAAGAGTTACAAATACTTTTCCGCTGACTGTTTTCTGAGAATCAACCAGAAAAGACTCAATGTTCCTCATCACAGGATCTAAGAAAAGTGCTTCGTGAAGCCAGTTTCCATACCAGTCGGATAATTGGGATTTCATCATCTGCTGATATTTTGAAAGCGTATGTTTTTCCAATAAATGATGCGCTTTGATGATTACTGAAGCTGCTGCTGCCTCAAAACCTACTCTTCCTTTGATTCCGACAATGGTATCTCCTACGTGAATATCACGACCGATTCCGTAAGCGGAAGCCAATTCCTCGATTTTCTGAATCGCGTAAACCGGATGTTCAAAACTTTCTCCGTTTACAGAGATAATTTCACCATTTTTAAACTCAATCTCCAGTTCAGAGGGTTGATTTTTCTTAATTTGTGACGGAAAAGCTTCTTCAGGAAGATAATTTCTTGATGTCAGCGTTTCCTTTCCGCCAACTGAAGTCCCCCAAAGTCCTTTATTGACAGAATATTGTGCTTTCTGGAATTCCATTTCATAGCCGTGACTTTTCAAAAATTCAATTTCTTCTTCACGAGAAAGAGCCATATCACGAATGGGCGTAATAATCTCTACATTCGGACACATCACCTGAAAAATGAGATCAAAACGAACCTGATCATTTCCCGCTCCCGTACTTCCGTGCGCAATTGCATCCGCTCCGATTTCAATCGCATATTTTGCAATTTCCTGCGCCTGAATGGTACGCTCCGCACTTACAGACAGAGGATAGGTATTGTTTTTCAGAACATTTCCGAAAATCAGATATTTTACGCAAGAATTGTAATAATCTTCCTGAGCATCAACGCACCTGTATTTTTTTACCCCAAGATTCAGGGCTTTTTTCTCCAGTTCTTTTTCTTCATTTTTGGAAAAACCTCCGGTGTTTACAGTAACTGCATACACATCATATCCCAGTGTTTCGCTGAGATATTTGGCGCAGTAAGAGGTATCGAGACCTCCGCTAAATGCTAAAACTACTTTCTTGCTCATTATTGTATCTGTTTTCAGACTGATTATTTTCAGTGCTGTTTTTTATATTATCGGGAACGAAAAGCATTGCTGTGCAAAGACAGTTTTTCCGTTCTTTTTTCATTAAAATATCATAATTCACGCAGCTTTTGCAGCCGTTCCAGAATTCTTCATCCTGAGTAAGTTCAGAATAAATAACGGGTTTATATCCTAAATCGCTGTTGATCTTCATGACTGCCAAACCTGTAGTTAAACCGAAAATTTTAGCGTCTGGATATTTATTTCGGGACAAAGCGAAGACTTTGTCCTTGATTAAGGTTGCCACTCCCAAATGCCTGAATTCCGGAGAAACAATAAGCCCGGAATTGGCAACAAACTGTCCGTGAGACCATGTTTCTATATAACAGAAACCCACCCACTTTCCTTTATCGGTGGCGACTACAGCGTTACCTTCAGTAATTTTTTTACTGAGATACTCGATAGAACGTTTGGCAATTCCCGTTCCTCTGCGCTGTGCAGAATCGTACATTTCCTGCTGTATTTCACTCAAATACATCAGATGCATGGATGAGGAAATTTCTATTTCCATTTATTTATCTAAATTTTTTGGCAAATTTAAAATATAATTTCTTTTAAAACCAAATAAAAAAGATAATTTTATTGAATTAAATTAATATACAGGTAATTTTATCTTTATATGAAATTAATATTTTGCTAAATTATTATATATTTGCTAAAAAGATATAGTTATGGAAAATCGCTGTCCCAAATGCAACACAGACAAAGTGGTTAAAAGCGGAATTGTAAACAACAAGCAACGCTTTCTATGCAAAGACTGCAACTATTATTTCACGGTAAAAAAACTGGGAAAACAAATAGACGATTACTACGTAACCAAAGCTTTACAGCTCTATCTCGAGGGTTTAAGTTTTCGTGAAATTGAAAGAATTATCGGCGTTTCTCACGTAACAATCAGTTCATGGATCAAGAAATACAATATTACAAGACCTCCTCATTCTGAGTTTCATCCGGTATATAAAATCCTAAAACAAAATGAGCTGATTGAATATATGAGTAAAGAAGAAAATCTGAAAAATTCAGGATTAATTATCACTCAGTTTGCAGACAAATATATGCTGATAAAATGGGAAAGATTTAAGAAATAACATAAAATCAATTGTAAATAAGTGAATTGGGAATTTATAATCCGACTCAAAACCAATAAATTTCAAACTCAAAACTGAGAATTTAAAGACCTATCTATATACTGACCATTAATATATATTAAATTTCTTTAAATAAATTTTTAATTACAATTTGGCTTTCACAAAAAACAACGCCAAAAATTGATAATTTATGAAGAAATTAATCACTTTTATTGGATTGGCTTTAATCAGCAATTCTTTACACGCTCAAGGTTCGCCGGATTACGGAAGCGGATTAAAAATTAATCTCAATCAGCAGGGCGATAAATATGTCAGGTTCATTTTATGGGATCAATTTTGGTTGAGGAACACGCAGATGAATCCGGGAAGTATGGTTGGCGGAGAACCGACAGACAATTCTTGGAGTCTGGGAAACAGGAGATTACGTACTTTGGCGTACGCTCAGATTTCCAAAAGATATATGATCTTAGCGCATTTTGGGATTAACAATCAGACATTTATCAATGGAGGCGGTTCGGGAACTTCAGGAACAGGAGGTTATGGAAACGGTAAAAAACCGCAGCTCTTTTTTCATGATGCATGGAATGAATACGCTGTATTTCTACCCGGAGAAGCAGGAAAATTTACCTTGTCTTTAGGGGCGGGACTTCATTACTACATGGGACTTTCCCGAATGACGATGGCTTCAACATTAAACTTTCTTACGGTTGACTCCCCTATTTTTACGTGGCCATTAATCGATAATTCTGATCAGTTTGCGAGACAACTGGGAATGTTTGCGAAAGGCAAATACGGAAAACTGGAATACCGTTTCAGTTTAAACAAGCCTTTTGCAACGGATTTAACTCCGGTAAATGTTACCGATCCTGCTAAAGCGGTTGCCGTGGACAACAACGGAAACCCCAATTTTTCAAAAGCCGGATATGTAGAGTATCAGTTTTTAGATGAAGAATCCAATGTACTGCCTTTTAAAGTGGGTTCTTATCTGGGAACCAAAAAAGTTTTTAATCTTGGCGCAGGATTTTACCATCAAAAAGACGGAACCCGAACTTCTGTAAATTCCACCATTGAAAAGCATGACATTACGCTTGTTGCTGTAGATGCTTTTGCAGATATTCCTTTGGGAAATGCTAAAAATAAAATGGCAGTTTCCGCGTATGCAGGTTATTACAACTATCAGTTTGGTCCGAATTACGTGAGAAATTTAGGAATTATGAATATCGCTGCTTCTGATCCGAATTTTACGGGAAGCAAAGCCATTGCAGGAGTAGGAAATCTACAGCCGACCATCGGAACAGGGAATATTATCTACGCACAAGCCGGATTGCTATTGCCAAGTAAGGCTGAAAAACCAAAAATCAGAATCCAGCCTTTTGCGGCGTATACTCACAAGAATTTTGAAGCGTTTGACAAATCTTCGTCACAGTTTGATGTGGGTGCAAACTGGTTCATAGACGGTCATCACGCGAAAATTACCACACAGTATTCAACAAGACCGGTTTATACAAGTCCTACGGAAAGTCCTTCTTCAAAAGGGGAATTCATTGTACAGTTCCAGATTTACTTGTAAAAAAAATTAGATTTTAAACATTAAGATTATTTAAGCGGTTAAGATAAATTAAGAAAAACATCAAAAACGTTTTTAAGCGTATTTATTTGACCTTGTCATCTTTTATTAATTTTTTAAGCAAAGTTTCCCAACTTTTTAATATAAAAATCAAAAAAAGTTAAAAAACTCAATATCAATTTAAACTAACATCAAAAATTAAAGCATATGAGCGATAACAATGAAATAAGCTACGAGAATATGACTGATAAGCAAAAGAATCGTACGATCTGGAGCGTCATTACAGCATCATCTCTCGGAACACTGATCGAATGGTATGATTTCTACATTTTCGGAAGTCTTGCCGTTGTACTGGCTACTAAATTTTTCCCGGCAGATAATCCTACTGCAGCATTTTTATCCACACTTGCTACTTTTGCCGCAGGATTTGTCGTGAGACCTTTCGGAGCGCTGTTTTTCGGGAGGTTAGGTGATCTTATCGGGAGAAAATATACTTTTTTAGTTACTTTACTGATTATGGGATTTTCTACATTCCTTATCGGATGTATTCCCAGTTATGAAACCATAGGATTTATGGCTCCTGTTTTGGTATTAATTTTAAGATTATTACAGGGATTGGCTTTAGGAGGTGAATATGGAGGAGCTGCAACTTATGTCGCAGAATACGCACAACCCGGAAGAAGAGGCTACTGGACTTCATGGATCCAGACTACCGCAACAGCCGGACTTTTCATTTCACTTATTGTAATTATGGTGACAAAAACCACTCTTTCCACTGAGGAATTTGACGGCTGGGGATGGAGAGTTCCGTTCTGGATTTCGATATTAATGGTGGGTGTTTCTTACATCATCAGAAAAAATATGAAAGAATCTCCGCTTTTTGCCAAAGCTAAAAGTGAAGGAAAGACTTCTAAAAATCCATTAAAAGAAAGTTTCGGAAACAAACTGAACTTCAAATTTGTTCTTCTTGCCTTATTCGGGGCAGCGATGGGACAAGGGGTAATCTGGTATACAGGACAATTTTATGCGATGAGCTTCCTTCAGAAAGTGATGAATATTGAATCGATTCAGGTGGATTATTTAATGGCAACTGCTTTGTTTTTAGGAACTCCGTTTTTCGTTTTCTTTGGATGGCTTTCTGATAAAGTAGGAAGAAAAGCAATCATGATGACCGGAATGCTGATCGCTATTTTAGCGTACAGACCGATTTATGACAGGATGTTTAAAAGCGTTGATTTAAAATCCAAAACCGTTGCAGAAAGCGGTTTGGTTGAAAAAAGAACGGCAAAAATTCATGACAAAATTGCGACGGACAGTTTAATTACTTTCCACAAAGAAACGCTTTTCACGGACGGAACTTTGGCTAAAAAAGACAGCATTGTACACTGGTCTCCGACCGGACCTGTGATGAAAGACGGAAAAGCAGAAGAAGCAAAAGTAACTCAGTCGATAAAAATCAACGACAGCACAAAATGGTATCTTGTACTTCTAGTTTTCATTCAGGTGATTTTTGTAACGATGGTTTACGGTCCTATTGCGGCATTTTTAGTTGAAATGTTCCCGGTAAGAATCCGCTACACTTCGATGTCATTGCCTTATCATATCGGAAACGGCGTTTTCGGAGGACTGCTTCCTGCTGTTGCCACTTATCTCGTAACCACAGGAAAAGACGGAGGACATCCTGAATGGTATCTGGAAGGACTTTGGTATCCTATAGGCGTTGCCGGAGTCTGTCTTTTAGTCGGATTAATTTATCTTAAAAACAAGAACAATAATATTCACGATTAATCCCGGAATCACTTAAAAATTTATTAATTTTAAAACTACTAAAATGAACGGACTAAAAAAAATATTAGGCGTACTCTGGATCGCCATTGCATTAGTTGTAGGATATTTCGGAATTACAGTAATGGGAATTCCAAAAATCACCTCAGGAAAACAGGAAGATCTGGTTTTCGGAATCATTATCCTTTGTGTACTGATGCCGATTATTTCCGGCGGAATGGCAATTTTCGGCTATTATGCGCTAATCGGGGAATATTCTGACGATAAAGTTTAATCTATTGATGATGAATGATAGTTGATGCATGATACAAAATATCAGACCATCAATTATCATTCATTTAATTATCATATATGAAAAAAAGACACGAACAAAAACTGATCATTCTGAGCATCGGACTTCTGATTGCCTTCAGTATTCCGGTTTCACTGCTTTTCAATAATGAGCGGGAAGTTTTCGGTTACCCGATGATTCTGGTTTACATTTTCGCTGTCTGGATGGTTTCCATCATTATTTCTTTTGTAATCGTAAAAAAGTATGATGAGTAGTTTCGCTTTATTCACCGTAGTTTTGTTTTATCTGGCACTTTTGTTCTTAGTCGCTCATCTGGCGGAGAAGAAAAAGAGCAAGCTCTGGATCAACAATCCTTATATCTACGCACTTTCTCTCGCCGTGTACTGTACCGCATGGACGTACTACGGAAGCATCGGTGTGGCAGCGACAAGCGGGCTTAATTATCTTCCGATTTATGTGGGACCGATAATGGTGATTCCTGCATGGATTTACATCAACACGAGAATTGTACGTATTTCCAGAGTGAATAAGATCAGCAGTTTAGCCGATTTTATTTCTTTACGATATGGAAACAGCAGAAGTTTCAGCGCGATTATTACGGTGGTTTGTCTTTTGGCAATTGTTCCGTACATCGGTTTGCAGATCAAGGCTATTTCTGAAACTTTTCATCTGGTAACCAAAACAGCAATTTCTAAAAACATTTTAACGGATAACGCAACTTTCGTTGTTGTTTTAATTGCTTTATTTTCATCCTATTACGGAACACGTTACGTTGATGCTTCCGAAAAACGTTTGGGAATAATTTCCGCTATTGCACTGGAAAGTTTTCTTAAACTGTTCTTTATTATTATTTTAGGATTATTTGTTATTTACTTTGCATTTGACGGATTCTCGGATATTTATCAAAAAGCAAGTCTTTTTAAGGATTTTAAAGAAAAAAATACATTCAACGGTATTGAAGGTGCGATGAACTGGATGGTACTCTGCATGATTTCGGGAACAGCGATCTGTATTCTTCCAAGACAGTTTCATACCGCAATCGTAGAAAACCGACAGGAAAAACACATCAAAACAGCCATTTGGTTTTTTCCACTTTATTTATTGATTTTTACAATTTTTATTTTTCCTATTGCATGGGGAGGAAGACTGATTTTTAATGGACAAGACGTCAATCCGGAGTTCTACTCTATTCTAATTCCGCAATATTTTGACAATACTTTAATTACAGTTTTGGTTTTTTTGGGAGGTCTGAGCTCATGCATTTCGATGATTATTATTTCCGCGATCACCTTATCCATCATGCTTTCCAATAACCTGATCATTCCTTACGGACTTTTGGGTAAATTTAAATCTGAAAACGAAGTTCAGAATACCAGAAACATCACCAACATCAGAAAATTCAGCATTTTTGCGCTGATTATCATGGCTTTTGGTTTTTACAAATACTTTATTTTAAAAACTTCGCTGGATTCTGTCGGACTCATTTCTTTCGTTGTCATTGCTCAATTGGCACCTGCTTTTTTCGGAGCTATTTTCTGGAGAAGAGGAAGTTATAAAGGTGCTGTTATCGGTTTATTGGCAGGATTGGCAATCTGTTATTTCGGATTAATTATTCCACAATACTACTTTTCTTACAATCAGGAATTTAAAGGTGTTTTAAGAGAGCTTTACAATGCTTTTGACTTTTTCAAGATTTCCTTTTTAGGAAGAATTCCACAGATTTTCTTCTGGTCTCTTTTAGTGAATACTGCTTTATTTTCAATTATTTCTGTCAGCACTAAAGGAAATTACCGTGAAAGGAATTTTGCCGAATTGTATGTAGATATTGACAAGTACATTCAAAACCACGAAAATGCTTTTATCTGGCGCGGAACAGCCTACGTTTCCGATATTAAAAATATTCTGGAACGATTTTTAGGTAAAAGCAAAACGGAACAGGCGTTAAGAATTTTTAATTTAAAATACAATA
This sequence comes from Chryseobacterium sp. MMO-72, assembly GCF_037146035.1. Taxonomy (NCBI): domain Bacteria; kingdom Pseudomonadati; phylum Bacteroidota; class Flavobacteriia; order Flavobacteriales; family Weeksellaceae; genus Chryseobacterium; species Chryseobacterium sp. MMO-72. Next base: position 225,203 of record NZ_JBBCWG010000004.1, read on the forward strand.
TTGATTCGCAGACGGAAACCGCTGATTCCAGATTTATTAAGTTCTCCGAAAATCTTCTTGCGGGTAGAATCGGAACAGCTTCTGCTAAAATTTTAATTGAAGGCGTTACCAAAGAAGATAAAATCTCATTAAAAGAAGTTTTAAACATTCTTGAAGAATCAAAAGAAACCATCACGCTTAATAAAAAGCTTACCGAACAATCGGAAGAGCTTCAAAAGTTATCCGATGATCTGAGAAATGCCAATGAAAACCTCATCATTAAAGACCGTCAGAAAGATGATTTTTTGGATTCTGTTGCCCATGAATTAAGAACTCCGATTACCGCCATCCGTTCCGCCGGAGAAATTTTAGCCGATGATGACGATATTCCTCTGGAAATTAAAAAGGAATTTTTAAACAACATCATCACAGAATCCGACAGGCTGAGTGAAATCATCAACGATATTCTGTATCTGGATAAATTGCAGCATGGTGAAATCGTACTGCATATTCAGGAAAATAATATTCTTGAAACGTACAAAAAAGCAGTCAATCCTCTTATGCATCTTATTCAGCAGAAAAATATTCATCTGAGTGAAGTCAATCTTCTCAATCAGTTTTTATTTAAATATGATGAAGCAAGAATGATTCAGCTTTTTCAGAATATTTTAGGAAATGCTTTGAAATTTACGGATGAACAGGGAACTATTCAGACCAAATTATCAGAAACGGAAGATTGGTTAATCATTAAAATCTTCAATACCGGAAAGCATATTCCCGAAGAGGATCTGGAAATGATTTTCGATAAATTTTATCAGTCGAAAAATCAAAACATTTTGAAACCAACGGGAAGCGGACTAGGACTTGCCATTTCAAAAAAAATCACAGAAGCTCAGGGCGGAACCATAAAAGCAGAAAACAGCGGATTGGGCGTGACTTTTACGATTGCTCTGCCAAAAGAACAAGAAGGAGAACCCGAAGGGTTCAATAACAGTAGCCGTAGGTAAAACCTATGGAAATAAATAAACACAAATGAGAAAATGGGAACATATCGACAAATATTTTATCATATTGTTTTCGGAACCAAACATCGGGAACAAACAATTAATGAAGAAAATGAATCAGAGCTATACAAATATATTTGGGGAATTTTAAAAAATAAAAAGTGTAAATTATATAGAATTAACGGAATGCCAGATCACATTCATATTTTTTGTGACGTTCATCCGAATATCACTCTCAGCAACCTTGTAAAAGATATAAAAGTTGCATCCAATTTATGGATGAAAGAATCGGGATTATTTCCTGAATTCTCAGGGTGGCAGGAAGGATATGGAGCATTTACCTATTCATTAAAGGATAAAGAAACAATAATAAATTATATAAAAAATCAAAAACATCACCATAGAACAGAGACTTTTGATGACGAATTTAAAAAGCTTTTAGCAGAACATGGAATCGAGCCGGAATTCAATTAATAAAATTCAACCCTTACGGGTTGATTTGATGCGAATCTTTATGCCATAGGTTTCACCTACGGCTATTTGAATTGAACCCTTCGGGTTCACCAAAAGAAACAAAAAAAACAATGCAGTTGAACAAAAAGACAATCACAATATGAAGAAGATAATCATTGCTGATGACGAGCACAAAATATTAATGTCGCTGGAATACAGCTTCAAGAAAAACGGATACGATGTATTTATTGCAAGAGACGGAACAGAAGTTTTGGAATTTCTGAAAACAATGACGCCCGATGTCATTTTACTGGATATTATGATGCCGAATCTCGATGGATACAGTACTCTGGAACTAATAAAACGGGATGAAAAACTGAAAGATACAAAAGTAATTTTCCTGAGTGCCAAAAACAATCCGAAAGATATTGAAAAAGGTCTGGAAATGGGAGCCGACGCTTACGTTACAAAGCCTTATTCAATAAAAAAACTCATGCAGCAAATAGAAGAAATGTTTTAATACATTTTATACACCGTCATTGCAAACGAAGTGAAGCAATTTCAACAAAATATTAAAAGATTGCTTCGTCACTACGCTCCTCGCAATGACAAAAACAAAAACTAATATGAATACAGATATTTTATTTAAGCAGAGCATAGAAGACAAAGAGAATTTCTGGAAAGAACAGGCTCAGGAAATCAGTTGGTTTGAATTCCCGAAAACCATTACTTCTAATGACGAAAACCAATACAACCAGTGGTTTCCGGACGGAAAACTCAATATGTGCTATTTATGCATTGATAAACATATTGAAGATGGTTTTGGAGATCAGGTTGCGGTTATTTACGATTCTCCGGTAACGAACCAAAAGCAAACCTACACCTTCAATCAAGCCAAAGAAGAAATTTCAAAATTGGCAGGAGGATTAATTTCTTTAGGTTTAAAAAAAGGCGATACCGCTGTAATTTATATGCCAATGATTCCGCAGACTTTGTTCTCCATGCTTGCGTGCGCGAGAATCGGAGTGATCCATAATGTGGTTTTCGGAGGTTTTGCGCCACACGAACTGGTGGTGAGAATTGACGACTGTAAACCAAAAGCATTAATTACGGCAACCGCTGGAGTTGAAATTGCAAAAAGAATCCCTTATCTGCCTTTGGTAGAAAAAGCGATCGAACTGGCTCAGGATAAGGTAGATCACATCATTGTCTACAACAGAAAATTAGTAGACAATCAACATGAAATGTTTGATGGGTTAATTGATTACGAAGAATTGGTACAGGATTCAGAACCAGCAGATTGTGTTTCAGTGGAATCCACTCATCCGCTCTATTTGCTGTATACTTCCGGAACGACAGGAAAGCCAAAAGGCGTTGCAAGAGATACAGGAGGTTACGCGACCGCGTTGAAGTTTTCGATGAAATATATTTATGGAATCGAACCGGGAGAAACTTTTTGGGCAGCCTCCGATTTCGGATGGGCAGTTGGTCACAGTTATACCGTTTACGGTCCTTTAATCAACAGAAATTCAACGATTATTTTTGAAGGTAAACCTATTATGACGCCCGATGCCGGAACATTCTGGAGAATTATTTCCGAATATAAAGTAGCAGCCATGTTTACCGCTCCTACCGCAATCAGAGCCATCAAAAAAGAAGATCCGAACGGAGAATTGGTGAAAAAGTATGATTTAAGCCACTTTAGAAAGCAGTTTTTAGCAGGAGAAAGATGTGATGTTGCCACTCTGGACTGGTTTGCAGAACACATCGGCGTTCCGGCAATCGATCATTGGTGGCAGACCGAATCAGGTTCGCCAATGCTGGGTTTAATGACTTTTAATGAAGACTACAAAATCAAAAGAGCCTCTGCAGGAAAACCAATTCCCGGCTATGATATTAAAATTTTTGATGAAAACGGTTATGAACTGGATGCGCATCATGAAGGTTATTTAGTTATAAAATTACCGCTTCCTCCCGGAGCTTTGCTGGGTATCTGGAAAGATTATGACCGTTTTGAGAAAAGTTATCTCTCGCAGTACAAAGGCTATTATTTTTCCGGAGACGGAGCCATAAAAGATGAAGACGGTTATATTTTCATTACCGGAAGAGTGGATGATGTAATTAATGTTGCAGGACACCGCCTTTCCACTTCCGAAATGGAAGAAATTGTTTCCTCTCATCCCGATGTTGCAGAATGCGCCGTAGTCGGAATTGATGATGAACTGAAAGGACAGATTCCTTTTGCAACGGTTGTTTTAAAAAATGGATCTACTGTTTCTGAAGATCAGGTAGAAAAGGATATCGTAAAAACAGTCCGTGAAAAAATAGGCGCCGTTGCCTGTCTTAAAAATGTGATGGTTGTAAAACGCTTACCTAAAACCCGTTCAGGAAAAATTTTAAGAAAGCTGATCCGAACTCTACTGGACGGAAAAGAATTCCAGATTCCTTCAACGATTGATGACGAAAAAATCATTGAAGAGATTCAGGAGAAAATTGGAAATTATAGAAGATAAAATATAAAATTGTTTAAACTATTTCAGGATTAACCACAAAAGTCGCAAAAGACAGTATTAAAGTTTAAACAGACTTTAAAGAGACTAAAAATTTAAATAATAAAATTTCAAAAAAGAAAGGATATGAGAAACTATCAGATAGAAAACTTACCGCAATATTTTGAAGAGTATAAAAAATCTATCAAAAATCCTAAAAAATTCTGGGATAAAATTGCAGATGAAAATTTCGTGTGGTATCAGAGATGGAGCAAGGTCGTGAAATACGATATGAATGAAGCCAAAATTTCGTGGTTTAAAAATGCTAAATTAAATATTACCAAAAACTGCATCGACAGACATTTAGCGGTAAGAGGCGATAAAACAGCAATCATCTGGGAACCGAACGATCCAAAAGAAGAAGCACAGCATATTTCTTATAACGAACTCTACAAAAGAGTCAACAAAACCGCGAATGTTCTTCGTGAAATGGGCATCGAAAAAGGCGACAGAGTCTGCATTTATCTTCCGATGATCCCTGAATTAGCCATCACAATGCTGGCTTGTGCAAAACTTGGAGCTGTTCATTCCGTTATTTTTGCAGGATTTTCTGCATCTGCCGTTTCTTCAAGAGTAAATGACTGTGGTGCAAAAATGGTCATCACCTCAGACGGAAGCTACAGAGGAAACAAAGTTTTGGATTTGAAAAGCATTGTAGACGAAGCTCTGGAAAAAACACCGAGCGTAGAAAAAGTTTTGGTGGTAAAAAGAACCAACAATGAAGTAAAAATGAAGGAGCACAGAGATTTCTGGATGGAAGATCTTTACGAAAACGCCTCTCCGGATTTCGTTACCGTAATTATGGATGCAGAAGATCCGCTGTTCATTCTGTACACTTCCGGTTCTACGGGAAAACCTAAAGGAATGCTTCATACCTGTGCCGGATATATGGTGTACACCGCGTATACTTTTAAAAATGTATTCAATTATAAAGAAAATGATATTTATTGGTGTACCGCAGATATCGGCTGGATTACAGGACATTCCTACATCCTTTACGGACCGCTTTTAAACGGTGCAACTACTGTCATTTTCGAAGGGGTTCCTACTTATCCTGAACCTGACAGATTCTGGGAAGTGATTGAAAAACATAAAATTACACAGTTTTACACAGCTCCGACTGCGATCCGTTCTCTGGCTAAAGAAAGCTCAGAATGGGTAGACAAACATGATTTAAGCTCGTTAAAAGTGATCGGTTCTGTTGGAGAGCCCATTAATGATGAAGCTTGGCATTGGTTCAACGATCATGTGGGTAACAAAAAATGTCCTATTGTAGATACTTGGTGGCAGACAGAAACCGGAGGAATTATGATCTCTCCTCTTCCGTTCGTTACTCCTACAAAACCAACGTACGCAACACTTCCTTTACCGGGAATTCAGCCTGTTCTGATGGATGATAAACGCAACGAAATCACCGGAAATCAGGTAACAGGAAATCTGTGCATCCGTTTTCCATGGCCGGGAATTGCCAGAACGATCTGGGGAGACCATCAAAGATATAAGGAAACCTATTTTACCGCTTTTCCGGGGAAATATTTCACGGGAGACGGTGCTTTAAGAGATGAAGTTGGCTATTACAGAATTACAGGTCGTGTAGATGATGTGATTATCGTTTCCGGACACAATTTAGGAACAGCACCAATTGAAGACAGCATCAATGAACATCCTGCTGTAGCGGAATCTGCAATCGTAGGGTATCCTCACGACATCAAAGGAAATGCGCTGTACGGTTTCGTGATCCTGAAAGAATCCGGAGAAAGCAGAGATAAGGACAATCTTAAAAAAGAAATTAATCAGTTGATTTCAGACCAGATCGGTCCGATTGCCAAGCTTGATAAAATCCAGTTTGTTTCAGGACTTCCGAAAACACGTTCAGGAAAAATTATGCGTAGAATCCTCAGAAAAATTGCGGAAGGAGATTTCAGCAACTTCGGAGACATCACTACCCTTTTGAATCCTGAAATTGTGGAAGAGATCAAAAACGAAAGGATTAACTAAATTATATAAACTGATGTATCAGGGAGCGGGCTTTTAGTCCGCTTTTTCTTATTTGTACTCTGACATACTTACTAAATATTGATTCAATAGACAATTTCAAAGAAACATGCAAATTTTATAGATTTTACATTAAAATAATAATTTATTTAAATTTTCACTAAAATATTTCACCTATAATAACTAACTTTATATACTCATTAAAACCAATGCTTATGTCAAATATATTAGCTGGATTATTTGGACATCACAGCGATTATAAAAAAATAGAAGCAGACCTCGAAAACTCAGGTTTCAAAGATTCAGAATACATTGTATATCTTCATGATGATGAATTACACTCCCAATATCTGGTAAGTGTTGTCGTGAAAGATGAGCATCAGACCGATAGTGCTTCCGGTATTTTCAGTGAGAATGATGTTTTAAAGACCTACCTTTTTGAAAATATGGAAATTGAACAGGCAAATTACATGAACATCAAGAGATTCATTGATGCCAGAAACAAAGCAGAAATCCACAATAGTCCCGATATAAAGATTAAAATCTCTACCGCCGGAATAGATTCTGAAGTAAAATTTTAACCATTAAAGATAAAAATTAATAACCACCGATCCGCAGAGCGTTCTGCGGATTTTTAATGCTGAAAACTGCAAAAAAATTCGTATTTTCGTGTAAATATAGGCTTTTACACAAATGAGTTACGACTTAGAACAGGAAAACAAGGAGATCCTTGCAAGATATAAGGATCTGATTTCGAATACATACAGAACTTTGGATGAGGAAAATAACAAGCTCATCCGTAAGGCATTCGATATAGCGCTCGATGCGCACAAAGATCAGCGAAGAAAATCTGGTGAACCCTACATTTACCATCCCATTGCTGTTGCCAAAATTGTAGCAACGGAAATCGGTTTGGGTGCCACTTCCATTGCCTGCGCATTACTGCATGATGTAATTGAAGACTCCGACTATACCTACGAAGATCTGAAGAAAATTTTTGGGGAGAAAATAGCCAATATCGTGAACGGACTCACGAAAATTTCCATCATGAATCATCAGAATATTTCGGTGCAGTCTGAAAATTACAGAAAGCTTCTGTTAACGCTGTCTGAAGATTTCAGGGTGATTCTGATCAAGATTGCAGACCGTCTTCACAATATGCGTACTTTGGAAAGCATGGCACCGGACAAACAGAAGAAAATTGCTTCCGAAACCGTATATATTTACGCTCCGATGGCGCACCGTCTCGGATTATACAACATCAAATCTGAGCTTGAAGACCTTTCTTTAAAGTATAACAATCCGGATGTTTACAAAGAAATTACCGAGAAATTAGAACTCGCCAAAGAAAGCCGCGAAAAATATATTGAGGAATTTAAAAAAGAAGTTTCTGAAAAATTAAATGAAGAGGGATTAAACTTCAAAATTAAAGGACGCGCAAAAGCCATATCTTCAATTTACAGGAAAATGCTGAAACAGGGAGTTTCTTTTGAAGAAGTTTTCGACAATTATGCCATCCGAATTATTTATAAATCTGATGCCAAAAATGAAAAATTTCTTGCGTGGAAAATTTACTCCATTGTAACAGATGTTTATCACAGTAATCCTTCCAGAATGCGGGACTGGATTACGCAGCCCCGTTCTACAGGATACGAAAGTTTACACTTAACGGTTCTCGGTCCCGATAAAAAATGGATTGAAGTACAGATCCGTTCCGAAAGAATGGACGAAATTGCTGAAAAAGGGGTTGCAGCCCATTACAAATACAAAGAAGGCTATAAACAAAGCTCTGAAGACCGGAATTTTGAAAACTGGGTAACTGAAATCCGGGAAGTTCTGGAACAGCAGCAAAACCTTTCTACATCTGAACTTTTGGATAATATTAAGCTGAATTTATATTCAAAGGAAGTCTTTGTATTTACGCCAAAAGGTGAGATTAAAATTTTGCCGACCAATGCAACCGCTCTGGATTTTGCATTTTCCGTTCATTCCGATCTGGGAATGAAATGTTTAGGCGCAAAAATCAACGGAAAACTGGTGCCGATCTCTTACGTTTTGCAAAATGGAGATCAGATTGATATTTTATCTTCCCAAAACCAGAAACCAAAATCCGACTGGCTGGAATTTGTTGTTACTTCAAAAGCCAAATCAAAGATCAAGAGTTACTTAAACTCACAAAAAAATCAGTTGGTAGAAGAAGGAAAAGAAATTTTGCAGCGAAAACTGCGTCATGCTAAAATTAACTTTAACGATGAAGAAGTAAACAAGCTTCAGAAATTCTTTAACCTTAAAACTTCTCAGGAGCTTTTTCTTAAATTTCAATCCAACGATCTGGATGCAAGCAGTTTAAGAAAATATATTGAAAGTAAAAATGTATTCAACAACCTGCTTTCAAGATTCAGAAAATCGCCTGCGAAAAATACAACTTTTGTAGAGCCGAAAGAGCAGAACCTCGACATGATCGTCTTTGGAAAAGATGAAGAAAAACTGAATTACAGCTATGCAAAATGCTGTACGGTAATTCCGGGAGACAAAATTTTCGGATTTATCACGATTTCAGACGGGATCAAAGTACACAGTGACAATTGTCCGAACGCAATTAACCTTCGTGCGCAATATGATTACAGGGTAATTCCTGCAAAATGGGTGAATGCGGAAAGCTTTAAGAACAGAGTGAAAATAGAAATTGAAGGACTCGACAGAATGGGAATGATTAATGATATTACCACCGTCATCAGTGGAGCAATGGGAATGGATATGAAAAGTATGTCCATCGAATCCAATGACGGAATTTTTACGGGAACGATCATTCTTGAGGTAAAAAATAAAAGCCAGCTTGAGCAGACCTTCACCAAACTGAATGATATTAACGGCGTTTCCAGAGTGAGACGACTACAATCTTAGATATGAATTTAACGGTATATTTTAAAAAATTTTTCGAAAGCAGTCAGGCTTCAGGAATTATCCTGATTTTCTGTGTTTTAGTTTCCTTACTTATTGCCAATTCCTCTTTTGCGGAAAGCTTTCAGCACTTTCTGGACAGAGAAGCAGGAACAGAAATTTTTCATTTAAAATATCCCGTTAGTATCTGGATTAATGACGGTTTAATGGCTATTTTCTTCCTTTTGGTGGGGTTGGAAATCAAAAGAGAAATGGTAGAAGGTGAACTTTCTTCATTTAAGAATGCTTCTCTGCCGATATTTGCGGCAATCGGCGGAATGCTGGTTCCGGCAGCTATTTACAGCTTTTTCAATTTTGGAACCTCATACGGAAACGGATGGGGAATTCCGATGGCAACAGATATTGCTTTTTCATTGGCTATTATTTCCATGTTGGGAAAGGGAATTCCAAACTCGATTAAAATTTTCCTTGCCGCTTTAGCTATCGTAGACGATTTAGGAGCGATTCTGGTCATTGCAGTATTTTATACAGAGCAGATTCACTGGATCTATTTACTCCTGTCTTTAGGAATTACCGCTTTATTATTTTTATTGAATTTCCTGAAAGTTACCCGAATTATCTTCTATCTGATTCCGGGATTATTTTTGTGGTATTTTCTTCATCATTCAGGAATTCACGCTACCATTGCAGGAGTTTTACTGGCATTTACCATTCCTACCAATGTTTTCAATGTTGAGATTTCGCCTTTAGAAAAACTGGAGCATCAGCTTCATTTCCCGGTAAGTTTTATCATTATGCCTGTTTTTGCTTTAACCAATACCAACATTACATTCAACAATGAAATGATGGGAGGTCTTACAAACACTTTAGGTTTAGGCATCATCATCGGATTAGTTGCAGGAAAATTAGTCGGGATCAATCTTTTTTCTCTGATTGCCATAAAGCTGAAACTAAGTTCACTTCCTCAAAACAGTACATGGATGCACATGATAGGCGTAGGATTGCTTGCAGGAATTGGTTTTACGATGTCTATTTTTATCGCACTCTTATCCTTCAAGGATGAAATTCCGATTCAGGATGAGGCTAAATTTGCGATTTTAATTGCTTCTTTTATAGCAGCCGTTTCGGGTTTTATAATTCTGAAAATAAGCTCTAAAAATGATATTATAGAAGACGAGGAAAATTAATTTTCTTTGTCTTTTTTATCGGTCAATTTCCACTTATGATTTTCATCGCCTTCCAAATCCGGCTCAGAATTTTTTGCATGATAGCCTTTTGCTTCTTTCTTCAGTTCGTCGGAAAGCAGTTTTTCGATTCTCACTTTTCTTATTGCCATATTGAGTTCATTTCCGAAAAGTAAGAGATAAACATTTACATTTACCCAAACCATTAAAAGAATCATACTTCCGATAGAGCCGTAGAGAACGTTGTATCGCGCAATATTTTTAACATAAAGAGCGAAACCGTAAGTAGTGAGTACAAATAAAACCGTTGTTAAAATAGCTCCCGGAACCGCCTGTCTGAATCTGGCAATTCTTACCGTTCCCAGCCAGTAAAATAAAGCCAGTAAGATAAAATAAAAGATAGGGAATGATACAAATCCGATGATTTTGGAAAGGTTATCCACCAGCCATGAAATATCCTCAACCGGCGTAAACAGTTTAAGAACAAATTCTGAATAGTAGACTCCGAAAAGGGCTAGAAATACAATCGTAATAAATCCGATAGTGATGAAAAAAGACAGGATAAATTCTTTTACATCCGACATTTTTTCATCGGTATTTTCGTTAAATCCGTTAATGAGTGAGAAGGTTCCGTTTGTTGCGAATATCAAAGCAAAAACTATGGTTAAATTACTAATCCCCTTCATATTGGGAACAATGCTCGTTTCTATATAATTTCGGACGTCACCTTCTATATTGGAAGGGAAAACATTATGCAGCAACACTTCGAAAATATAAAACTGAAGCTTATCATAATGAGGCATATAAGGCAAAACCGAAAGCAGGAACAGAATAAACGGAAAAAGACTGATGGTAAAACTCCACGAAATTGCTGCAGCTTTACGTCCGATTTTATCTTTAAAAATACCGCTGATATAGATCTGAAACATCTGCCAAAGCGATATTCCCAAAAAAGGAATATGTATATCGTCGAAAAATTCTTGAATTTTCAAGATGAATTTAGGAAGTTTTATGCCCATATTTATTTTACTTCATCATAAAGGTGCCATACAAAAATAATGATTTTTTTAAACTTGAAAATCTGATGCCAATTTTCATATGGTGAGATTCTTTAATTTATGAATATCTTTGCTGTCTAAACTTAAAATAAAAAATGCAGATTAATTTGCTTTGCATCGGCAAAACTGACGATAAGGAAATTTCTTCTTTAATCAATTACTATCTGAAACGTCTTCCCAAACACTGGAATTTTGAAATCATTGAAATCCCTGATGTAAAGAACGCCAGAAATCTCTCCCCTGATCTTCTTAAAAAGGAGGAAGCTAAACTTTTTATGAATCATATCGACAGAACAGATTCCGTGATTATTCTTGATGAAAAAGGGAAACAGTTTACCAGCAGAGAATTTGCCCAGAAAATTGACAACTGGATGAATTCTTCCGTGAAAAAAATTCACATTCTGATTGGCGGAGCTTACGGTTTTTCAGAAGAGATTTACAGCAGAGCGAATGAAAAAATGTCATTATCCAAAATGACTTTTACGCACCAGATGATCCGATTATTTATTGTGGAACAATTATATCGAGCAGACCAGATTTTACAGGGAAAACCTTATCATAATGATTAAATTCTTATTTGGTATTTTTTTTGCCAAATAGTATTCCTAAAACCGGAACAGAAGAAACTAATAACATAAATAGTCTTTCTAATATTTTTTCCATTGTCAAATCCTTTAAAATAAAAATATCCCTATCATTTATTAATAATTCAGAACTATTTTTATTCTTCTGAACATAATCACCCAAACTTATTTTTTCTCTATCCTCATAATTTTCGGTTATAAACGGATAAGATTTGTTATCATTTAAAACTATTTGCAAATATTTTGAATTCCAATTACCTGGTCTATAATGGAGATAGTTTATCGTATCTATTTTAATATTTTTAATTTCAGCTGCTCGAAATTTATCTAAATCATTTTCAATTTTATAGAAATCATATGTTGGAACTAATTGAAATAAGAAAATTATTACACAGCATACAATAATTTCAGTTCTTTTTCTAATCAAAAAATTTTTTCGATCCTCCATAAGAATATATCGACTCTAATTTTATAAAATATTAGACATTTTTTAAACCAATCTGCCTTTTTGCTTCCCCCACCACAAAAGCAACGGAGTTGGCAATATTGAAACTTCGGATTAATTTAGACATCGGAATGGTAAGATGATTTTCAAAACGATCAAGCACATCTTTGCTTAAACCTACACTTTCTTTTCCGAAAACCAGCCAGTCTCCATCCTGAAATTTTGTTTCCAGATACGATTTTTCTGCATGTGAACTCATCAGGAAAACACGCGACAAATCCGGAATATTCATTATCCATTCGTCTACATTCTGGTATTCCGTAACATCAAGATGAACCCAGTAATCTAATCCTGAACGTTTCAGATTTTTATCATTAATGACAAATCCAAAAGGATGAATTAAGTGCAATCTGCTTTCGGTTCCTACACACAATCTCCCAATATTGCCTGTGTTATTGGGTATTTCCGGTTCTACGAGAACAATGTTTAACATGACTTATTTTTAAGGGTTCAAAAATAATTAAGTTTTACTAAATTCTGCTATTGATATAAAAACTTGTTAAACTAATTTTAGAATAAACCGCAAAAGCTGCAAAAGACCGTTATACTGCAATAATCAGAATTTAAAAGAATAAAAATCGAAGATTTTTTAAAACTGTACCTTTTTCATTTGCAGCCACTAGCTTTAAATAAAGTTTCACGATTAAATAAAAGTTTAAAGATTTAAAAATAAAAACGGATCATCTGATCCGTTTCAATTGCATTTCTATCTATTTTGTTGTTAGAGCCTTTTCAAATATTGCTAATAAAAGTTGTATAGCTTTTTCTTAATTTAACATTAAGAAATTAAGCTGGTTAGAGTGATTTTGATTAAGGAATTAAGAAATCAATAAATTGATTTTATTAAGTTTTTTAAGCTAAAGAGGCATAATCTATATAATGGTTAAAATTTATTTTTTAACCTCACATTTAGAATAATAATCCATCAATAAAGGCTTTTCATATCCTAAGCTTACTGCTTTATCTAAACTTGCACATGCTTCTTTAGGCTTTGCTGTTTCAAATAAAATCAGAGCTTTGTTCACATGAGCCTGAGCAAACTTTGGATCTATAGAAATCGCTTTATTAACGTCCGCAAGAGCTTCTTTGTTTTTTTTCAACCTAAAATAAACGTCTCCTCTTCCACTGTACAGCAAAGATTCAGGTTTCTCTGAAATAAGCTGGTTGTAATCTTTTAAAGCACCCTCAAGATCTCCGCTGTTTTTTTTCAGATTCGCGAGTCCGGTTCTTGCATAAATATTATCGGGTGCAAAGGTAAGAATCTGGTTAAGATCTTTCATGGCAAGATCTTTTTTGCCTAAACTTTCGTAGACTTTGGAACGGGTAAGGTAAATATCTGCGTTTTCAGGCTCAATCTGAAGCCCTTTGTTGAGATAATCGATTGCTGACTGTTTATTTCCTTTCTGTCCGTGAATGGAGCCTAAATTGGCGTATACAGCAGCGGACATAGGATTTGCTTTTAAGGCGGATTCGTAAGATTTAAAAGCCAGTGAAGTTTTACCCAGTCTTCTCTGGGCGGTTCCTAAATTGTTGTAATATTCCGACTGTAATTTCTGGATTCTTTCACTTTGAGCCAATTTGGAATACTGTTCTTCCGCACATTTATAGTCCGCTTTCTGAAAGCAGTCTTCAGCTATTTTTTTGTCCTGTGCGTTAAGATTGAATGAAGTAAATACTGTTGCTAAAAGGAATAAAGATTTTTTCATGAAGTTATTTTTTGTTTGTTGATTACTTTTTTTGCGAGCGCACTGAAAACCACTCCCAATAAAGATCCAACAAACGCCCCCACCAAAATATCTATCGGGAAATGCACTCCTAAATAAATGCGGCTGTATGCAACTACTGCCGCCCATACAAATATAACATAAGGAAACCATTTAAGATTCTTTTTTAATAAAATACTTAAATAAGTTGCCAGAAAAAATGTATTAGAAGCATGAGCAGAGTAAAAACCATACTGTCCGCCACATTTCACAATTCTCATGTGATGTTCTAATGTGGGATCATGACAAGGTCTTAATCTGGCAACGCCATATTTGAAAACACCGGCAAGCTGATCCGAAACCGCTACACCAATACCTACAAAGATCAATATAAAAACCAATGATCTTAATTTGTAATTTTTGAATAAAAAATAACAGAAAATAATATAAAGCGGAATCCAGATCCATGTACTGGAAATGAGCTGCCAAAATTGGTCAAAAGACTGGTCTCCCAGATTATTGAGAAACAAAAAGACTTTTTTATCTTCCTGAATGATCTCCTCCATCCTATCTGCTTACAGGACCTTCGTAGGTTTCGTCTTCAGAAGGTTTTGGTTTTGGAGGTTCATTGGATGCCTGAGATGTCTGAGGTTCGTTCAGGATGTCTTTCTGAACATCATTCATCGGATTGAAATCTTTTGCAGCATCTTTTACTTTCTCAATTTCGCGCTTGATCTCAGAAACAGGATTGTCCGTTTCTTTCATGATCTCGGTTTTGATGTCTTCCACTGCGCCACGCATTTTTCTTACACCCGAACCCAAGTCGCGTGCAATCTGAGGAAGTTTATCCGGTCCGAATAATACAACGATTGCTATGGCAATCAGTGCCATTTCTCCAATGCTTAATTCCATACTGTAAAATTACGAAAGATATACGAAATTGGATGTTAAATATTAACTTTTAATAAAATATTAAGCTGTATTAAAAATTATTCAAATAATCAACTTTATGTAAATATAAGATAATTAAATAATTACATCACGAAAATATTGTTTTCTATTATTGAAACTATGTAATAATTCTTTCTTTAAATGCAGACTACAGTTCTTCTTTTTTGATATTTTTTTTCCTGAAATTAACATAAGTAATAATCACGCTGACCGTCATTAAAATGAAAGCTAAGAAAAAAGGCGCACCCGAAAATTTGAAAGGAGCTTCGTCGTGGGTGAAAAAGTAAAATAAATTCGTCATCATCGGAGGACCGATAATTGAAGTGGCACTCATCAGACTTGTTAATGCACCCTGTAATTCCCCTTGTTCATTAGCAGGAACACTTTTCGTAATTACCGACTGCAAAGCCGGTCCGCAGATTCCTCCTAAACAATAAGGAACTAAAAATGCAAACATCATCCAGCCTTGTGTGGCAAATGCAAAGAGAAGCATCCCGAATGCATACAAAGCAAGACCGTAATAAATACTTTTTTCTTCTCCCAGTCTGGGCGTTGTCCATCGGATCAAACCTCCCTGAACCAAACCGACAAGCAAACCAACCACTCCTAAGGAAATTCCCACCATTCTTTCATTCCAGTTGAATTTATACATGGTGAAGAAGCTCCAGTTGCTTTGTACGGCGTGTCCTGCGATATAAATTAAGATCAAAGAAACTATTAAACCTGAGATTTCGGGATGTTTTCCTAAAAATTTAAAAGAACCGACAGGATTTGCTCTTTTCCAGTTGAATTCTCTTCTTTTATCTTTATCTAAACTTTCGGGAAGGATAAAATATCCGTAAAGGAAATTCAGCAGACATAATCCTGCAGCCGCATAAAAAGGAACTCTGGAACCATATTCTCCCAAAAGACCGCCTAAAACGGGACCTATGATGAATCCCAGTCCGAAAGCAGCTCCAATGAGTCCGAAGTTTTTTGCACGGTCTTCATCTGTAGAAATATCCGCGATATAAGCACTCGCCGTAGTAACACTTGCGCCTGTAATTCCCGCAATAACGCGGCCTAAAAACAGCCAGACAATGGAAGGAGCCAAAGCAAGGAAAATATAATCTATTGAAAAACCGAAAAGCGAGATCAGAATAATAGGTCTGCGCCCGAATTTATCGCTGAGATTTCCTACAATCGGAGAGAAAATAAATTGCGTAAACGCATAGGCAAAACCAAGCCAGCCTCCATATTTTGCCGCCTCACTTATGTTACTATGAATAAGTTCTTCAATAAGTTTCGGAACCACCGGAATGATGATTCCCCACCCCGTAATATCAATCAGTAATGTAATAAAAATGAAGCCGATTGCGGCTTTTTTTCTAGAGTTTTCCATACATCTGCAAAATTAGAAAAATAATGATTTCAAATGATATTAATTATTTATTGAATATTATTTGTTATTGTAATTGAAGATTTCGTGTTTTTGTGTGACAGGAATTTTCCCGACTGCAACCCTAGTCCTGATTGCAGCATTTGTTTGAGCTCATTTTATAGTTTTGGCTTTGGGGGCGCGGCTTCGCCGCGCCCCCAAAGCCAAAACTATAAAATAGCGAGTGCGGAAAGCAGGAAATAACTCCTGATTAAATAAAGAATTTAAAACAATAAAAATTCTAAGGAGGAGCTTTCGACATCCACAAAAAAAAGCCTCCCGAAACCGGAAGACTTTTATTCTTATTTATTGTAGTATAAGTTATTTTGAAGCAAGTACTTCTTTGTTGGTTGTTGATTTACCATGCACTTCATCTTCTTTTCCTGTTTTCAGGAAGTCGTAGGCAATTGCGGATGCCACGAAGATGGATGAATACGTACCGAAACCAATACCGATTAACATGGCAAACATAAATCCTCTAAGGTTATCTCCACCAAAAATGAAGATTGCCAGAATTACAAGAATTGTTGTGAATGAGGTGTTGAATGTTCTACCCAAAGTACTTGAAATAGAATCATCAAATAATCCTGCTAATGTTAATGATTTCTTCTCTCTTAAATATTCTCTGATTCTGTCGAAGATAATTACGGTATCGTTAATTGAATAACCCAATACAGTAAGAATCGCAGCTATGAAGTCCTGATTGATCTCCATATTGAAAGGCATATACTTGTGAAGTAATGAATATGACCCCAAAATAATGATCGCATCGTGGAATAACGCAGCAACCGCACCCAAAGAGAATTGCCATTTTCTGAATCTTAGTAAAATGTAGATAAAGATAATTCCTAAAGCTCCTAAAACGGCGTAGATACCGTGAACTTTGATATCATCAGCTACAGAAGGTCCAACTTTCTCAGAAGAAATAATTCCTGCATGCTCTTTATCTGCAGATTTGAAGTCTTTCAACGTTGTTCCTGCAGGTAAGTTTGATTTTAAACCTTCATACAATTTTTGCTCAATTACCTGATCTGCTTTTAAAGATTCGTCTTCGATAAGGTAATCTGTAGAGATCTTTACCTGGTTGTTGCTTCCGAAAGTTTTAGCTTCAACAGAAGAGTTTTTACCGTCTTCCGTCTTGAATAAAGAGACTAATTTATCTTCAACATCTTCCGCTTTTACATCTTTATCAAATCTTACCACATAGTTTCTACCACCTGTAAAGTCGATACCGTATTTGAAACCGTGTGTTGCGATTGAAATGATACAAGCAATCGTTAAAACAGCCGAGAAAATGTATGCATATTTTCTTTTCCCGATAAAATCGATCCACGTATTTCTGAATAGATTTTTCGTTGCCGGAGTCCATACAGAAAGTCCTTTTCCTTTAGACAATCTTGAGAAGATCATTACTCTTGAAAGCAATACGGAAGTGAACAATGTCATTGCAACCCCGATCATCAAAGTCAATGCGAAACCTTTGATAGGTCCTGTTCCGAAGAAGAACAATACAACAGCCGTTAAGAATGTAGTTGTGTGACCATCGATAATCGCATTCAATGCGTGTTTGAAACCATCTTTGTATGCTTCAAGAATACTTTTTCCTGCGAATAATTCTTCTTTTGTTCTTTCGTAAATGATAACGTTTGTATCAACAGCAACTGCCATTGTTAAAACGATACCCGCGATACCCGGAAGCGTAAGCGTAAAGTCGCCCGAATCCATAATACCGAAAATATAGAATAAGTTGATGATCATGGCAATTACCGCATAAACACCTGCTCCACCGTAGTAGAAAATGATGTAAACGATAATAATCGCAAAGGCAATCATGAACGACATTAACCCTGCATCAATCGATTCCTGACCTAAAGACGGACCAACAACCGTTGCCTGAACTACTTTTGCTCCTGCCGGTAATTTACCCGCTCCTAAAACGTCAACCAGTTCTTTTGCTTCCTCCTGAGAGAAGTTTCCAGAAATCTGAGTTCTACCGTTTGGAATAGCACCTACAACGTTCGGCGCAGTGTAAACTCTGCCATCAAGCGTTACAGCAACAGGTTTTCCAACGTTTTTCTCTGTTAATGTTTTCCATTCTTTAGCTCCTTTAGAATCCATCTGCATATCTACCACTACTCTGCTCAACTCATCATAGCCGATGTTTGCACTTTCTACTGCACCGTCTACCGGAGCTTTCTGGTTGATATTCCCTCTAATGGCATATAATACTAAGCTTTCAGCATCGGAAGCTTCCGGCTTGTATCCCCACATAAACTGGGTATATTTTATGTTTGCAGGACGTAAAGACTGTGCAACTTTGCTGTTTAAAATTTTGTTTACAACAGCGGTATCAGACAATTTTACGCTTCCTACAGCACTTTGGCTCATAGATTTTCCACCCTGCAAGATATTCATCAAGTTTACATTTTTTGCAACTCCCATAGAATCTCCTTTTGCAGCGATCATAGTAGCTAATGTCTGGAAATAAGGATACACTTCAGGAGATTGCTGTACTTCCCAGAACTGAAGTTTTGCAGAAGTCTGAAGCATTTTCTTTACTTTATCGATATCCTTCATCCCCGGCATTTCAACAGAAATTCTTGCGGTTCCCGGAACTCTCTGAACGTTCGGCTGGATGGCTCCAAGCTTATCAATTCTGGTTCTGATTACCTCAAAAGCGGTTCCTACAGATGCATCGATCTTTCTTTTAACAATTGCTTTTACCTGATCATCAGGCGTGTTGTACTTCACTTCAGTAAGCGTTGTATTTCCGAAAAGTTCCGGATCTGCCAACTTCAGGTTTGTACCCTTGTTTTTGTTAATTGCATCGAACTGATCGAAGAAATTGTCGATGTAAGCTTTTGTAGAATTCTTCTGAACTTCATCTGTTTTGTTTAAAGCCTCAATAAGGATCGGGTTTGTAGAATACCCTGTAAGATCATTCACAAGATCTCTCTGGTTGATTTCCAAAAGAACGTTGATCCCTCCTTTAAGGTCAAGACCAAGTTTCATTTCCTTGTCTTTGGCTTTTGTGTAATAAAGTTTAGTGAATCCCAGATTCAGAGTATCCTTAGAAAGTTTTGCAATTTCTTTCTGATACTTCTCCGGATTGTCTCCTGCAATAGCAGTCGCCTGCTTTTCAATTTTGCTGGCGTACCATGTTGGTAATAGCTCATTTAAGCAAATTAACCCTAGTACAATAGCAACAATTGTAATAAGTCCTTTTCCTTGCATTTTGTTATAACTACGTTAAATTAAGTCGGCAAATATAATCATTTTCTTGTATTTTATGAATTTTTAACAACAGAAATCGTTTATTTTCAGATATATCGGCATTCTTATTTTCATTTAAGATTTAATAATTATTTCGTGGTATTTTAAAGAATTTTTCAATGGTTCATTGGTATGGAATTTTCATTCAGATTTAATACACTAAATATCAAAATATTATGAAAAAACTACTTTTTTACGCAGGTATTTTTTCTTCCCTCATCCTGAATGCCCAAAGCATTACTCTGGAAGAATTTGCGACCGGGTTTACGGCACCCGTAGAAATTACCAACGCCAACGACAGTCGGATGTTTGTTGTTCAGCAAAACGGAATCATTAAAATCTTACAATCGGACGGAACAGTAAACTCTGCTAATTTTTTAAACATCAGTTCAAAAATCACGTACGGAGGAGAAAGAGGACTTCTCGGACTGGCTTTTCACCCGCAATACCCTTCAAATGGGTATTTTTTTGTGTATTACAATGATACCGGCGGAAATATTACCGTAGCCAGATATACCAGAAGTTCTGCCAATCCTGATGTTGCCGATCCTACAACTGAAAAAATTATTCTGAATCTTTCTAAACCTTTTGATAATCATAACGGCGGAAGTATTCATTTTGCACCGGACGGATATTTGTGGATCGTTACAGGCGATGGCGGAAGCGGCGGCGATCCAAATAATAATGCCCAGAATAAAAATTCTCTCTTGGGTAAATTACTGAGGTTGGATATTAATTCCACAGGAGCCTACAATATCCCTCCCGGAAATCCTTTTGTAGGAGTTGACGGAGCCGATGAAGTCTGGGCTTACGGATTAAGAAATGCATGGAAGTTTAATTTTGATACCGTTTCCGGTAATGTAATGATTGCCGATGTGGGACAGGGACAGATTGAAGAAATCAACAGAATGCCGTTAACACAGGCAGGAATTAATTACGGATGGCGCTGTTATGAAGGAAATAATACTTACAATACGACAGGTTGCGCCGCACAATCTACAATGACTTTTCCCATTGCCGCGTATGATCATTCGGGAGGAAAATGTTCGATAACGGGAGGTTATGTTTACAGAGGGACACAGTTTCCGGCGCTGCAGGGAAGATATTTTTTTGCAGATTACTGCTCCACACAGATCGGCAGTCTGAACTCAGATGATTCGATCACTTGGACTTCTGCTTTTTCAGGCAATAATTTTTCAACGTTCGGAGTGAATAATCAAAATGAACTTTTTGTAGCTGCCGTCAACAGCGGTAAGATTTTCAGAATTACGACTACAACTTTAGGAGTTCAGGAAAATGAACTTTCAAATCCAATCAAGGTTTATCCGAATCCTACTTCGAAAAAAATTTTCATCGAGGGTGTGAAAGATAAAAACGCAATAGTTGAGATCATCAGTTTTGAAGGAAGAAAGGTTTTGGAACAGGGAAAAATTGAAAGTGACAACAGCGTCAATATTTCGGGGATTCCTTCGGGAGTTTATTTTATTAATTTGAATTCAGGAAATGAAAAATCTTACAGCAAAAAAATAATAATTGAATAAATTTCAGACAGCTAAAAAGCCTCACTCCAAAAATGGACTGAGGCTTTCTTATTTATTTCAAAAATATTATATCGTCATCGAGAAAATTCTCGTTTCCGGTTTGTTTCTCATCATTCTGAGATCGAAAACCATCGCTACATTTCTCGTAAAGGCTCTTCCTTTCTCTGTAATCTGTATATGATGACCGTTAATTTCCACCAGCTCATCATTTTCCATTTCTTTCAGCATTTCAAAAGCATTTTCAAGCTCAGGAAAAGAATTGTTGATGTCAAAAGTGGTTTCCAACTGACACATAAGGTTCAGAATATGTCTTCTCACCGTAAGATCTTCATCATTCAGAATATGACCTTTTACGACAGGAATTTCTCCTTCTTCTACCATTTTCTGGTATTCTTCCACGGTTTTGATATTCTGGGCAAAAGCATACCAGGAATCTGAAATGGCAGACATTCCCAAACCAACCATCAACTGCGTTTTGCTTGACGTATACCCCATGAAATTTCTGTGTAATTTCTTCTGAATCAGAGACTGGTATAAATCGTCATGTTCCAGAGAAAAATGATCCATTCCGACTTCGATATAGCCCAATTCTTCTAATAATTTTTTACCGTCTTCGTACAAACGGCGTTTTTCTTCACCACTTGGCAAATCGTTTTCATCAAAACCTCTTTGTCCGACACCTTTAACCCACGGAACGTGTGCGTAAGAATAAAATGCCAAACGGTCCGGTTTTAATTCCATCGTTTTGCGGATGGTGCTTTCCATCGCTTCCCAAGTCTGATGCGGAAGTCCGAAAACCAAATCGTGACTGATTCCTCTGTAACCGATCTCTTTCGCCCATTCCGTTACTTCTCTCACTTTTTCGAAAGACTGGATTCTGTTGATCGCTTTCTGCACTTTCGGATCGTAATCCTGAACGCCAAAGCTTACTCTTCTGAAGCCTAAATCGTACAAAGTCTGAAGGTGTTCTTTCGTGGTATTATTCGGATGTCCTTCAAAAGAAAATTCCTGATGTTCGGCAATTTCCACCGTTTCAAAAATTCCTTCCAGTAAGGTTTTTAAGTTTTTTGGAGAGAAAAAAGTCGGAGTTCCGCCTCCTAAATGCAACTCTTTCAGTTTGGGCTTTTCGTTAAACAGTTTAAGGTAAAGCTGCCACTCTTTTAAAACACTTTCGAGATAAGGAATTTCAACGCTGTGTTGTTTTGTGATCCGTTTGTGACATGCGCAGAACGTACATAAAGCCTCACAAAAAGGAAGGTGAATGTATATAGAAATCCCCTCTTCTGCGTTACTTTCCTTGAATGTTCGGATGACACTCTGCTTCCACAATTCCGGAGTGAAAGAATTTTCATCCCAATAAGGAACGGTAGGATAAGAAGTGTAACGAGGTCCGGGAATATTATATTTATCGATTAAAGAATTCATTTTCTGTTTACAATTTTAAGGTGAACCTAGATCAGGATTCACAATGCAAAATTAACTATATCTGATGAATTTTGTATCATGAAATATATTAGTCGTTTTTATGAAATTTATAATGAGTCTAAATATCGCGAATTTAAATTTTAACTGAATAGATTTTTAGACTTCTATTAAAGTAAAATATTGGGAAACTCTCTTATTTAAAACATTATACATATAAAAACATCAAAGATAAGTTCAAAAAAATAATCGTTTTGGGAATTTCTGAAGTTAAATTCTATTCTTTAGATTCAGAATTTCAATTTCATGACAGAAATTTTACCATTTCCTGCAAAAACAACAGTATTTTCATTGATCCACTGACAAACAAAAAAACCTTTCTCCTCCGAAATTTTCTTCCATGTTTTCCCGAAATCAGAAGAATAACTGATATGTCGATCTCCGACAGAAATAATCTCTCTTCCTTTAGAACCCGGTCTTATTTTCACGCAGGTTGTATATCCTGCATTTTGTCCGGAAGCCTGAATTTGCCATGTTTCGCCGCCATCATTGGTGGTTGCGATATTGTTGATATTAGCTTCCTGTTTTGTGTAATCTCCGCCAACCGCGATCCCGAATTTATCGTCTAAGAAATCGATGGAATAGATTCCCTGAGAAGATTCTCCCTGAATAACCGGAGTATTGAAAATTTTAAATTGATTATTCTTAAAATTTAATTTTAAAATTCTTGAAGCTTTTCCTCCTGTCGCAATCCATACATAATTTTTGGTGGATGAAATATTGGTATTGCTCGCCGCAAAAGCTGCTTCTCCTTCATTTAATACAACATCATTTTTAAGCATAGCCCACTTTCCGTTATCAAATTTGGCAAGTTTTAATTTACTGTCCTTATATGCATCACTGAAGGTATAAGCCAGTTTATCATTCACAAAATGAAGCGCATCATAAAAAGCTGTTTTTACAGTATCTCTAAAAACCACTTCATATTTCAAGCTTTTTTTATCAATCTTAAAAAATTCAGCAGGACTTTCAATATTAATGGCATAAAACGATTTTTTATCCTGTCCCAATGTTCTAAACTGTAATTTCTTTTCAGACAGCCTGATCTGTTTTTGATTTTTTGAATTCTTTAAATCAACAAAACCAAACTTGGAGTCCGTTCCGCTGTACCAGACTTTGTTATCGTAGATTTCAATAGCTCTGATGCTGATTTTATCGTTTAAAATAATCTTTGAACTTTCGATCTGCTGAGAAAATGTAAAAATCCCGGAGAATGACAGTAAAAATGGTAAAAGCTTTTTCATATTCACAAAAATAAAAAATCCACAGAATTCTGTGGATTTTATTTGATCTATTTATAAAATTTTAATCTAAATCAGGTTTTTGCAATGGTTCCTGTTCTGCTTTGAACGTTTCGCCATAACCCACTTTGTGAAGTTTACTGTTTCTTAAACTATAGGTAAAGTAAATGACTACACCAAGCGCTAACCAACCCATAGAAAGGTATTTTGCTTCGTGGCTTAAGTTCCAGATCAGATAAAGGTTGATGCAGATTCCTAATGTTGCGATTACAGGAAGTGCAGGAACTTTAAATGTTCTTGGCATATTCGGTTCTTTTTTTCTTAAGATCCAAACCGCTACGCAAACCATTGTAAACGCGAATAAAGTACCGAAACTCGTCATATCTGCCAATTTACTGATCGGCGTAAACGCTGCAACAGTAGCGATAATGATTCCTAAAAGCATTAAACTTTTAGCCGGCGTTTTTCTTACAGGATGAACATCGCTGAACATTTTAGGGATAAGACCATCTTTAGACATTCCTAAGAAAATTCTGGACTGTCCCATAATCATTACCATCAATACGGAAATTAAACCTACAGTTGCTGCAATCGTGATGATGTATCCAGCCCAACCCTGTCCTGCAATTTCAAATGCATACGCTACAGGTGCTTTAATTGCATCCGGATAATTTCCATGAGGATCAAAGTCTGAATAGTGCATCATTCCTGTTAAAACAAGAGATACCAAAATATATAATCCTGTACAAACCAAAAGTGAAACGATGATCGCAAACGGAACATCTTTTTTAGGATTGATCGCTTCTCCCGCCTGTGTAGAAACGGCATCGAAACCTACATACGCAAAGAAAATTGCTGCAGCACCGGAAATAATTCCCTGAATACCATACGCTTCCTTTACATTTTCACCTTCGTGAACCATTTTAGCAGCAGGAATGAAAGGATCCCAGTTATCTGCATTAATGAAGAATGCTCCTGCAATAATAACGAAAAGAACCGCAGAAACCTTCATGATTACGATAAGATTGTTCGCTTTTGCAGCTTCTTTAGTTCCTTTGATAAGAATAGAAATTACAAAAATTACGATAAGAAAAGCCGGTAAATTCATCGAAAAACCTTCTCCAGTATAACTTGCAGGATCTGAAGTAAGATAATCCGGAAGATGAAGACCGAACATTTTTAACAACTTATTAAAATATCCCGACCAGGAAACGGCTACTGTCATAGATCCCATCGCATACTCAAGGATGAGCCCCCAACCGATGATCCATGCAAATATTTCTCCCACAGTTCCGTACGCATAGGCATACGCTGAACCTTCAACAGGCAGGATAGATGCAAATTCTGAGTAACACAATGCTGCAAATACACAAGCAATTCCGGCAATAATGAAGGAAAGAGCCAATGCAGGTCCGGCATGATAATACGCTCCGGTTCCTGTAAGTACGAAAATTCCTCCACCAATAATAGCCCCGATTCCGATAGCTGTAAGACTCCATTTACCGAGTACTCTTTTGAGCTGACTGCTTTTCATATCATTTTCGAAAGCACTCATCGGTTTTTTGGTCCAAATTTTAGACATATTTTATTATTTATTAAAGATTTACGAAAATATAAAAAATTTAGAAACATTAACGTTTATTAATAATTTTTCCGTGTTAATTTTATATTCTGAAACTTAAAATTCTGATTTTCATAATATTTAAATCATTGCAAAGTAAGTGTTTTTTTACTTATTTTTGACCGCATGAATGTATACGATCTTTTCTTAAAACCCTATGAAACCTACTCTGCCACGCAGATTCTGCTGGAATCATCCGCTACGGTATTCGGAATTTTAAGTGTTTATTTTTCAATTAAAAAAAATATCTGGGTTTATCCTACAGGAATTGTTTCAACTTTAATGTATGTGTATATTCTTTTCAATTTTGGTCTGCTCGGAGACTGTATGATTAATGTTTATTACACCGTAATGAGCATTTACGGATGGATTCTTTGGGGAAAAAGTTCGCAGGATCATGTTCATGTGGAAGTAAGCTGGGCATCCAAAAAAGAATGGCTATACGGAACTTTACTTTTCGTCTTAAGTATAATCTTAGTAACTGTAGTGTATTATTTCAAGCCTTATATTGACAATAAGTTTTCTATGAAAGGTGTAGATCTAGGTCTGTATCATTTAGACTGGGGAAACTGGCTGGATGTCATTACAACTTCTATTTTTCTTGTGGGGATGTGGTTTATGGCGAAAAGACGCATAGAGAACTGGATTTTCTGGATCATCGGAGACTTTATCTGCATTCCGATGATGATTCATAAGAAACTTGGAATCACTTCGGTTCAATATTTGGTATTTACTATTATGGCGATCCAGGGATACGCCAGTTGGAAAAAAAGTTATAAAGAAAAAAAAGTACAATTAAAAACATGAAAAATTTATTTAAAATAGCGTTCAGCTTAATTACAATGGCAAGTTTAACCTCTTGTGCGATATATTCGGATCCATATGCCAACAATTATGGAGATCCTTATTATGATAACGGATATTACTATGCGCCTCAGGGATATTACGGAAACGGCGGATATTGGGGAAATGATGGATATTATTACAGAAACGACTACACATATTATTATGATAACGGGATGCCGTATTATTACCAGAACTATAATAATTCCAGAAGAAAAGTTTATGTTGAAAGAAGATCAGGATCAAACGGAACGACTTCCGCAAGACCAAACAATGGCTTCAGAGGCGGTGTAAATGACGGAACTTCAAACGGAAGCTTCAGACCAAACAGCGGGCAAAACACGAACCAGAGACCGAATAACGGATTCAGAAATCAACAACAGAATACGGTAACGCCACAGCCTCAGAATAACGGCGGATTCAGAAACAATTCCGGTAACGGTAATTCAAACAGCGGGTTCAGAAATAATTCCGGAAGCAATATGAATTCAAACAGCGGAGGGTTCAGAAACAGTTCGGGAACTTCGACTCCTCAACCGCAGCAAACTTCTCCTCAGCCAACGAGAAGCGGAGGCGGATTCAGATAAAACCATTATAAATAAGGAAACGGACAGCTAACACTGTTCGTTTTCGTTTTAATTATAGTAATTTTGCAGTTTCAATTTTTAAAACAAACATTCTATTAATAAATATGGAATTCTATAAATATCAGGGCACAGGAAACGATTTTGTAATGATAGACAATCGTTCCGGAGAATGGGATGATCTTTCCATTGAAAATATTCAGAAGCTTTGTGACCGCCGTTTCGGGATCGGAGCAGACGGACTTATTAAAATAAACACCGCGAAAGGCTATGATTTTGAAGTAGATTATTATAACTCGGACGGTTCTAAGAGCTTTTGCGGAAACGGAGCGAGATGTTCTGTAGCTTTTGCTTTTTTCCTTGATATTTTTGAAGGCAGTTGTAAATTCACGGCTATTGACGGGGAACATATTGCCGAAATCCACAACGGAATCGTAAAGTTAAAAATGAGCGATGTTACTACCATTTCCAATGACGGAGAGGACACGGTAATGGATACGGGTTCGCCACATTACGTGAAATATGTGGAAGATATCGTTAACTACAACGTTTTTGCAGAAGGAAACGGTATCAGAAATTCTGAAAATTATAAGGAAAAAGGCATCAACGTTAATTTTATGGAAAAAATTTCTGATGATGAGATTTTCGTAAGAACTTATGAACGAGGCGTTGAGGATGAAACCTACAGTTGCGGAACGGGAGTTACGGCTTCGGCTTTAACTTTTCTGCAAAATAACAATCTAATCTCTGTAAAAGTTAAAACTTTGGGCGGAAATCTGAAAGTATATGCTGAAAAAAACGGAGACACTTTTCAGAACATCTGGCTCGAAGGTCCTGCAAAGCAGGTTTTTAGAGGTAAAATAGACCTTATTTAAAAAAATAAAACTTTTAATCACCATTTAAATGAAGAAAGCTATTCTTATCATCATCCTGCTTGTTTTTGTAGTAGGCGGATTTTTTGGATTTAAATTTTATAAAAAATATTACGGTAATAACATCGAAAAAGACGGATATGTTTTGATTCCTCATCAGGCAAATTTTAAACAAATCCTTGATTCTGCGGCGAAATACGTCGATAATAAAGAAGCTTTTGAAGCCGTTGCGAAAGAAAAGGATCTTGAAAAATATTTCAAACCGGGACGCTATCATTTCCAGAAAGGTTTAGGGAACGCGAATTTGGTTAATATGATTAAAGCAGGAAATCAGAGTGAGAACAGTTTCAGAATTGGTGATTTTGGGGATGTTTATCAGATGATTGGTAAAGTAACTAAAAAAACAGAAGTAGATTCTTTAAAATTCGTCAACGAATTCAATTCAATTGCTGCCGAAAAAGGATATAACAATGCGGAAGATTTAAAAAAGTATTTTTTTATTGATACGTACAATTTTTTCTGGACGGTAACTCCGAAAGAATTTTTCAAAAAATTTGATGATCAGTACAATGAATTCTGGAACAGCGAAAGAAAATCTAAAGAACAGCAATCCGGTTTAACGAGAGATCAGATTTATGCTCTGGCTTCTATCGTGTACAAGGAATCGGGAGGAAAAAAGGACGAACAGAAAACGATTGCAGGATTATATCTTAACCGCTATAAAAAAGGGATGAAACTTCAGTCTGATCCAACGGTAATTTATGCAATCAATAAGCAGACAAATTTTAAGGAGCAAATCAAAAGGGTTTTTTATAAGCATCTTTCTACTCCATCGCCATACAACACCTATTCAAACAAAGGAATTCCTCCGGGACCTATTTGTGTAGTAGATAAAAATTCTGTGGATGCCGTGCTGAATGCAGAAAAGAACAATTATATTTTTATGTGTGCTGATCCTGCGAGATTCGGATACCACAAATTTACAGCAAGTGCAGAAGAACATGCTGTTAATGCAAAAGCTTATCAGGACTGGCTGAATTCAAAAAATATAAAATAATAATCATATTAACTTTTTTTTAACAATTCTACAACTAACATTTGGCTTTTTAGTCCGACATATACCTTACAAATAATAAATTAAACTTAATATTATGAAATTTAAACAGATTAACAATTTCATAATATTAGGGAAAATCTTTTACGATTTTACACAAAAAATACCTTATGAATCAGACGGAAATCATTAACATTTTTACAAAGAAAACCTTAGGGCTTACTTTTGTACTTTCGGCAGCAGCATTGGCTTTTGCACAGGAGAAGGTCGGTATTTCCGGGTCGGTTGTCAGCAAGAATAACCAGCCCGTTCCTTACGCTTCTGTTACCTTCAGTAACAAGGCAAACAAACAGTTCAGTGATGCTACGCTTACCGACGAAAAAGGTCAGTACAAGCTTGATCTTGCTCCGGGAGCTTATGATATTACTATTGAAGCAATCGATTACCAGAAAAGTGTAGTTAACAAACAAATTACTGCGGCAGGAAACATCGGTGCTTTATCAATCGACCCTGAAAAGAGTGCTACCAATCTGAAAACAGGAGACATTCAGGGAGTTGTGATTACAGCTCAGGCTACGAAGCCTTACAAGGTAGAACTGGATAAAAGAACGTATGATCCGTCTCAGGATATTGTAAGTAAAGGGGGAAATCTTCAGGACGTCCTTTCCAACGTTCCTTCGGTTTCTGTAGACACAGACGGAACGGTTTCTATGAGGGGAAGCTCTAATGTAAAATTTTTAATCAACGGAAAACCTTCTGCCCTTCTGGGGATTGATGATGGAGCTAATGCTTTGCAGAGTATTCCGGCAGATCAGATTGAAAAAATTGAAGTAATTACCAACCCTTCATCAAAATTTGAGGCAAGCGGAACAGCAGGTATTCTGAATATTATCCTTAAGAAAAATAAGAAAACAGGCTTCAACGGAAGTGTTACCGGAACCGTTGGATATTTGCCGCAAACAAACCTTAATACCAATTTAAGCTGGAGAAAAGGAAACTTCTCATGGTTTCTTAATGGAGGCGGCGGTTATAGAGAATCTAAAAACACAAACAGAAGCGACGATTATTTCTCTAATGCTATTGCAGCAAGCGATTTTACGGAAAGACATCAAAATTCTGTAACAAACAGTAAGAATAACAACTACAATGCTTCAGCAGGAGTTGTATACGATATTTCTCCAAAAACTTCAATTAACGCCTCCGGTACGGTGAGAACTTTTGACAGCGAAAATGACGGAAATATTGACTACAGTTATTTTTATTTAAGTAATCCAAGTTCATCTTCTAACAGAAGAACTTTAGGCACAAATAACAATCTTGCTTTTCAGGGAGATTTTGGATTAGATCATAAATTTGATGATAAAGGTCAGAATTTATCCGTATCACTAAGTTTACAGAGCAACAGATCTTTTAATGATACCAATATTGATGAAACCAGAGATGGAATATTCAGTCTTAAGGACATTGTAAATCAGAACACTAAAAATAAAACGTTAATCGGTAAAGCAGATTACGAATTGCCGATTGGAGAATATTCTAAATTAGAGGCAGGATACAGAATAGACATCAACTCTAATGACTACAGCAATGATGTTCAGGAAAGCACAGCTTTAAATCCTACCTTATCATTTTTAAGGCCTTACACCTATGACGCAACATATAAGGAAACATTTAATGCTTTTTATTTGCAGTTTAAAAGTAAGATCGGAAAAATCAGCTATCAGTTAGGATTAAGAGACGAACTCTCTAACATCGATATTAATTATGCCAATTTATCTCCTAAGGATAAGGATATAATTACTACAAAGAATTATAATAATCTGTTTCCAAGTGTTTACTTGAGCTATGAATTCGCAAAAGACAATCAGCTTTTACTAAACTATGCGAGAAGAATTGACCGTCCGAGATCATTCTTCATGATTCCTAATCCAAATTATAGCGATAATCAAAATATTTTTGACGGAAATATTGATCTGAATCCTTCCTATGTAGATTCTTACGAGTTCGGTTATAGCATTTCTAAAAAGAAATTCACCATTAATCCGACTTTGTATTTCAGACATCAGACCGATGATACAAAAATGTTAGTTTATAATAAACTTGCAGAAGATGAAAATGGAAGTCTTATTATACCAAGACGTATTGAATCTCATACCAAGCCAATTAATTTAGGATCTGATGACCGTTACGGTTTAGATCTGAATTTTAACTGGGATGCAACAAGCTGGCTTAAATTTTTAGGTAACGTAGATTTATTCGGATATAATACCAAAGGCAGCACTTTGTATGACACATTCGACAAAAACGGAAATCCTATTCAGGCAGTTGCAGATTTTAACGGTAGTGGTTTTTCTACAAGAGCAAGACTTACCACAACTTTTAAAGTAGACAAAACTTTCAATTTCCAGATTCAAGGCTTCTACAGAGGAGGGCAGAAAACGGCTTATCAGGACAGAAAAGATATGTATGCCATTAACTTCGGAGCATCAAAAACGATTTGGGATGGTAATGGAACAATATCTTTCAATATTCAGGATATTTTCAATACGAGAGCGATGCAGGCTACTACATACACGGCAAACAGTATAAGAGATTCTTATATGCAGTGGCAGCCAAGACAATTTGCTTTATCTTTGACCTACAGATTCAAGCAAGGAAACGAAAAAGTAGAACAGCCGAAACGTAAAAAAGACATCAACTCCAATGCAACCGGAGACGATCAGCAAGGAGGACCAATGTAATCCGCCTTTCATACAAACAGAAAATCCCGAAATTGAATTCGGGATTTTTTTATTTTGCAGCTTCTGTTTTTTCAAGTTTCTGAAGTTCAGCTTCGTAGATTCTTTTTCTTAAATCGCTGGAAGAAAACCTGTGATCTCTTTTATTGTAAAAAATCTCAATTCCTTTTTCTTCACAGTATTTTTTACCGGTGAAATCTCTGTCAAGATAATCGTCCCCGATAATTCTCACATCAATTACAAAAGATTTTAAAATATCCAGAAGATCTTCCTCTGTGTAATATGGAATAATCTCATCAACAGCATTTACTGCTTTTAACTGAATATATCTTTCTACGATAGTCTGAGTCGGTTTATTTTTGGTTGGGCGATCGTGGGAGGGATCAATCTGCAAACCTACAATAAGGTAGTCACATACGGTTTTTGCTTCTTCAAGCATTTTAATATGCCCTGCGTGAAGCAGGTCGAATGACGAAAACGTGATGCCTATTCTTTGTGTTTTCATATAAATATCTTCTTTTTTGTACAAATTGTTAAGTGTTTCTTGTTTCTAAATATTTCTGCCACTGCCAAACTGTCCGTAATGCTTCTTCTAAAGATGTTTCAGACTTCCAGTTAAGCTCTTTCTGGGCTTTATCTACGTTTGCATAAGCAATTGTAATATCTCCTTCTCTTCTGTCGCAGATCTGGTAAGGAACTTTCACGTCATTTGCTGTTTCGAAAGCTTTTACTACTTCCAGAACCGATGAACCTTTTCCTGTTCCTAAATTAAAAATATCAACAACCGCATGATCAGAATCGTCAGCCATTAATTTTTTCAATGCTGCAACATGGGCTTTAGCCAAATCTACAATATAAATATAATCACGGACAGCCGTTCCGTCTTCAGTAGGGTAATCATTTCCCCAAACATTTAGTTTTTCACGGATTCCTGCCGCAGTTTGCATCACGAAAGGTACTAAATTATTCGGAACTCCAATAGGTAACTCCCCTATTTTTGCTGAAGGATGTGCTCCGATCGGATTGAAATATCTTAATAAAGAAATTTTGCGGTGATATGCTTTTGCAAAGTCAATCAGGATCTCCTCTCCCATCTGCTTTGCCTTTCCGTAAACGCTTTCAGGCATTTTTAACGGAGTATTTTCGTGGATCGGCATTTCATCAGCCTGTCCGTAAACCGTGCAGGATGAGCTGAAAATAAAGTTTGAAATTCCTCTTTCTTTAAATTCCTGCAGAATATTGATTAATGAAAACAAATTGTTCTCATAATAATCAACAGGTTTCACCTGACTTTCGCCTACCGCTTTGAATGCCGCAAAGTTGATACATCCGTCAATTTCATGAGCATCAAAAACCTGCGTTAGAAGTTCTTTTCTTTTTAGATCGAAAGGATAAAAAACAGGTTTTTTCCTTGTAATTTCCTCAATATTTTTTAATATAAATCTCTCGGAATGCGATAAATCATCCACAATAACAACCTCAAAATTGTTATTTAAAAGTTCCACCACCGTATGGGAACCGATATATCCTAAACCTCCTGTTACGAGTATTGCCATTTTTTTATTGTTTCTTTTTTAATCGTTATGTGTTCCTATGTTATCTATTTCTAAAAACTCTATTTCTTTATATTTAAAAAAGTTAGTTAAAAAAATAAAAACTAAGGTAACAGAAATTGTAATCATTAATTTCAAATTATCATCACTTCTGAAATCATCATTTATTAATAATTTTATATAGCCCACAAGAAAAAATAGTAAAATTAAAAATAGGTTTACATTTAAACAGTATATACTCTTTTTAATTCTAAATATAATAGTAATAAGACATAAAACTGCAGTAATAAATATCATCAAAGCGAAAATAAAAATAAAATTTTCAATTGAAAATATATTTACAGAGCTAAATTCTATAAATGAATCATAACTCCCATAACCAAATAACATTGTTACAAATAGTTCAAATATGAATATTGATATTCCTACAAACTTATATTTAAATATTTTTGGTCTCATATTATTTAATCTTTATTTTCTCCTATGTTTTCGATCTCACATTTGCTTCTCTTGTGTCGAAAAATATTAACCAACATTCCAGACAAAAACAAAAAAAAATATAAAATAAACAAACTGAGAATAAATTTCTTTAAAATCAATAAAGTATCTTAAAAGATGAAGAAAAATTATTAAGAGTACAGCAGTATTGAAACTGATGAAAAATTTATTTGATTCCTTAAAAATACATACAAAACTTATTAATAAAGTTGAAAAGATTCCAAATATTAATGTGTAAAATAAATACTTTAAACCAGCATAATTTTCACTAATAATAAAATTATCACTTATAATCAATAGAGTAAAATAGCCAAAATACATTAGCCAAAAAAAACAAAAATTATAGCATAAAAATAAGCAAACTTATTTTTTAATATTCTTTCGTCGTGAAGCATAGTCTACCCCATAAACTCCAACACCGCATCCGTAATATACTTCAGCTGCTCATCATCCAGTTCCGTATGCATTGGAAGAGAAATTACCTGATCCAGAAGTTTATCCGTATTCACAAAATCGGCGTCGTTACTTTCCTGAAAGTAGGCTTTTTGCTTTCTTAAAGCGACCGGATAATAGATCATTGCCGGAATTTCCTTTTCAGCTAAGAATTTTTGCAAATCATTACGTTTTCCGTTCAGAATTCTTAAAGTATACTGGTGGAAAACGTGAGTAGAATATTCCGCTCTTTTTGGTGTTAAAATATGTTCATGCCCGGCAAAAGCTTCATCATAATAATCTGCTGCTCTTCCTCTTGCTTCGTTATAGTTATCCAGATGCGGAAGTTTTTTTCTCAAAATAGCAGCCTGAACACTGTCTAATCTTGAGTTTACACCTACCTCATCATGATAATATCTTTGGTACATTCCATGGTTTACAATTCCTCTTAAACGGTGCGCCAGATCATCATTATTCGTGAAAATTGCTCCACCGTCTCCATAGCATCCTAAATTTTTAGATGGAAAGAAAGAAGTCGTTCCAACCGTAGACATGGTTCCTGCTTTTTTTACAGTTCCGTCCGAAAATGTGAATTCAGAACCGATTGCCTGTGCATTGTCTTCAATTACATATAAATTATGTTCTTCAGCAATTTTTAAAATTTCTTCCATATTCGCGCACTGCCCAAAAATATGTACGGGAATAATGGCTTTTGTTTTAGGAGTAATAGCTTTTTTAATCGCCTCTGTTGAAATGGTGAAAGTATCATAATCCACATCCACCAAAACAGATTTAAGTTTAAGCAAATGAATAACTTCCACAGTTGCCGCAAAAGTAAAATCTGCCGTGATGATCTCATCACCTTCCTTCAGATCAAGACCCATCAAAGCAATCTGAAGTGCATCAGTTCCGTTTGCACAGGGAATAACATGTTTTACGTCCAGATAGGACTCTAATTCATTCTGGAAAGACTTTACTTCAGGACCATTGATAAAAGCCGCTGAATCCATTACATTTAAAACGGCATTATCCACATCATTTTTTATCTTGTAATACTGACTTTGTAAGTCAACCATTTGAATCTTTTTCATAAATAAATATTTCTGTAAAAATAAGGAATTTAAAATCCCTTCAAAAATTTTATTGATTTTGTTTTATCTTTATACAAAATAAATACATGAAAAAAACTTTACTTTTTTGTCTTTTAGCGGGTTACTCTGCCGGTTTTGCCCAGACGTCGCTTGTTTTTGTATTTTTTAAAGACAAACCGAACAAGGCTGCATTCTATGCAAATCCGTTATCAGAATTATCTCAAAAATCCCTTAACAGACGTACTTCGTTAGGAATTACGCTGAATGATCAGGATGCTCCGATAGAACCGACTTACATTACCAATATTCAGAATTTAGGATTCACCGTAACTGATTATTCAAAATGGCTGAATGGTGTCGCCGTGAATGCAACACCGGCTCAGATTACCATGCTTCAGGCGCAGAATTATGTGCTGTCTGTAGAAAGTTTTGCAAGAAATTCGTCAGGAGGAACAAAAATGAATCATCAGAATAAGTGGGACGATCCAATCAACCCGGCGAATAAAAATTTAACCACTTTTGACTATGGTTCAGGCTCTGCGCAGATCGACCAGATCAATCTCCGTCCGCTTCATTTGGCAGGTTATACAGGAACAGGAGTTACCATTGCGGTTATTGATTCCGGATTCCCTTACGTAAATACAGGTTCTGCCTATTCAAGATTATGGACGAACGGACACATCAAGGGCGGATATGATTTTGTGGCCAAAGGCTCAGACATTTACAATACTTCGCTTAACAACCACGGTTCTGCTGTTCTGGGTGCAATCGGAGGATATATTCAGGATACTTTTGTCGGCTCAGCTCCGGATGCGGATTTTTATCTGTACCGAAGCGAAAATGCAGCAATAGAAATTCCCGAAGAAGAACTTTACTGGATCGAAGCCGCCGAAGAAGCCGACCGAAAAGGAGTTGATATGATTACAACATCTCTGGGCTATGCTACTTTTGATGACCCGAAATACAACTATACTTACGCCAATATGAACGGAACCACTTCCTTTATCGCAAGAGGTGCAGAAATTGCCGTCAACAAAGGTATTTTAACTCTATTCGCGGCAGGAAATTCAGGAGCTCAGACGTGGCATTATATTTTAACTCCGGCAGATAACGCAAAAGTCTTTACCATCGGAGCTGTAGATTCTTCCGGAGCTTCTTCCACCTTCTCATCTTTCGGTCCGAATTCTGCGGGTGTTATAAAACCCGATGCGAGTGCAAGAGGAACCGCCGCAACAAGTGTTATCAATAATAATTCAACCATTTCAGTTAACGGAACATCCATTGCCACTCCCATTGCTGCGGGAGGAGTCGCCTGTCTTATTCAGGCTTTTCCTACCATGAACAGAGATTTAATGAGGGATAAATTAAGACAGAACGCTTCTCTTTATCCCAATCATACCGATCAGATGGGATTCGGAATTTTAAATTTCGGAGGTCTTTACAATAACGTTTTAAGTACTTCAGAACTGGTAAAGAAAAACAATATTGCCATTTTCCCGAATCCTGTTAAAAATATTTTAAACATAGCTTCAGAAAGTGATGTTTTATCCTTGGAAGTTTATGATAACTTAGGAAGATTCATTACAAAAACCAATAACCAGAAATCTGTAAAAGTCGAAGATTTTGCAAAAGGTGTTTATTACCTGAAAATTCAGACGAAGGATAAAATATACTACGAAAAATTCATAAAAGAATAAACTGAAAAACCTCTCGCATTGAGAGGTTTTCTTATTATTCCCGAAGGCTGAGCGAAGCCGAAGACTGATGTCTAATTGCAAATCATCATTCAGCAAACATCTAAGCAAAATGTTTAGATTTTTCATTCCATTTCACTGCATTCAGAATGACACACAGATTATTTATTATTAAGCCGAATTCCTGCTCGCATTAATATTTCCGAATAAAGAACGCGTCACCAGTTTTCCGTAAGCTTCCAGATCGCCTTCCCCTTTCTGAATTTTCATTAATGCATATTGCTGAATGCTCAATAAAGGCAAAACAATTCTCTCGCGGATTTTCACCGATTTTCTGGAAAGCGGATCTTCTTCCTGTAGCATTTTAAAGCCAGTTAATTCCAGCATAATATTTTTGGAAAGATTGTATTCATCAAACAGAACATTCCAGAATGCACCGAATTTCGGGTTGTTTTTAATGTAATACGTCAAAGGAAAATAGGTCTTGTTCATACTCATCATTGAATTTAAAACCAACGTTTTAAAGAAATCCGAACCTCTGTACAATTCTCTTACCTCATCAAATCGTCCCTGTTCTTTCAACTGCTGCATTGCAAAACCAAACCCGAAGAATCCCGGAACATTCTGCTTCAACTGCGACCATGATCCTACAAACGGAATCGCTCTTAAATCTTCAAATTTAAGCTCACTTCCGCCTCCTCTTTTCGACGGCCGGCTTCCGATATTTGTTTTCCCGTAATATTCGAGCGTACTCATTTCCTGCAAATAAGGAACAAACATAGGATGCGCTTTCAGGTCTGAATATTTTTGATAACTGATTTCAGCCAGTTCGATGATTAACGCCCTTTCTTTTTCTGTTAGTTCTTTTTTCGAATTTTTGAAAACATCATTTTCCACTCCGGCTGTTAAAAGCTGTTCGAAATTATATTTTGCCTGTTCTTTATTTCCGAAAATACTCGTAATCGTCTGTCCCTGAATTGTTAATTCAATTTTATTATTCGCAATGGTTTTCCCCTGTGAAGCATAGAAATCGTGGGTTTTTCCGCCTCCTCTTGCGGGAGGTCCTCCTCGACCGTCGAAAAACACGACTTTAATTCCGTTTTGCTCGGAAAGTTTCGTTAACACTTCTTTGGCTTTATAAATTTCCCAGTTCGCTTTCAGATAACCGCCATCTTTCGTTCCGTCCGAGAAACCTAACATAATGGTCTGCTGATTTCCTCTTTTTTTCAGATGCTTTTTGTAAACAGGATTTTGATACAATTCGTTCATTACATTTTCTGCGTTGGCAAGACCTTCCATTGTTTCGAAAAGCGGAACGATATCCATATTGATT
The DNA here is from genome assembly GCF_037146035.1 of Chryseobacterium sp. MMO-72. Taxonomy (NCBI): domain Bacteria; kingdom Pseudomonadati; phylum Bacteroidota; class Flavobacteriia; order Flavobacteriales; family Weeksellaceae; genus Chryseobacterium; species Chryseobacterium sp. MMO-72. The sequence continues at coordinate 263,336 of NZ_JBBCWG010000004.1, forward strand.
TCTTCTTCCTGATAACCGCAGACTTTGAAAAACGCATACACATTCATTACATCTTTTACCGCATCGGAATTGGAAATAATATACCGGTTCATCCCTCTCAATCCGTTCAGTTGCTGGATTTCTGAAATTTGGGAAACCGTAAGCAAAGTATCTTTTACAATATCTTCAAAATCATCAGGATTTACTTTTTCAGTAACCTGAATTAACTTACTGAATTTTTCTTCGTGCGTCGCATCACTGGCTCCGAATACTTTAGCAAAAACCTCATCAATCACTTTCTGATGGATTCTGCTGTCCTGCCGAACGTCCAAAGTCGCAAAATGTGTCCCGAAAATCTTCACACGGTCTTTGAAATTCACCAACTGATCAAGGAACAATGAATTGTGCTGTTCCACGAGGATTTTTTCGGCTTCTTCCAGTCTTTTGATAATATCATCTGCCGTAATTTTTTCATTTCTGAAAATCGCGGAATACAGTTCGTTGCTCAGTTTTGTTAAAACTTCTGAAACACCTCTGAAACTCAGTCTTCTTCGAACCGATTTCAGGTTGTTGTAATAGGCTTTTAAAATTGCAGTATGCAGTTCTTCCGCCACTCTTTTCGTGACTTCTGCTGTTACAAAAGGATTTCCGTCGCGGTCTCCCCCCGGCCAGAAACCAAGCTGGATCAGATCTTCATGTAAGTGAAAATGATCGTTTTCGAATGTCGTTTTTATTTTCGTGAAAAGTTCTCCGATGGTATCGTAATATACGTATCTCAGATAATAAATGATGCTCAACGCTTCATCAATCGGAGTCGGTTTTTCTTTATTAACGAACGGTGTTTTTCCCAACTGCTGCAAAAGCATATCGATATTCGTAATAGAATCGGTTGTAATGGCATTTCTGAGATCGTGAAGAATTCTCTGCACGGAATTCGGATAAAACTGTGTCGGATGCGCCGTAAACACGATTTTAATGGCAAAATCCTTCAGTTTTTCACGCACTTTTTCCAATTTATGATCCTGAAGCGAACGTTCGTACATATTGGTTACCGTTCCGTTATCACTTTCGGAATGCAGGTTCGGAAATGCAGCATCCTCAATACTATCAAACAAAACCACCTGTCTTTCAATATATTGGATTATTTTGAAAAGCAGTTCTGTTTTCTGTTCTTCAGTCTGCAAATCGGTATGATTTTTAAAGAATTCTTCAACGATTTCTTCAGGTGTTTTTCCGGCTTCGTAACCGATTTTGCTTTCTTCACAAAGGAACGGAAGCAGCATCCCGATATTCGTCATTTTATCATAAGGCAGGCTCATAAACAATGAATTGTAGATCTGGAACTTATTTTCCACGATCTGCCTGAATTTTTCTGCGCGTTGGTCGTGTATCATATAACAAATGTAGGGGATTTTGGTCTGAATTCAAATGGGATTTTATTTAATTTTTATAAATATCCTTTATAAAATAAAGGAGGTTTAGGTTTAAAATGTATCTTCGCAAGAGTTAAAAAAAACACATGATAAAACAAAAATTTGGAACTGCATTATTCTCAATTTTAACAATTATTTGTTTAATAGTTGCTATCTTTTTCTTTAAAAAGGACCTGTTTTTCTCATTTATTCCTTTTCTTGGTTCTCTGATATGTGCAATATGTGCTGTTTCGGAAAATAATTATCATAAAAATAGAAATGTTTTTATTGATGATAATAGTCTTCCTAGTGAAATCCATATTAATTATTCAAAACTATCTTTGGCAATTGGTGTCATTGGATATTTGGTATTTATTACTCTCGGAATATATTTTATTAAACTTGCAGGGTTAGACTACACAAAATATAAAAGAGGTGATTATTTTATGATTGGTATGAGCGCCTTTTTAATTATTAGCTATAGTATCAAAATTATAAAAGTAATTAAAAAATACTCGGCGAAAAATATTTTAATAATTAGCAATAATGGAATTCAACTAAATCATGAATACATGATCTGGAGTAATATCAAAAATGAAAAAATACTTATCAAACAAGAAGTTACAGAATATTCGAAGTATGAAACTGAAGTAAAATATCTTTCCCTTTATCATAAAAATAAGAAAATTGAATTTAAAATAGATAATTTAGACACTCCTGATTATTTTATTGAGCAATATTTGAAACTTTATAAAAATCGCTTTCTAAAACCAAATTTTGGAAGCAGTTTCAAAAAAATGCCTGAAAAAGACTTTTCAGCTTTTGAGAGTATTCCAAAAATTGATGATCTATTTTCTCTTGATGAAAAAGAACTTCAGAAAAATCTTGATAACATTGGAGTTTTAGCCAAAAATAATCCAGATGAATTGAAGTCTTACTGTGAAAGCATTACAAATTTTGAGGAAACCAATCTGGATTCTATTTATTATGCATTATCTGAAAACGCTGAAGACTGGAAAGACTTTCTCGGTAATGAATTTATAAGACTTTTTGAAATTGCTAAAAAAGATCCTTTTTCTAATAACATCTTTGATATTTTAGATGAAATATTATATGAGCTTGAACCATCTCAGTCTTCACGAAAAATAATCGATTATTTGTATAAAGAACTTAGTAACACAAATGATAAAATCAGGCTGAAAGCACTTAATCTAATAAATGCATGGCTGGAAGAAGAAGATATCAGTAGAAGTAATATGATTATTCAAAAAATCTTAATGATGACCAAAGATAACAACTGGAAAATCAGATGGTGCGCTCATGATACTCTTTCCTCATATAATATTTTTAGTGATGATGAAATTGCGATTCCTCTTGCCGATAAGTTGAAAGCAAAAATAAACAATCCGTATGAAATTGATTCAGAATAAACTTCTAAAATAAATTAAACTGTTCACTCTGTAATAAATTTGTAATTTTACATTCTACACCAATCTGAATCCCATGAAAAAAATACTCCTATTCCTACTTCCCCTTCTCCTTTTCTCCGCCTGCGGCGAAGACTGTTACAATGCGCCACAACCGATCGCTTTTAAATTTGTGGATTCCAATGATGTGAATCTGATTACAGACGGAACGCTTACCAATTATTCGGTGAAGGAGGAAAACCAGACCAATATTCAGCTTACAAAAACCAATGATGATATGGTTATTCTGGAAAACGTGGGTGCTTACAACGGAACGAAAAATTATACCTTTACTTCCAATACTAAAAATTTCACTTTTACGATCCAGTCGTCGGAATTTAAAGGAGGCTGTAATGGCTTTCAGATCAACAAACTTACTTTTACTGGCATTGGAATTGATGTGAAAGACGAGAACGGCTACTACAAAATTATTTTCCAGTAAATTTCTGTTCGCTACATTTGCAAAAACAAAAGAATGAAAGTATTATTTCCGGTTTTACTGCTTTGCTCAGGTTGGATATTCAGCCAGAAAACCGTTCCTGCAGACTTCAAAAAAATTCCGGAAATCCTTGATAATACAGAACTGCTCTACCCTTTTATCGTTCCGGATAAGAAATACGAATACTGGAGTGTTCTCAGAAACAATCCCGATCCTGATAAAGCCATTATTTACGAAAGTCAGATGCCGGATTTGATGACGTTGAATGATCCTGCTCCCGAAAAAGGATTTTTTCAAAAATGTCTCGGAGAAGATTGTTTTTCCTACGTTTTAGCCTGTGAAAAAAGCCGTTCGAAATACTTTTCAAACGAACAGCAGCTAAGAGATTTTATCGGATTTGTAGACAATCTTCCGGAAGCTATTTTAATTGCGAATACTTTCGGATATTCGGTTGACAGTTCCAATCAGCTAGGAAGTTCATATAAAATTGAAGATCAGTACATTTCGCTGTATCTTTCAAAATCTAAAAACAATTCTGAAACTAAGGAATCTTTTTTCATTAAAATCAATAGAAAAACGGGAAAACTGGAGATGAAAAATAATGGAGCTTATTAAAGTTTTTTTGTTTTTTTGTCATTCTGAATGAAATTTCGCGAAGCATTATTCAATGATTAATCTATTGAAAATGAAATCTTTAAATATTAAATACACATACTTTTTAACCACAAAAGTCACAAAAGATTTTTATACTTAATTAAAGTTAACAATCATAATAGAAAAAGCACACAATAGCTTTTAAAAATCTCTGATTTTTATTCTTTTGAGACCTTTTATTATTCTGAAATTTGGCTTTATCATCATCTTTTGTGACTTTTGTGGTTAAATTCCTCTATCATTCTGAATGGAATTTTGCGAAGCAATATGCAATGAAGAATCCCTTAGTCTGAAGTAATTTTAGATTTTTCGACTCCACTTCGTTTCGCTCAAAATGACAGTGTTGTAGATTGAATGAAAGAGTTTTTTAAACACATCAATAACATAAGATTTTAAAACAATTTCTAAGCTTTATATCAGAACACATTAGTCTATGAAAATCTTTGATTTTCTTCTTATGTGATCTTTTAAATGATTATTCAACAAAATTCAATAGTTTTAATAAAAGAGAATCATTAAAATTTTAAAACTTTATTAACTTAGTTTTTGTGTGGTATTGCGTAATTTTGATTTAAAATAAATTTAAGAACAATGCTTAATTTCGAACTAAAAAATCCAACCAAAATACTTTTCGGAAAAGGTGAAATTGCTAAAATTTCAAAAGAAATTCCCGCAGATGCCAAAATTTTAATGATTTACGGAGGCGGAAGCATCAAAAACAACGGTGTTTACGATCAGGTAAAAGAAGCTTTAAAAGATCATGAAGTGCATGAATTCGGCGGAGTTCCAGCCAATCCGGAATATGAAGTGTTGATTAATGCTTTGAGCTTTATCAAAGAAAATAATATTACTTTTCTCTTGGCTGTCGGAGGCGGATCTGTAATCGACGGAACGAAGTTTCTTTCCGCTGCTGCAAATTACGATGGAGAACCGTGGGAAATCCTTACGAAACCTGTAAGAACTTTTGAAGGGGAAGGAATGCCTTTCGGAACTGTTCTTACGCTTCCTGCTACCGGCTCTGAGATGAATTCGGGGTACGTGATTTCCAGAAGAGAAACCAACGAAAAATTGTCTTCGGGAGGTCCGGGATTATTTCCTCAGTTCTCGGTTCTGGATCCTGAAGTGGTGAGATCAATTCCGCAAAGACAGATCGTTAACGGTTTAACGGATGCTTATACTCACGTTCTGGAACAATATATGACGGCTCCTTCTTCTGCGGATCTTCAGGAAAGAATTGCAGAAAGTATTCTGATCAGTATACAGGAAACCGCTCCGAAAGTTCTGGCGGAGGAATTTGATTATGACGCAGCCGGAAATTTCATGTGGTGCTGTACAATGGCTCTGAACGGACTGATACAGAAGGGAGTAATCACAGACTGGGCGGTTCACGCGATGGGACATGAACTGACGGCTTATTTCGGGATCGATCACGCAAGAACTTTAGCCATTATTGCGCCATCGCATTATCGTTATAATTTTGAAACCAAAAAAGGTAAACTGGCTCAGTACGCAGAAAGAGTCTGGGGAATTAAAGACGGAACACTGGAAGAAAAGGCAGAACTGGGAATCAAAAAGCTGGAAGAATTCTTCCACAGCCTTCATATTGATACGAAACTTTCTGATTATACAGAAGATTATAAAGGTACTGCTGAAAGAGTGGAAAAAACTTTTACAGAGAGAAACTGGCTTGGTTTGGGAGAATACAGAAAACTGACACCTCAAGATGCTTCTAAAATTGTGGAAATGAGCTATTAAAAGCCGAAAGTTTCAGATCCGAAGAGGGAAGTTTATTGCTATGCTGTAAAAAATAAAACAGACAGGAATAAACTTTAACCTTACAATTTTTGTTCCAATTTGCTTTTTCTGTAATCAATCGTTTAAAAAACCTTAATTTCATTAGAGATATTTCAAATTTATTTATATTTTAGCATATTCTTAAATTTGTAAAAATGAAAAAACAATTACTTTTATTTGCCTTTTCAGCGTTAGCGCTTACTTCATGTAACGATGATGATATCCAAGGTTATGAAATGGATATGATGAAAGGTGATTGGAAGATCAGTAAAAAAGAAACGATATCAGGAAAAGACGATAAATTTGTAATCGGTACTTCAACGCCTACAGGATGTTCTGTGAATGACAAACTGGAGTTCAGAACAGATTATTATACCTCTTTTACAACGTATGGAGGAACTGGTACAAACTGTAATGTTGTGGCGAAAGTAGAAGGGAAATATGAGTACAATTCTGAAACAAAAGATTTAACGGTTACTTATACCAACACGAGCCCGGTGAAATACAGAATTGTAATTCTTACGAGCTCTGAGATGAGAATAAAGCAAATGTCCGGCAACATAGACCAAAACGGTGATACGATACCGGATGCGGAATATATTACCTACAAAAGATAAAAAAAGAAAACTCTCGAAAATTTCGGGAGTTTTTTCTTGAAAAGAAATTTTAATATTCAACTAAAATTATTAAAACAATGAAGAAGATTTTTTCGGCATTTCTGATGCTGACTTTTGCCCTGTTTTTTGCACAGGAAAAACCGATGTTCTGGCAGGACATTCAAAATTTTAAGAAACTGAATCTGGAAAATCCTCCGGCTAAAAATGCAATTCTTTTGGTAGGAAGTTCATCTTTTACCAAATGGACGGATGTCGCGAATTACTTTCCGGATAAAACCATTATCAACAGAGGTTTCGGAGGATCAAGGTTAACGGATCTTAATGATTATGCAGAGGATCTTTTGAATCCTTATCAGCCCAAACAGATCATCATTTACTGTGGTGAAAATGATTTTGCTGACAACGCCAAATTGAAAGCTGATGTTGTAGTGGAAAGATTTAAAACATTCTACAAAAAAATCCGCACAAAATTCCCGAAAATAGAAGTGGATTATATTTCCATTAAATATTCTCCGAGCCGCGAAAAACTTTGGCCACAAATGAAGGAAGCCAATAAAAAGATTGCCGATTTCATGAAAAAACAACCGAATTCAGCGTTTATTGACATCACAAAGGTAATGCAGGATGAAAACGGAAATGTAAGAAAAGACCTCTTTGTGGAAGATATGCTTCACATGACTCCGGAAGGCTACAGATTATGGACTTCTGTGATGAATCCTTATATGAAATAACTTTTTAACACTATACCATGATAAAAAAACAAATAACCATTTTAATTTCGATATTTTTTTGCATATCTATTTCTTCACAAGAAAAATCTACAAAACAAAAACTGATCGATGAACTCTCTGAAAACACTTGTAAATGTGTAGATTCAATAAGTCTTTTTGATAAAAAAAAGGATTCTATAATTAAAAATATTCATGAATGTATCGATAAAAATGCACTTGCACTGCAACTTGGAATTTTACTATCTGAAGTGGAGGAATCTTCAAAAAAGAATAAAAGTTCAGATACTAAAAAGAATATAACCCTAAATTTAGAAACTAATAAGGATTCTGAGAAATATAGAGAAAACTATAACTCCATTGAAAGAAGCCTGATGAAAAACTGTTCCAGTCTGAAAAAGGCTATGAACGTTGCAGAAAGTAAGTCTGAAAAACTATCAAAAAATGATAAAGCTTTAGAATTTTACAATATGGCAATTTCGGCGTCAAAAAAGGAGGATTGGAAAGAAACTATAAAAAATTATGAAAATGCTGTAAAAATTGATCCAGAATTTACTTATGCTTGGGATAATTTAGGCATTACCTACAGAAAAGTAGGCGATTATGACAAAGCTTTAGAAGCTTATAAAAAATCTTTGGAAGTTGATCCTAAAGGAAAAATGGCTTTACAAAATATCCCTATAGCTTATATTTATAAAAAGGAATATCAGAAAGCTATTGACGCTTATAAAGATCTGGATAAGATGTATCCAGGAGATCCAGAAGTATATTATGGAATGGGTAACATTTATTTTAGTGCTTTAAAAGAAAATGAAAAAGCTTTAGATTACATGGCAAAAGCTCTTAGAATTTATGACAATCAAAAATCTCCTTACAGAACAGATGCAGAAACTATGATAAGTTACATCTATAAAAAAATGCAGGAAGAGGGTAAAGTTGAAAAATTCAAAGAGATTTTAAATAAAAATAAGATCGAATTTAAGTAAAAAGAGAAACATCCTGAAACACATTATTATTGGTAGATTTTTTAATAATTTTTCGGTATAATAATTTTTTTTCCTTTTCTTTGCAGCCTTAAAAATTAGTTTAAACCATGAAAAAAATCTTATTTCTTGCTATTTCGGCAGGTTTTCTTTTCACAGCCTGCAAAAGTGATGATGACGATGCATATGCATCTGTTGTAGGAGTCTGGAAGCCTTCCAGAGAAATGGCAGTTTCCGGAAAAAACGGAAGTACTATTTATAATGATCCTTCTTCAAGCTGCTACAAAAAAAGTACGTTTGATTTTAAATCGAACAATACAATGGTAAGCAACATTTTTGATGATGGAATGAGCGGAAATTGTGAAAATTTGGGAACAGATACTTCTTCTTATTCTTATGACCCGCTGAATAAACAGATCGTTATAGACGGCGAATCCAGTGAAGTTCTGAAGCTTACCAATTATGAAATGCATATTGTTTCAGATTACAGTGATGAAGACGGAGACGGAATCGACGATAAAATAGTTCTTGTCCTGATCCGATAAAAAAGCAAACTCCCGAAAAATTCGGGAGTTTTTTTATTTCTTTCTTTTGGATTTAGAAATTGATTTCTGCTGCGCTCTGTTGGCTCCAAATTTTTTAGGTGCTTTTCTTTTAGAAGGTCCGCCCCAGTTTTCTTTGGTATTTTTCGCTTTCTTTTCATGAAAAGCTCCTCCTCCTTCATTCAGTTTAACCTTCACAGGATTTTTCATGATTACCGTTTCTTCCTCTGAAGCGATTTTTTTAGGATTTATTTTTACTTCTTGCGGGAAATCGATGTATTTCAGTTCTTTATCCATCAATAATTCAATGTCGAGAGCTAAAGTTTCTTCTTTTTTGGTAACAAAAGTTATGGCTTTACCATCTTTGTCCGCCCTACCCGTTCTACCGATTCTGTGAATATACTGTTCAGGAATATCCGGCGTTTCAAAATTGATAACATGGGTAATATCCGAAATATCAAGACCTCTTGCCATGACATCTGTCGTAATCAACCCTTTAATCTCCTCATTTTCAAAGCTTTTCATCGCTTTTAGTCTGTAATTCTGCGATTTATTGGAGTGAATCACATCAAACTGCTCAGGAAAAAGTTCATCAATTTTTGTGAATAAAAGATCTGCATTTCTTTTATTATTGGTGAAAATCAATACTTTGGACATATCGGTATCGGTTTTCAGTAAATACTCCAATAGATTGATCTTGGTGTTGAAATTCTCTACTTTGTAGGCAGTCTGCTCAATTTTTTCAAGCGGCGTTCCGGATTTTGCCAGTGAAATTTCGACAGGGCTTGCAAAGTACTCATCCAGCATTTCATCAACAGCTTCCGTCATGGTTGCAGAAAAAAGAATATTCTGTCTTTTTTCCTTCATCATTTCGAAAATATGTGCCAACTGTGGTCTGAAACCTAGGTTCAGCATTTCGTCAAACTCATCAATAATCAGCTTCTGAACTTCTTTTAAAGAAATGGCATTATCGATCGCCAAATCCATTACTCTTCCGGGAGTTCCCACCAGAATGTCGCATCCGTTATCAAATAACAATTTCTGGGTATTGATATTCTTTCCTCCGTAAATCCCGATTACTCTTGCAGTAGTATTTTCCGTCAGTTTTTCTACGATCTCTGCAACCTGTACCACCAATTCTCTCGTAGGAACAAGCACCAAAACCGTAGGATTCCCCGATTTATTGTATTTCCATGTTTTAAGAACAGGTAAAAGATACGCCAGAGTTTTTCCTGTTCCCGTCTGTGCGATTCCCATTACATCACGTCCGGAAAGTATAGGTTTTAAGCTCTTTTCCTGAATAGGAGTAGGTTCAAATAAATTAAGATCTGCTAAAACATCAAGAATTTTAACCGGAAGGTCAAAATCTGCAAAAGTGAGTTTTTCCATTTTGCAAAGATAGACAATTAATTTTTGAAGCCCTTATTTTGCATTCCTGCTTTCATTAATAATTTTCTCGCGGTGTTTTTTGCCCCAATCCTGAATATGAACCAATACGGGTTTTAATGTAAGACCGTATTCCGTCATTTCATATTCTACCGTCACCGGAACAGTTGCAATAGCCGTTCTGGTTATCAGCCCGTTTATTTCCAAGTCTTTTAGTTCAAGACTAAGCATTTTGGGCGTAATCTTTCCGATATCTCCCAATAAGTCTTTAAATCTCTTTTTTCCGCTGCATAAGCTATATAAAATGGGAAACTTCCATTTTCCGCCAATAACTTCCAGTGCATCCATTACCGGCTGAATTTCTATTTTCTCTTGCATTGCCTATTACTTAAATAACTATATTAAAGTATACTAATATACATTTTATACACTTATTGCAAAAGTATAGTAAGCATTTTAATTTTGCAATACATATTTAAAATAACAAAACAAATGAATACAACAAAATTCACATCAGACAACACAGCTTTATTGCTTATAGATCACCAAGTGGGAACAATGAAACTCATCAAAAATATTCCTCTGAAAGAAGTTGAAAAGAAAACACTGGCTTTGGCAAAAATGGCAAAAGTTCTGAATATTCCTGTTATATTTACAAGCAGTCAGGAATATGCCGCACAAGGACCTTTAATGCCCGCATTAGCAGAAATTCTTCCTGAGGCATTCGAAAAAAGAATAAAAAGAGAAGGAATTGTAAACTGTTGGGAGCATACAGACTTTCGGGATGCAGTCTTGGCAACTGGAAAGAAAAATTTAATTATGGCAGGAGTAACAACGGACGTCTGTCTTGTTTATCCGGCAATAAGTGCTGTTGAAGAAGGTTTTAATGTACAGGCTGTAATGGATGCATCCGGTTCTCCGTTTGATTTAAGTGAAAATCTAAGCCAGCAGAGAATGGCAAAAGCAGGAGTTGTTTTAACAGCTACTAATACGCTTATGGCAGAAATTGCTGAAGACTGGGCAAGACCCGAAGGTGGAGAATTATTAGGAATCTTGTTTTCTGATGTTTTACCATCTATGGCATAAATTAAAAATAAATGGTTCCTCAATTTAAGGATTCATTTATTTTTTTAAATAACTTTTTTATGTTCACAATAAATAAAGCTTCTGAAAGACAAAAAGCCGGACACGGGGATTTTCATATTAATATTGTAATTCCCGGAAGAAATACGGCTGATCATGATCTTGGATTTTATAATTTAGGCAGATTTGATGATGCTCATCTTAAACCGGGCGCATTTGTAGGGATGCATCCTCACAAAAATGACGAAATACTTACGCTGATGCGAAGTGGTACAACGCTGCACAAAGACAGTACGGGTAAGGAAATCGCAGTAACACCGGAGAATTTAATGCTGATGAATGCAGGAAGCGGTATTTATCACGAAGAAAGTATTCCTGCTGAGAGGTTTACAGAAGATGTACGGCTTTTACAGATTTTTATAAGACCTGAGAACGAAGACGATCCGCCTCATGTACAGTTTGCCAATGCCGGAAAATTAAGCAAGAATGAATGGCGGCTCGTAGCAGGCGTAAAAGGCAGTAATGCACCACTTGAAATCAAAAGCAATATTTTGGTGTATGATATGGAAGCGGAAAAAAACAACATCAGATTACCCGATTCATATTTTGAAAACTCTGTTTATTTTATTTATATTTTCGACGGGAAACTGAATGTAAATGAAACTTCCCTGCAGCAAGGCGACAGCGTCATTCTTGATAATAAGTCCCAAATTTTATCAGTAGATGAAACCTGCACAATGGTTTGCTTTGAAATTGATAAAAACTCAAAGTTCACAAGAAACGGAATGTATAGCGGAATGAAAAGATAAACAAAAAGGCTGAAATTTTAAACTTCAGCCCTTTTTATAAATTATCTTTTCAAAATCTTAAAAGCCATGTTTCTTCCGTAACCCTGCATAATGGCGAGATTGATCCACGAAAGTGCAAATTTTTCCAGCAGTTCTACTTTATCCGCTTTTCCAAAGTCTGTACAGGAAGCGAAACCACAATCCAAAGCAAGCCTTTTGGCAACTTCTTTTGCTTTTTCGCTGTCTCCCGCCATAAGCATATCGATTCCTTCACCATTGTATATCGGATCGAGCATATTTTCAAAACCTGTTGTGTTAAAACATTTTACGATTTCTGCATTGGTTTTATCTGCCAAAGCGTGATACACTGTTTTATAAGGTTCCGGAGACTTCATTACTGCATTGGTAGCATCAATAATTACTTTTCCCGAAACATCGCCTAACTGTTCAATCACTTCAAAAATCGCCGTTGGAGGTGTTGCGATAAGAATTACTTCACACTGCTTCACCGCATTTTCGATCACCGCAAAACGATCTTCCCCGATTTTTGTTGCAAAGGAAATATTTTTTTCACTCAAAGGAAATTGTGCGCCTATCAAAACGTTATGTCCCGATTTTATCCACTGTTGAGCCAAAGCTCCGCCTACATTTCCGGAGCCGATGATTGCTATATTCATACTTTTAGTTTAACGTGAAATTTACGGTAATTTTTGCATTCAGCAGTTTAGAAACCGGACAATTGGCTTCAGCATCTTTTACAAACTCCTCAAATTTCTCAGCTTCAATTCCGGAAACTTTTGCTGCCAAAGTAATGTTGGACTGAGTAATGCTTCCATCTTCCAGAACGACTTCACAATCAGTTTTTAATTCATCTGCCGAAAAACCCGCAGCCTGTAAATTAAAAGCCAGTTTCATACTGAAGCAACCGGCATGAGCTGCGGCAATCAGTTCTTCAGGATTCGTTCCGATTCCGTCTGCGAAACGGGAATTAAAACCATATTGGGTTTCGTTTAAAACTGTACTTTGTGTGGAAAGGTTTCCTTTTCCGTCTTTCCCGGTTCCGCTCCATACTGCGGTAGATTTTCTTTTGATCTGCATATATTTTATTTAATCAATATAAACTGTAATACATTATTTACTTAAAAGCTCTACAACTAATTCTGCAGCAGCCGCTCCCGAATTCTGCTGTTGCCCGGTGATTAAATTCCCGTCCTGAATAGCGTATGAACTAAACGGAGCCGCAACTTTAAATGTTGTTTCCTGTAATTTTCTAGCTTCTTCTTCAATTCTGTAAGGTTGAATTTTCATTCCGACCGCCTGATCTGCAAACTCTTCTTCTGCATCAGCAAAACCGGTCCAGGTTTTTCCTTTTACTAATAATTCACCATTTGATTTTTTAGCTTCCAATAATAAAGTTGTTGAATGGCAAACTGCTGCGCTTGGCTTTCCGCTTTCATAGAAACTCACAAATAATTGTTCCAAATCTTTATTTCCTCTGAATGTGTACATCGGTCCCTGTCCGCCAACCAAGAAAACAGCGTCATAGTTTTTTACATCAACTTCGGTTAGTTTTTTTGTATTTTCAAGCATCTCGTTAAAGTCAGTTTTCTGCATGTACCCTAAAGAAATTACATCATGAGCAGAATAACCGCTTTCATCCAAAGGGTTGGAATAGCCATCCATTTCCAGTTTTCCGCCTTCTGTTGAAACCAGTTCCACTTCGTAACCTGCTTCCTGAAAGACTCTTAAAGGATGAGTTAATTCTGCTGCCCAGAAACCGATTAGCCAATTGGTTTGTTTACTCACACTCGGCGAGCTTGCCACCATCAGAATTTTACCTTTTACGGGAGCTCCGTGAAAATGAACATAGCTATTTACTTCTTTTACTTTTTCCATTTTTTGTTTTTTTGATTTTAAAATCTCTAATTTTGATGAAACAAAGATAATTCTGAGTAGGAAAGAAAATCAATAATGGCTATCTTTGTAAGAAACACACAAAAATGTAAGTATGCCTGATTTTGTTTCGGATAAGCACCTTTTTCACAATCCTGTAGAATTTGCCATGAGCAAAATAGGCGGAACCTATAAAATGCCTATTCTCTGGCGTCTGAAAGATAAAGCATGGCGTTACTCGGAATTGGCTAACAGCATTCCTCATATTTCAGACAGGATGCTTTCTAAAAGTTTAAAAGAATTGCTGGAAGACGGCTTTATTTCCAAAGAAATATTTCCGGAAGTTCCTCCAAGAACTGAATACAATATTACTGAGCGCGGTAAAAAAGCTGTAGAAATTATTTCAATTTTAAGAAATTACGGATTTGAGCTGATGAAAGATTTCGGCATTGAAGAAAAATAATTTAACCGTTACTTCATTTAAAGCAATGCTATAATTTTATCAGCTTCCCGAATTCCGCTTAAGTAAGCGCCGTGAGCCGTTGAAAAATAATCTGCTTCCGTGTGCTCTCCGGCAAAAAAAAGCCTGTCGTTTACCTCTTCTGCCAAATCATCGAAATGAGACATTTCTGTACCGACTGCTGTATAGGAATAGGAACCGAAAAAATTTTCATTGTTCTGCCATTTGGTACGAAGCAAATTTACCGGATCCTGAATGCTGTTTCCGTAAATATCTTTCAGATGACTCATGATTTCTGAGATAACCTGAGAATCTGACATCGTCTCTGTTTGTCTTGCATAATCTGCGTAGGCAAAAGTCATTAAAGCATTTGCATTGGGACTGAATTTCTTTACATTCACAAAATAATTAAATTTATCTCTAATTTCCGGCGTGTAAGAAATATACTGTACATCATCCCAAAAAGCAGTGTTCCATGTTAAAAGAAATTTATTTACACAGTTCATTCCCACTTTTTGGATAGCGTTTTGCTTTGCAGCTGGAAGTGAGGGAAGAAATTCAATTTTATTGGCTTTTAAACCCCCCAACGAAACACTTACAATTACATAATCTGCCTCTGAAATACTTCCGTTATGAGTTATCTTTATTTTGGCATTGCTGTAATCTATTTTGCTAACTCTTTCATTGAGTCTGATATTCAATCCGAAAGATAAAAAACTGGCAATCGTATCATAACCATTGGTTGCTATTTTTTCTACTCCTCCAAATTCTTCTCCTTCATCATAAAGCACGGAAGAAACCTTATCCAGATCTCCCCTGTCGAAAGTGAAGTAGGTAGAAAGAAAAAATTTCCATAACCTGTCGTTAAATTTATTCGGATACAAATTCTGAAAAACGGTCTGAAAACTCTGCGCCGGATTTCCGCTGTTTTTTAAAGTGGAAAGAATATTGTAATATTCGGTTTCCGTATTATCAAATACGGTATTGCTCCGTAGGATTCCTCCAATATCATAAGATTTCCTGCTGTCATCAACCGTTTCAAAAGTCTGCATTCCTGCCTGCTGTGCAAGATTTGTTATCGGGTTACCATTAATTCCGTGAATCCAGCTTGCTCCCTCATCAAAAGGAATTCCCAGACTTCGGTTGGTCTTTAATCTTCCTCCAACTTTTTCCTGAGCTTCTAAAACTGTAACCTCAAAGCCTTTTTCTTTCAATCTTTTAGCTGCAGCAAGACCAGAAATTCCCGCTCCAATAACGATGACAGATTTTCCGTTAGGAGTTTCAGTTTCATCTTCCGAAGAACATGAGTTTGCCAACAAAGAAGGTGCTAAAAATATAAGGGGAAGACCTGCTAAAGTTTTCTTAATAAATTTTCTGCGTTGCATTTGTATTTTTTGAAAAACAAATATAATTTATTTTTCCATACGTTTAAAAATGCAATAAAAACTTTTAAAAACAAAAAAATTAAGTCCGACGGTTTATGAAAATCAGATTGGACGTCCGCAAAATGTTACTTTATGGATATATCGGATAGTAAATTTATCAATAGTAAATTCTTTATAGTTTGGAGAAATACATATCAGCAATGTACTATCATCAGGATGATGCATTAATCTTTTAATCATTCTCTGATCATAAGTAATAATTAAATAAATACAATCCGGATCGAGATTTTCCCATTTATCTATAAAATTGATTCCTATTATGTCTCCTGCTTTAATATAGGGCTCAAATGAAGCACCAACAATAGGAAAAAATGCATCGCAGTGAACTCCGGGCAAATTGATATATCCGGTAGGTGTTTCCGTTAATTCCAGCAGTTCATTAAGTTTTCCTGCGCTTACCGGCAAGCTGTAAAAAGGAATTCCGTTTTCAACAATCTTTATTTCATCATCAAATTTCAGCTTACTAAAAACTTTTTCATATTGCTTATCTCCGGAAATGTCTACCATTTCAGGCTGAAGCTTTTTATCATTTTTAAAATCACCAATTTCAAACGTTTTTTCGATTTCTTTATTTTTAAGCATTTTTCCCTGATCTAAAAAAAGCCATGACAGATCAACTTCCGGCGCATAAGCGATAAATTTCGCTATATTATCTTCGCTTATTCCACTTTCTTTATCCAAAACTCCTCTTGTAATACCACTTTCCTGATAAAATTTATATTTACTAATACCCTTATATTCAATATATTGTAAAATTTTATTTTTTATAGGCGAAATTTGATGCATATTTATTTTTTTATACGAAATAAATCGTTTATATTTGCTTTTTTAAATCAACCAAAAGTATGGAAATATTAATAACTAAGTTACAAGAAATTGCTGAAATTCTCGCCAATTGTCAAAAAACAGCAAAAGATTTCTATTCGAAATCAAATTATAAGATCGATTTATCTGATGAACAAAATTATTATCCTGAGATCCGAAAGGACGATTACATGTTCCCGAAATTTAAAATCACTTACTAATATTATCACAAATTAAAATCTATCAACCAAATACTAACAAAATATTAAAAAAATGGCAACACCTTTAAATACAATTCTATATTGGTTTCAGACAGGAAAAACACCTACGGAAGAGGAATTTGCAGCATCCTGGTCTTCTTTTTTTCACAAAAACGAATTTATTCCGCTTTCATCAATCGAAGGACTTTCTGCACTTTTTCATCAAACAGCAAGTTTAGAAGCGTTCAATAATCACCTTAATTCTTCTAATGCTCATGAAAACAGTTTAGCCAAATTAGACGCTTCCAATTTAAGCAGTGAGAACATCCAAAATTGGAAAAATAAATTAAATGTTAATCAGTTACCTTCAAATATTGCCACGATAGACAGTTCTGAAAGTGGTTTAACAGGAAATGTCTATTCAAAACAATACATCAACGATCATTATTTGCAGTATACAACAAACTCTGGCAGAAGGGTTATTACAAACAATAAAGATCATGAAAACAAAACAATGTATGATGCTTTTATTGCAGGATGGAATGTCTTACCGAATTATATTGGGAAAGATGAGAGCGAAAAATTATATTCTTCAAGATATATCTTACAGGGAACCGATATTCTTTCTGATTTTAAAGGAAATACAGAGTACAGACCTGAACACCCTGCACATGATTCGTTAATCGCCTACGGTTCAAAACTAGGGAAAGGTTTTGTTGATGGAACAAATTACAGTTTATTCGGTACTGCTTTGTATGAATTGAATGATATTCCGATTGGCGATTCAATAACAGCCTTTGGTAACAATATTGCTAATGCTAAAGGAATTTATGGCAACCAAAACAGAACCGCAATAGCCTCCAATGGTTTTAATTTAAGACAAATGATGACTAATAACGTCACCATCGGAAATTTAATCTGGGCAGGCGATATACATAGTTCTGTAGTTACAGGATATAATGTAAGAAATTACCGTTATATATTTAACTCGCTGGTGATGGGAGGAAATATTTACGATGCAAATGGAAAATATCCCGGCGAAACGCATGATTCCTATTTAGATAATGATGTCATGTTAGGCTTTGGATTTTATAAAGATCCGAAAAGACATCCTGCAAGTCACAACCTGTTAATCGGTTCTCACGAGCATTACGGAAACGGAAGCCCGGACTTCAATTACAGACCATTAGTAGAAGGTAATTTTAAAGAAAAATATTTTGGAATTCAGGGAAAATCTATTAATCATATTCAGGACGAATTGAATAAAGTTCCTGTTGAGAATGTAAATCTTTCTTTAGTTTCTTCACCGTCAAATTCCAATGCATCATATGATGTAAAAACAAAAAAGTTAATCCTGAAAAATTCTCCCGCCGGAAATTACAGACTTTTTGAAGGGTTAACTCCGGGAGAATCTTACCTGTTTAGCATCAACTCAAATATTGGTAATACCGGGACATGGGGATATAAAACAATTTATCTCATTGACAGTGGTAATGATGACAAGTGGATATTAAACAATCAATTGGCTGAAGTAACCGATAATGTTAATAATTTTTTAGATATTTCTTTAGAAGGAACAAATATCACAGGAGAGATAAATGTTTCCATGCAGCGTATTAAAAACAATGAAAAACAATCACCTATTTACGAAGTGCGAGATTTTAACAATGGTGTTACATTTGAATTAAGAACTGCAAACAGTAATGACAATCATATCTCTTTTGGTAAAAATTCTGCCTCCCAATATGCAGTAGGAATCAATAATGCTATTTTTGGTACCAACTCTTTATCAAAAGCTAACTCTATTGCAACAACATTTGTTTTTGGTAATAATAATCTTGAAAATATAAGAAAGACAAGGATCAATACTATAGTTGGATATAATAATCTCAAGAACGCAAGTAATATTGTTGACAGAATAACAGCAGTAGGTCAGGACATTGCCCCAAATGTACTTAATCTTAGATCTTCAGTTGTATTAGGCTGTTATGCACTACAAAGTTTCAAAGGAAATTTTTACGATAATAATATATGGAACGAACTGGTTGCTGTAGGAAATGGCGCAGGGATAAATGTAGAAGAAGCACAGAAAAGTATTTTCATAGGTGAGGCAACCGGAAACTCCAAAAATGTTTTTCAAAGTGTTGTTGTAGGTAACAGAAGTGGTTTCAAAGATCGAAACACGTCTACTAATGAAATTGTACTAGGTGCAGCAACAACAGGAAACGGTGACAATACTGCAACGATTGGTAATTCAAACATCAGTTCTGTATATCTTTCAAATATTGCTAAAATAGACCGTAGAACAGGTATTTCAGGAATTAATGTATTTCCAGCCAATAGCGATACAGATTTTGTTCAGAGAAAGCATTTACAAGAGGTTAAACCATACAAAATTTATTCAGGATCTTTGGTATTTGATGAATCTGCAGCACAGCCAAGATTTACAGTATTTGAAAATACCGTTGGAGATATTGTGTGGAGTAAGAAAGGTACAGGAGAATTTATCGGTACTTTAAACGGAGCATTTCCTGCCGGAAAAATTTGGTCAGTAAGTGTAATAAACCAAAAAACCGTAGGAAAAGATCAGAGATTTTGCGTAAGCGGAAGAATAGATAATGATACTATTTACGTCGATATTGTAGATTCTTACGGATTCAACTATGATGTTTACGGAGAAGCCGGATCATTTGAATTCAGAGTCTATAACTAATTTCAAAATTTAAATTACTAAAACCATATTATCCTGCAAGTCCAGACTAAAATACTGAACTTGCAGGGTTTTTATTTTAGAATTGAAAGTTTTACTTTCTCGTAACCCTCAGTAAAATAACAATTACTAAAAATACAGAAAATATAAATCCTAAAACGGCTACCAAAGACAATTCCCCGATTCTCGGTCCCGATTCTGAAGTAAATACAATTGCCGTTGCAATGATATTTGCGCCTAAAACCATTGCCAGAATAAGATTGATAATGCTTGATTTTATCAGCTGGTTTGTTTTTTCAATATTCTTTATTTCGCTGGAAACGGTGAATTTATTTTCGTCTAATTTCTGTAAAACAGAACGCAGTTCTTTGGGAATTTCGTCTACACTGTCTGTAAACATGAGCATTCTGTCCATTCCTGTTTTTACAATATTTTTCGGACTTATTTTTCTGGTAAATATTTTTTTAGTGTAAGGATAGAGACTTTTTACCACATCCAAGTCCGGATTTATAGTTCTTCCCACTCCTTCAATAAGACTGATTCCTTTGAACAAAAGATAAAAGTAATCCGGCATATGAAGACGGTTATCTTTCAGCACATCTTTCATCTTATTGATGATGACCTGTGCATTAATTTCTTTCAGAGAGGTGCTGTGAACGAAATTCAGAATATCTTCCACATCATTTTCAAATCTTCTTTCATCCGGAATCTCATAACTGATAGCCATTTTCTTCAGATAACGTACAATTTTATGCGGATTTTTGGCAACAAAACTTACAATAAGATTTTCAAGGACTTCTTTATCATTCGGAGGAATTTTCCCGACTGCACCGAAATCAATAAAAACTAATTTTCCGTCTTTTTTTACCAAAATATTTCCCGCGTGAGGATCTGCATGGAAAAATCCATAGTCTAAAATCTGGAAAACAAAAAGTCTTAGCCCCGTTTCGGAAATGATTACTGGATCGATATCGTATTGCAAGAGCCTTGACGTATCAGTTACTTTAATTCCATCAATAAACTCCATACAAAGA
Source organism: Chryseobacterium sp. MMO-72 (assembly GCF_037146035.1). Classification (NCBI taxonomy): domain Bacteria; kingdom Pseudomonadati; phylum Bacteroidota; class Flavobacteriia; order Flavobacteriales; family Weeksellaceae; genus Chryseobacterium; species Chryseobacterium sp. MMO-72. Next base: position 283,753 of record NZ_JBBCWG010000004.1, read on the forward strand.
ACATTATTGTTGGAAAATTCTTCATACACCTTCGGAACGTAGGTTTCTTTGCTGTTTTTAAAATTTCTTCTGAACTGCAGGATGTTTTCCTTTTCATTAATCAGAGAAACTTCTTCCAGTAAAGATTTTTCAAAGGTGGAAATCGCCTGTTTCAGATTGAGCTTCTCTCCTATTTCGGAATAAGAAGAGACCAGTTTTTCCAGATCTTTGATAAGCAGTAAATCGTCTTCAATCACAGACTGAACATCTGATTTTCTAATTTTCAGAATAACCTCTGTAGCATCAATTAATGTTGCTTTATAAACCTGCGCAATCGATGCTGTTGCCAAAGGCTGTTTCTGAATATCCGCAAAATGATCTTTCACCGAAATACTAAATTCGTTTTCCAGTATTTCTTCCACGTTCATTTCAACCGTTTCCACTTTATCCTGAAGCTTCTGAAGTTCCTGAAGAAGTTCCGGCGGAAGAAGATCTTCTCTGTTACTGAAAGACTGTCCGAGCTTTACAAAAGTTGGTCCCAGCTCTTCCAAAAAGAGCCGGATTCTTTCGTAAACAGTTCCTTTTGAAACGACTTCGTCGGAATTGGCTGGAATTTCCTCTTTATTTCCGCCGTTCATTCTTGCCAACAGATCTTTGAAGCCGTATTTGCTTAATACGGAAATTAACCGGGCAGATCTTTTTAATTTTCTTTGCTGTTTATCGAACATAGTCTGAAATGTAGTTGCAATTTAATTCAAAAATTGTTCCTATTGATAATAATTAATTTTCTATTTTAAATCGCTTTTTTATAATTTTCCCTTTCAGTTTGTTCTGATCAAAGGCAACGCAGTGAAGAATCTATTTCCTAAAACAAAGATCGCGAAGATTTTATTTAAAAGGATTGAAAATATTTTTCGTTCGCAATGGCGTTCTACTCAGCAAATGATAGCAGTGTAATGCAAGTTTTTTTATCGCAATTTTTGAAGTAAATTTTATTAAATATGAGATGTCATCCTGAAAGAAGCGCAGCAGATTGAAGAATCTATTTCCTAAAACAAAGATCGCGAAGATTTTATTTAAAAACATTGAAAATATTTTTCGTTCGCAATGGCGTTCTACTCAGCAAATGATAGCAGTGTAATGCAAATTTTTTTATCGCAATTTTTGAAGTAAATTTTATTAAATATGAGATGTAATTCTGAAAGAAGCGTAGCAGATTGAAGAATCTATTTCCTAAAACAAAGATCGCAAAGATTTTATTTAAAAAGGTTGAAAATATTTTTCGTTCGCAATGGCGTTCTGCTCAGCAAATGATAGCAGTGGAATGCAAGTTTTTTTATCGCAATTTTTGAATTAAATTTTATTAAATATGAGATGTAATTCTGAAAGAAGCGCAACACAGTGAACAATCTATTTCCTAAAACAAAGATCGCAAAGATTTCATTTAAAAGGATTGAAAATATTTTTCGTTCGCAATGGTGTTTTACTCAGCAAATGATAGCAGTGTAATGCAAGTTTTTATTATCGCAAATTTTTGAAGTAAATTTTATTAAATATGATATGTTATCCTGAAAGAAGCACAGCAGATCCAAGAATCTATTTCCTAAAACAAAGATCACAAAGATTTCATTTAAAAGGATTGAAAATATTTTTCGTTCGCAACGGCGTTTTACTCAGCAAATGATAGCAGTGTAATGATAATAAAGCTATTCAATCTTTTCAATTTAGTTTGTCTTTCCGCAGGAATCTAAACGTAGTATTAGAAAAATATAAGACTGAAAGATTTGCGCTTAGATTTCTAAGGATTGACAAACTCTGTGGTTATTTCCTAATGTTAATGAAGCAACTTCCAACCATAGCCCCGATAGAAACGACATCCTTTTTTGTTGCGGGCGAAGCGAAGCGGAGCCAGTAACAAAAAAGATACAGTGGATAGCGGGAAAAAGCTCTAAATGAATATTCTATCATTTTTTTCTTTAACTTTACAATGACAAAATATTTAAAACCAACGCTAAAAAATTATTAAAATGAAAAATTTAAAGAAAGTTTCAAGAGAACAAATGAAAAATATCGCAGGAAGCGGATTTATCAAAAACTGCTCTAATAAGTGCTGTCCTGATGATGGAAGACCAAGATGTCCCGGATTAATCTGTCCGGCTGTTTTGTGCCCGAATTAGGATCTTTTTTGAAAGAATAAAAACGGAATGCAGAAATGCATTCCGTTTTTCTATTTTAGGTATGTTTCGTACAAATCTTTTCTCCTGTCTTTCATGACCTGAACTGAACCATGATGATGCAGATCTTTCAATAAATTCAGATCGACATCCACAATTAATGTCATTTCTGTGTTCGGGGTGGCTTCTCCTTTCACTGCATTCGACGGAAACGCAAAATCCGAAGGGGTAAAAACCGCAGCCTGACCAAACTGAATATCCATATTATTAACTCCGGGAAGGTTTCCTACGCAACCTGCAATTGCCACATAACATTCGTTCTCAATTGCTCTCGCTGCGGCGCAATGACGAACTCTCATATACGCATTTTGGGTGTCTGTAAGATAAGGTACAAATAGAATTTTCATTCCCTGATCGGCTAAAATTCTTGGAAGCTCCGGAAATTCAACATCGTAACAGATCACTAAACCTATTTTTCCGCAGTCGGTATCGAAAACACGGATTTCGTTTCCGCCTTTCATTCCGTAATATTTTTTCTCGTTGGGTGTGATGTGGATCTTCCTGTATTCGTCTACTCTGCCGTCTCTGTGAAGAAGGTAACTTACATTGTATAAATCATTATTTTCGAAAACCGGCATGCTTCCGGAAATTATATTGACATTATAACTGATCGCCAGATCTGAGATTTTCATCTTGATCTCTTCGGTTAATTTCGCCAGCTCAATCATACTGTCTCTTTCCGAAAGTTTATTGAAAGGAGCCAGCAAAGGCGTATTGAACAGTTCCGGAAACAGAACGAAATCTGCTTTGTAATCTCCCATTACGTCGACAAAAAATTCCACCTGTTCATAAAAAGCATCAATATCCTTAAAATGTCTCATCTGCCATTGAACCAACCCCAAACGAATGATGCTGTCCTGCATCGTGTTTGGTTTTTTGCTGTAATAAATGTTGTTCCACTGAAGCAGAACTGCATTTTCTTTGGATGATTCGTCCTCCGGCAAATATTTCTTTAAAACCCTGATCGGTAAAAAGTTATTGGAAAGCTGAAAAGACAGAACCGGATCATAAATTTCTTTATCGCGAACTCTTCGGATGTATTCTCTTGGAGATAAATCGCTGTGTTTGTGGTAATTTGGAATTCTTCCGCCTAAAACAATGGATCTTAGATTCAGTAATTCGCAGAGTTCTTTTCTCGCATCATAGAGTCTTCTTCCGAGACGCAGTTCACGAAATTCCGGATCCACAAAGACTTCGATCCCATATAAGACATTTCCTGTTGAAAGGTGGGTGTTAAAAGTATAATTTCCTGTGATATCGCTGTACGTGTGATCGTCGCCAAATTCATCATAATTCACAATAATGGAAAGGGCAACCGCTGCGAGTTTTCCGTCAACCGTAATGCAGATTTGTCCTTTAGGAAATATTCGGGTAAGTTTTTCGATACTTTTTTTAGACCAGACGTATTCCGACATTTGGGGATAAGCTCTCTTCATGGTAATGACCAATTCATCATAATCCTGAACCATTAATGGTCTTGTTTCTATTTGCATTTGATGTAATTTTATTTAAATTTAGGGAAAAAAGTTAGTATAAAAAAAATGAAGGAATTAATTTATGACAAAATCCAAAATTATGATTCGAAGATGAAAAATTTTGATATTTCATATACCGATCGTCTATTGTTTATAAATGAACTTATTAGTTTATACGAACTTAGAAATCATATTTCGAAAAACGAAAATACCAAAAAAAATACAAAGCAGATTTTAAATGACTTTTATTTAATACAAAAACAATCTTACAAGTATATCAAGTTTGTAATTGCAAGATATGATGGAATAAGCAGGATTTTCTATTTTAGTGAAGATTATTCTAAAATTTTTTCTGATTTTATACTTGAAAATTAAACTAATGAAAACTATTTCTGTAGTTATTTTATTGATATCATGGATCTATCTGATTTTATCAATATGTATTCAAATTGAGTTTTTCCTTGAATTTATTCCCGTTATTTTACTAATTCTAATTATTAACTTTTACATTATTCATCAGCATCACCGAAAAATTTCACTTTATATCTTCAATGGAATTGTTTTTCTTATCCTGATTTATCTTTTAAGCCTATTAATTTTTCTGAGACAGGATTGGTAAACAAAAAATCCCGCCAAAAGGCAGGATTTATATTTAAAATTCCATTCAAATTATTCCCACTCAATAGTTGCAGGTGGTTTGCTTGAAATATCATACGCTACTCTGTTGATTCCTCTTACTTCGTTGATGATTCTGCTGGAAACGGTATCCAAGAACTCGTAAGGAAGTCTGCTCCACGTTGCTGTCATAAAGTCGATGGTGTTTGCGGAACGAACAACGGCTGTGTATTCGTATGTTCTCTCATCGCCCATTACGCCTACTGATTTTACCGGAAGAAGCACCACGAAAGCCTGAGAAACTTTTTCATACAGATCGTTTTTGTATAATTCTTCAATGAAAATATCATCTGCTTCCTGTAGAATTCTTACTTTTTCTGCATCAACTGCTCCCAAAACCCTGATTCCCAATCCCGGGCCCGGGAAAGGATGTCTATGAACAAGATGATGAGGAATTCCCAATTCTTCGCCCACTTTTCTTACTTCATCCTTGAATAACTCTCTCAAAGGCTCAAGCAATTCGAATTCCATATCTTCAGGAAGTCCACCAACGTTATGGTGCGATTTAATTACCGCAGAAGGACCGTTTACCGACTGACTTTCAATTACATCCGGATAAATTGTTCCCTGTGCTAAGAATTTAGCACCTTCAATTTTATGAGATTCTTCATCAAAAACGTGAATGAACTCGTTTCCGATGATTTTTCTTTTCGCTTCAGGATCATCCACTCCGGCTAATTTCGATAAAAACCTTTCGGAAGCATCCACTAATTTAATGTTCATATGGAAATGCTCTCCATAATTATCCATTACTTTTTTACCTTCATCTTTTCTCAGTAAACCTGTATCTACGAAGATGCAAGTCAACTGGTCGCCAATGGCACGGTGAATTAACACTGCCGCTACAGAAGAATCTACTCCTCCTGAAAGTCCAAGAATTACTTTCTGATCTCCCACTTTTTCACGGATCTCCGCAACGGTTTTTTCGATGTAATTGGTCAGTTTCCAGTTTTTCTCTGCATTACAGATTCCGAAAACGAAATTTTCCAGCATTTTCCCTCCTTCTTCGGTGTGGGAAACTTCCGGGTGGAACTGTACACAGTAGATTTTTTTATCTTCATTAGAAATCGAAGCAATTACGCCGGATTTTGCGTTTAACTCAAATCCTTCAGGTAATTCTCCCACTTCGTCGAAATGGCTCATCCAAACCACAGAATTATTGGCAACGCCTTTTAATAAAGAAGATTCTTTTACGATTTCAAGGTGTGCTTTTCCGTACTCACCTTTTACGCCTTTATGAACTTTTCCGCCTAAAAGGTGTGCCGTTAACTGCATTCCGTAGCAAATTCCCAGAACAGGAATTCCCTGCTCGTATAATTCTTTTTCAACCAAATGGGCATTTTCTGCATTTACAGAACTTGGTCCGCCGGAAAGGATAATTCCTCTCGGCTGTTTCTCTAATAGCGTTTCTAATGGTGTATTGAATGGTAAAATTTCAGAATATACGCCCATCTCACGGATTCTTCTTCCGATAAGCTGGTTGTACTGTGATCCGAAATCTAATATGATAATACCGTTGTTCATTTTTTATAATTGATGAATAATGATTGATAAATGATTTTGTAAAATTGTCTGAAATTATAGCCCCGATTGCAGCGGCATCCTTTTTTGTTATTGCGATTGCTGAAAAGTTCCATTGAGTGCTTCACTTTGTTCGCAATGACAAAAAAGATACAGCGGAAAGCGGGAAATAGCTTCTAACAAAAAAAGCCCCGAAAAATCAGGGCATTATTTTAAAATTTTCCGATGTCTTCTCTGTAGAAGCCGTAATCGAAATGTACATGACTTGCATCTTCGTACACTTTTTTGCGGGCATCTTCATACGTTGCTCCTGTAGCTACGATGTTCAGTACTCTTCCACCGTTAGAAACTACTTTATCTCCTTTTCTGATGGCTCCTGCGTATAAAAGTTTGCTGTATTTCAGTTTATCTTCCCCTACAATTTCGAAACCTGTTTCGATGTTTCTCGGGTAACCTCCTGAACACATGACAAGGCAAACTGCTTTTTCGTCTTTAAATTTAAGCTGGATGTCTTTTCCTTCCATACAATCCTGAATAACATCCAGAAGATTGTTTTCCATTAAAGCCATTAAAACCTGAGTTTCAGGATCTCCGAATCTCATGTTATATTCTAAAAGATAGGTTCCGTTTTTCGTTACCATTAATCCGAAGAAAATGATTCCTTTGAAGCTGAACCCTTCTCCTTTAAGACCTTTAATGGTAGGTTCTAAGATATTTCTTTCGAAATCTGCGTAGTGTTCCTGAGTAAATTCTGGGCTTGGAGCTACGGTTCCCATTCCTCCTGTATTGGGTCCTGTATCTCCATTTCCTGCTTTTTTGTAGTCTTTTGCAGCGATACAAGGGAATAATTTTTCACCGTTTGAAAAAGCGATGATAGAGGCTTCAAATCCTTCTAAATATTCTTCGATTACCAAACGGATTCCGGCATCTCCGTGAATTCTTCTGATCATAAAATCATGAATCGTTGCTTCAGCTTCTTCCAGAGTATCGCAGATTACCACTCCTTTTCCTCCCGCTAAACCGCTTGCTTTAACAACCAACGGGAACTGGTGTGTCTGAACATATTCTTTAGCTTCGTTATAGGAATCGAATACTACTGCTTTTGCCGTTTTGATATCATAGGTCTGCATAAATTTCTTAGAGAAAGCTTTACTTCCTTCCAAGCTTGCAACTTTCTGATTCGGACCAAAAACTTTAAGGTCGTGCTTTTTGAATTCGTCCTTTAAGCCTGCTACAAGCGGTGCTTCGGGACCAACGATCGTTAAGTCTACCTTTTCTTTGATGGCAAAATCTCTAAGTTCTTTAATCTCTGATAAATGAACATTTTTTCCAATAACATCAGTGGTAGCGTTTCCGTTGGCGAAAAACATTTTAGAAATTCTTGGGTCATTCTGAAGTTTTGCTGCCAAAGCAGATTCTCTTCCACCTTCACCTATGATTAATATTCTCATACTTTATTTAATTAACTAGTCTATAATTTACAAATATATAATTTTGGATGCTATAAATACAATCTCAAAATATAATTTTAGCCAATCGCTAATAGCCAATGGCGAATTGCTTTACTATTAATGTAAAAAATGTCTGATTCCGGTAAACATCATAGGGATCTTGTGTTCGTTGGCAGCATCTATGCTGTCCTGATCTTTTACACTTCCTCCCGGCTGAATGATTGCCGTAATTCCTTCCTGAGCGCAGAAATCTACTACATCACGGAACGGGAAAAACGCATCAGAAGCCAATACTAAGTCGCCGGAGAAGTTTTCTTTGGCTCTTTCGATCGCCTGCTGAGTTGCCCAGATTCTGTTTACCTGTCCTCCTCCGATTCCGAAAGCCTGAATTCCGTTGGAAACGACAATCGCGTTGGATTTTACATATTTTACCACTCTCTGAGAGAAAAGCAAAGCTTTTTTCTGCTCTTCTGTCGGTTGAGTTTCTGTGACAACTTTGATGTCATCTGAAAAGATGCTGTCATTGTCCTGAACCAAAATTCCTCCGTCGATTTTCACCCAGGTCTGTTTGTCTGAAACCGGATTGACAATTTTTATAATTCTTAAGTTCTTTTTCTTTCTTAAAATTTCAAGTGCTTCTTCATCAAATTCCGTAGCCATTACAATTTCAAGGAAGGTTTTGTTTAATTCTTCTGCGGTTGCCGCGTCGATTTTGTAGTTCATAGCAACAATTCCGCCAAAGATGGAAACAGGATCGCACTCGAAAGTTTTCTGATAGGTTTCCAGAGCTGAAGTTCCGATCGCTACTCCGCAAGGTGTAGAGTGTTTTACTGCACAACAAGCCATTTCTTCTTTGAACTCGGTCACTACTTTCCAGCAAAGATCCATATCCCGAAGGTTGTTGAAAGACAATTCTTTACCTCCCAACTGTTCAAAATCTTTCATCGCTCCGTTTTCGAAAGTAGAAACGTAGTAAGCTGCAGTCTGATGAGGGTTTTCTCCGTATCTTAAGTCAGAAACTTTTTTGTAAGAAGCATTAAGATAAGTAGGATATTCTTCTTCTAAAAGCATTCTTGAAATCGCAGCATCATAAGCTGAAGTAAGGTTGAATACTTTTCCTGCCAGTTTTTTACGGGTTTCGATGTAGGTATCACCGTTTTGCTCCATTTCGATTTTTACGGTTGCGTAATCTTCAACATCGGTAATTACCGTAACAGAATCGAAGTTTTTCGCTGCAGAACGAAGCATTGAAGGACCTCCGATGTCGATGAATTCTACCTTTTCGTGAAGAGAAATGTTTTTGTTTACATTTTCGAAGAAAGGATAAAGATTTACAATTACCATGTCAATCAGTCCAATTCCGTGTTCCTGAACGGTATTCATATGTTCTTCGTTGGAACGTACCGCCAACAGCCCACCGTGAACTTTAGGGTGTAATGTTTTCACTCTTCCGTCCAACATCTCAGGGAAATTGGTAACCTCATCAATCTGAATCGGATTTAAACCAGCGTCTTTCAAATGTTTGAACGTCCCTCCTGTAGAAATCAGTTCATAATTCCGGGCTTCCAAAAACTGTGCGAATTCGGTTAACCCGCTTTTGTCAGAAACACTGATTAAAACTCTCTTTTTGCTCATTTTACTTTCGATTTTTTACTTTTTACAGCTATTTCAAACTGTAGACCGGTTCTTTCACCTCCGGTCTGTTTTATTTTTTACTTAGATTTTTCTTGTTTTCGAAATAATAAAATCTAAATGTGTTTTTCATTAAAGAGATGATTTATTTCCTTCGACAAGCTCAGGATAAACTCTTGGCTCAGCGCTACATCTCTTATACTAACTATTTTTCCTTTCTGTTCGTCATGCTGAAAGCATCTCAACTAAGCTTAGATTCCTACGGAATGACAAACTGAGTGGCTAGATTTTGCGTTGTCAGGCTGAGCTTGTCGAAGCCTTTCATTGTTGTTAGTTTTTTAACCACCCCGTCAAAAATTCTTTGAATTTTTGCCACCCCTCCAAAGGAGGGGAATTTTTGTATAGCTAATAATTAGCGTTGTATATTGTTTAATACTTTGTTTATCGCAATTGGATAAATTTCATATTCTATTAAATGAACTTTTTCTGCGACGGTTTCGGGAGTATCGTCTTCTGTAATTTCAAATGATTTCTGAAGGATGGCTTCTCCTTCATCGATTCCTGACGTTACGAAGTGTACGGTTGCTCCGCTTTCTTTTTCTTTTGCTTCCATTACGGCGTTATGAACGTGGTGTCCCCACATTCCTTTTCCTCCGAATTTCGGAAGCAAAGCCGGATGAATATTGATTATTTTTCCGTTCCAGTTTTCACAGAACTCGGGTTTCAGGATGGATAAAAATCCTGCTAAAACGATTAAGTCTGTATTTTGAGGAATTTTTTCAGCCAATTCTTTACTGAAATTTTTTCCTCTTGGAATCAGAATATTTTCTATGTTATGATTTTTCGCTCTTTCCAGTCCGTAACATTCTCTGTCGGCAATCACTAAAGATACTTTTGCATTCCGGATTTCTCCATTATCAATGGTATCGAAGATTCTCTGAAGATTGGTTCCTGAACCTGAAACGAGTATGACAAGATTCTTCATGATTAGTCAATTTGAAAATTAGTTAATTTGAAAATGGAATACATTATCTAATTGGTAATTTTCAAGTTGATTTTTTCGCTTCCTTCTGTAATTTCTCCGATTTCGTAAGCATCGTCTAAAAGGTGCAATACTTTTTCTGCATGTTGTGCATCCACTACAACGATCATTCCGACCCCCATGTTGAATGTTCCGAACATTTCTTCGCGTGTAACTCCTCCTCTTTTTTCCAGTTCTAACATAACCGTTGGAATCTGGATTTTTGAAGCATCGATTGAAGCGCAAAGTCCGTCGCCGATAATTCTCGGAATGTTTTCGTATAAACCACCGCCTGTGATATGCGCAATCCCTGAAACTTCTACTTCTTCAAGAATTTTGTGAATGTCTTTGTAATATAATCTTGTTGGAATCAAAAGCGTTTCGTACAAAGGTTTCCCTTCAAATTCTTCGTTAAAATCAGGGAATACTTTTCTCACCAGAGAGAATCCGTTGGAATGGAATCCTGAACTTGGCAACGCAATAATTTTGTCTCCTGCTTTGATTTTTGAACCATCAATAATCTGGTCTTTTTCAACGATTCCTACGCAGAATCCTGCAACATCGTAATCTCCCGGCTTGTACATTCCCGGCATTTCAGCAGTTTCGCCGCCAATTAATGCGCAGTTATTGTCTTTACAGGCTTCTACCATTCCTAAAACGATTTCAGCAGCAATTTCGGAGTCCAGTTTTCCGCAAGCCAGATAATCAAGGAAAAATAATGGTTTTGCCCCGTGACAAAGAATATCGTTGGCACACATAGCAAAGCAGTCTACCCCGATAGAATCGTATTTTTTTGAGTCTAAAGCTACTTTAAGCTTTGTTCCTACTCCGTCTGTTCCGGAAACCAATACAGGATTTTTGTATCCTCCGATCTCATAGAATGCCCCAAAACTTCCCAAATGGTTCAACACATTGGAATTATGTGTTTCGCCGACCGCTTTCTTGATCTTGTCAACGGTTTTGTATCCTTCTTCTTTGTCTACTCCTGCTGATTTGTACGTGTTGCTCATAGTATTTTAATAATCTAACAATGTATCAGTTTAGCAATGTAACAATGTTTTGAATTGTTAAATTTCTGCATTACTGAATTGGTACATTTTATTTTTACTTTTTATTCAAATTCAGAAAACAAAAAAGCCGACAATCTTGGTAGATTATCGGCCGTTGTTTTATCTCAGAATTTCAGAGTCCACAATATTCCCTTTCTTGGAGAAACATTCTTTAAAAGTGGTCTGAATTTTCATCTTTTTTCCTTTTTGCAAAGATATTAATTTTATATTAATTTTCAAATCTATTTTTCAAGAATAGATTCCAAGGCAGAAATTTTCTGAATTTTTTCTTTTAATTCACTGTCTTTCTCTTCGTTAGAAATTTTCTGAGCCGCTTTATCAAAATTATCATTAAAGAAAGGCAGTGTGAAGGTATCTACAATATTTCCGCCGTGAAGAGGAAAACGTTTTCCTGAAGCTTCCAAAACGCCTAAACCGCCTCTTGCTCCCGGAGCTGTCGCCATTAACAACATTGGTTTCTCGTTCCAGACTGCTCTGTCTTTAATTCTTGATGTCCAGTCGAATACATTTTTGAATGCTGAAGAGTAGGTTCCGTTATGTTCTGCCAGAGAAACCAGTAAAACATCTGCTCCGTCGATTTTTGAGGCAAAGTCTTTTGCTTCCTGCGGAACTCCGCTTTCCACTTCACGTTGGTGTTTGTAGATCGGCATTTCAAAAGCGTTCATGTCTACGACTTCTACTTCTGCATTTGTAATTAATGAAGCTGCGTAAGTAACCAGCATTTTATTGATTGATGTATCGGAATTGCTTCCTGCTATTGCTAAAACTTTCATTTATTTTTAATTGTTTGTTTAAAATTATTTTTGTTGAACCATTTCGTGGTTCGTTGATTACGGGCACTTTTTCCATGGGTTTCACTCATATTGAACCACTTCGTGGTTCCCTGACCGAAATCATTTCTTTACTATTTAACTTTTAATGATATTGATTGGGCGATGCAAAATTAAGGGTTTATTTGAGATATGCCGGTAATTCCATCGGAACTTCCATTAATAATATTTCTGTGTCTTCCACGGCTTCAATGTTGAAACTTTGAGTATCCCAGATTCCTAAACCGTCTCTTTCATTTAAAATACGGTCTCCAATTTTTGCACTTCCTTTTAATACGAAAGCATAGACTCCGTTTCCTTTTTTATTCAACATGTAGTTTTTGCCGTTTCCTTTGGTAAAATTGGCAAGATTGAACCATGCATCCTGATGAATCCAAACACCGTCGTCATTTTTATCGGGAGATAAGATCTGCTGGAAGCCGTTTATTTTTTCGCCTTCTTTAATGCTTTGCTGATCGTATCTTGGTTCTACTCCTACTTCTCTCGGAAATACCCAGATCTGTAAGAATTTTACCGCCTGATCTTTATTTTTGTTGTATTCGCTGTGCATTACTCCGGTTCCGGCACTCATTACCTGAATTTCTCCTTTTTTAATGACTGCTGTAGTTCCCATAGAGTCTTTATGCTCCAGATCTCCTTCCAACGGAATGGAAATAATTTCCATGTCTCTGTGTGGGTGCGTTCCGAAACCCATTCCCTGAGTGACGGTATCGTCATTCAATACTCTCAATACTCCGAAGTGTGTTCTTTCAGGATTCTGGTAATTGGCAAAACTGAATGTGTGGTAAGAGTTTAACCATCCGTGATTGGCGTGACCTCTTGTGTCTGCTTTATGATATACTGTTTTCATAATGTTTTTATTTTATGATACAAATGTACAGGAGATAAACGGCTAAACTGTTGATGTAAGATAAGAACGACAAAATCCGCATTTTCAGCGGATTTATTGTTTGTTTTTGATATTACACAAGCATATTGAGAATATCGGGGTTTTCGTTGAGATACGATTCAAAATAATCCAGATTCTGCATTCTTTGTCTGAGTCCTTTGAAGTCTGATGGATCGGAAAGCTCGATTCCGACGATTGCCAAAGCTGTTTCTCTGGAGTTTTTCTTGGTGTATTCAAAATGGGTGATATCATCGTTTGTTCCCAATACATTGAGGACAAAATCTTTAAGAGCACCGGGACGCTGCGGAAATTTCACCATAAAGTAGTGCTTAAGACCATTATAGAGCAAAGCGCGTTCTTTGATTTCTTCCATTCTGGTAATATCGTTATTGCTTCCGCTGACGATGCACACTACACTTTTTCCTCTGATCTGCGTTTTATACTGCTCGAGTGCAGAGATTGATAATGCTCCTGCCGGTTCCAGTACAATAGCATCTTTATTATAAAGCTGAAGAATGGTTTCACAAATTTTTCCCTCGTCTACGGAAATGCATCCGGAAAGTGTATTTCTGCAAATTTCAAATGTTAAATCTCCTACTTTTTTCACGGCTGCTCCGTCTACAAAGCTGTCTATTTCAGTAAGCTCGGTATTGATTTTGTTTTCTATGGATGTTTTCATGGAGGGCGCTCCTTTCGGTTCTACGCCTATGAGTTGGGTTTCTGCGGAAAGTTGTTTAAATACGGTGGAAATTCCGGAAGCGAGTCCTCCTCCGCCGATCGGAATAAAAACAAAATCTGTTGCTTCTTTTTTCTGTTCTAAAATTTCGATTGCGACTGTTGCCTGTCCTTCAATGATCTGAATGTCATCAAAAGGATGAATAAAGGCAGCACCGGAAGTTTCTGCAAAATCCAAAGCGGCTTTTTTGGAAGCATCAAAGGTGTCTCCGAAGAGTTTAATGTCTACAAAATGACCGCCGAACATTTCTACCTGCTCCAGCTTTTGTTTCGGTGTGGTTACGGGCATAAAAATGGTTCCCTTAATCTGGAGCTGCTTGCATGAAAAAGCAACTCCCTGAGCATGATTTCCTGCACTTGCACAAACTATTCCTTCTGAAGTTCTGCCTTCGCTGAAAAGGGTTTTTATTTTATGATAAGCGCCTCTTAATTTGTAGGATCTTACGGGCTGTAAGTCTTCTCTTTTAAGGTAAATATGCGCATCAAATTTTTCAGACAAACGGGCGTTGTATTGCAAAGGGGTGTAATTTACAATGCTTTCGATGCTTTTTCTTGCCTGTATGACGGATCCGAGTGTGGGAAGTGTGAGTGTTTTATTCATCTTCATTTATTTTACCGATTTTTTATGGTCTTTATTTCCTGATGCGGGAATGTCTCGCAGCCCGACCTGAGTGGAGCTCTTTTTCTTTTTCGAGAAAAGAAAAAAGCGGGAACGGAGGGCGGAAATAGCTGCCCAAAAATTTTTATACGGTTTTTATGGATTTCATTGCCGTCATTGCCTGACGAAGTTTTCTGCCGACCGTTTCTACCGGATGGTTTCTGAGGGTGTCGTTAACGTGAACCAATTGTGCATTGTCTACGGACGCATCTTTTCCTTCGTTGAAGTTTTTTCCTGCGAGGTCTGTATCTACTTTTTTCATGAAGTCTGCCAAAAGGGGTTTGCAAGCCTGATCGAAGAGGTAACAGCCATATTCTGCGGTATCGGAAATCACGCGGTTCATCTCGAATAGTTTTTTTCTTGCGATGGTATTGGCAATGAGGGGAGCTTCGTGCAGGGATTCGTAATAGGCGGATTCCGGTTTTATTCCTGCTTCCACCATGGTTTCGAAAGCGAGTTCTACGCCTGCTCTTATGAATGCGGACATGAGGAGATAATGATCGAAGTATTCCTGTTCGCAGATTTTTACGTCTCCCGCCGGAGTTTTTTCAAAGGCTGTTTCGCCTGTTTCCGCACGCCATTTCAAAAGGTTGGCATCTCCGTTTTCCCAGTCCTGCATCATGGTTTTGGAGAATTCCCCGGAGATAATATCATCCTGATGTTTCCGGAAAAGCGGCCGCATGATGTGTTTCAATTCTTCGGAAAGTTCAAATGCTTTGATTTTTGCAGGATTGGAAAGCCGGTCTAACATTCCGCTTACACCGCCGTGTTTCAGTGCTTCTGTGATCACCTCAACGCCGTACTGAACGAGCTTGGAAGCATATCCTGTATCAATGCCTTTTTCTACCATTTTGTCAAAGGAAAGAATGGAGCCAGTCTGTAAAAGTCCGCATAGAATGGTTTGTTCTCCCATTAGATCTGATTTTACTTCTGCGACAAAGGATGATTTTAATACGCCTGCTTTATGTCCGCCAGTTGCCACACAATAGGCTTTTGCTTCTGCCCATCCTTTTCCCTGAGGATCATTTTCGGGATGTACGGCAATAAGTGTGGGTACTCCAAAACCTCGAAGGTATTCTGCACGGACTTCGGAACCAGGACATTTCGGGGCAACCATGATTACGGTGAGGTCTTTACGGATCTGCATCCCTTCTTCCACGATGTTGAATCCGTGGGAATAGGACAATGTAGCTCCTTCTTTCATGAGTGGCTGTACGGTGTTGATGACGGAAGTATGCTGTTTATCCGGGGTTAAATTGATGACTAAATCTGCCGTGGGAATAAGTTCTTGATATGTTCCTACCTGAAAGCCGTTTTCTGTGGCATTTTTCCATGAGTCTCTTTTTTCGTCGATGGCTTCTTTTCTGAGGGCATAGGAAACATCGAGCCCGCTGTCTCTTAAGTTAAGCCCCTGATTAAGTCCCTGAGCGCCACATCCTACGATTACTATTTTTTTTCCTTTTAAAGCTGCTACACCATCGGAAAATTGTGTACTGTCCATAAATTCTGCCTGTCCAAGCTGATGCAGCTGTTCTCTTAGTGATAGGGTATTGAAGTAATTTGCCATATTTTTGGGTAAAATGTGAAAAGTATTAGGTAAAATGTTTACTGTAGCTACTTTTCAGGATTAATATTTTTATTTTAGGTTTTGTTTTGAATATTTTTTGAAACAATAAAACATTGTATTCAATTCAATTCGGAGTTTGATTGTTTTGACTGATTTGTTACATGGTAAAAACATCATCCCGCTTATCGAGATATTCATTTTCTACAATATGCGGAGAGGGTTCACGGTTTTCAAACTGAAGTACTTTTTGGTGGATTCCCGCACTGTTTTTAATGATGGCGATTCTGGCACCGCGAACGAATTCTATGAGACCGTATTTGTTAAGTTCTTCGGTTAATCTGTCTATTTCTTCACGATGTCCTGCTGTTTCAAAAACGATGTAATCCTGACGGATGACTACGGTTGATGCGCCATACTGCCGAAGCAGCCGCTCTACATATACTTTTTCGGTAACCACATCTGCGGGTACTTTGTAAAGTGCCTGTTCCTGCCATACAATTTCATCGTCTGTATTGTAATAGGCTTTCATTACATCAATTTGCTTTTCCAATTGCCGGCAAAGTTTTCTCACTACTTCTTCGTTCTCCTGGATAACGATGGTGAATCTGTGAATGCCTTCTACTTCTGAAGGTGAGGTATTCAGACTTTCGATATTGATTTTTCTCCGTGAGAAGATTCCCGATATTCTGCCGATTAATCCCACTGAATTTTCGGTGTATAGTGTGATGGTAAATTCCTGTTTTTCCATTTTCTTTTTTTTATTTTAGTCTGATCTCCGAAACTGAGGTTCCCTGCGCTACCATCGGAAATACATTGTTTTCTTTTCCTACCATCACTTCAAGAAGGTATGCCCCATCATGACTGAGCATTTTTTCGAGGGCAGCTTTTAAATCTTTTCTTTCGGATATTTTTTCACCTTCAATGTAATATCCTTTGGCAACTGCCACAAAATCAGGGCTTGTAATATTTACAAATGAGTAACGTCTGTCGTGGAATAATTGCTGCCATTGTCTCACCATTCCCAGAAACTCGTTATTAAGGATGAGAATTTTCACTTTTGCCCCAAACTGCATAATAGTTCCCAACTCCTGAAGTGTCATCTGAAATCCGCCATCCCCGATGATTGCCACGACTGTTTTTTCGGGGGCTCCGTACCATGCTCCGATAGCAGCCGGCAAGCCAAATCCCATTGTTCCAAGTCCTCCAGAAGTCACACTGGATTTTGAATGGTTATACCGGGCGTATCGACAGGCTACCATCTGATGCTGACCGACATCTGTTGTGATAATGGCGTCTCCGTTGGTAAGCTCGTTTAATACTCTGATGACTTCTCCCATCGTCATGGCATCTGTATTGGGATTCAGTTCATTATGTATGACTTCTTTTATTTCTTCTTTTTCCAGTTCGCGGAATTTCTCTACCCATTCTGAGTGGTCGTTTTCTTTGAGAAGTGCTGTCAATAAAGGGAGCGTTTTTTTACAGTCGCCCCAAACAGGAACTGTTGTTTTTACATTTTTATCAATTTCTGCGGGATCAATATCAAGGTGAATTACTTTTGCCTGTTTTGCATATTTATCGAGACGTCCGGTAACGCGGTCATCAAACCGCATTCCTACAGCGATCAATACATCGCATTCATTCGTCATTACATTCGGAGCATAGTTGCCATGCATTCCCAACATTCCTACGTGCAATTTATGATGGGTAGGCAACGCGCTCAGTCCCATTACGGTAGCTGCTGCCGGAAGATTAATTTTCTCAATAAAAGATTTTAATTCTTCTTCCGCTTTCCCCAGAATTACTCCCTGTCCGAAAAGAACAAATGGCTTTTTGGCCTGATTAATGAGCTGTGCTGCTTTTTCAATATATTCTTTTCTGATCTCAGGTTCGGGACGATAACTTCGGATGTGAGTGCATTTTTTATAGCCTAAATAATCGAATAACTGAAGTTGTGCATTTTTGGTAATATCAATTAAAACAGGTCCTGGACGACCGGTGTTTGCAATGTAAAATGCTTTGGCAATGGCTTCAGGAATTTCTGTGGCATCGGTAACCTGATAGTTCCATTTGGTAACCGGTGTGGTGATATTGATAACATCGGTTTCCTGAAATGCATCTGTTCCCAACAAGGAAGCATAAACCTGCCCTGTAATGCAAACTACCGGGTTACTGTCGATCATGGCATCTGCAAGTCCTGTCACCAGATTGGTGGCTCCGGGACCACTTGTTGCAAAGACAACGCCCGTTTTTCCTGATACTCTTGCAAATCCCTGCGCTGCATGAATTGCGCCCTGTTCGTGACGAACGAGAATGTGTTTCAGTTTTTCGGAATAATCGTATAAAGCATCATAAATAGGCATAATTGCTCCTCCTGGATATCCGAAAATAGTGTCTACATTTTCCTGCAATAAGGCTTCTAAAACAGCTTTGGAACCGGATATCTCGATGGCTTCCGCACTTCGGGTATCTTTCTGTTCATTTATTTCAAGTGTATTCATAATGTTTCAATTTTAATTGTGATTACAGGTCGGTTACGCAGCCCTGCGATGCATCTGCCACAGATTTGGCATATTTATAAAGAACTCCGCTTTTCACTTTGTATTCAGGCTGATGAAAACCGGCTTTTCTTTTTGCAATTTCTTCATCCGACAGCAATGCATTGATGGTATTTTTTTCTGCATCGAGCTCGATGAGATCTCCGTCCTGTATAAGACCGATCAGTCCTCCTTCAAATGCTTCCGGTGTGATGTGTCCTACAACAAAGCCGTGTGTTCCTCCGGAGAATCTTCCGTCTGTTATCAGTGCTACATTTTTTCCCAAGCCGGACCCCATTAAAGCGGAAGTTGGCTTCAGCATTTCGGGCATTCCGGGAGCGCCTTTCGGACCTTCGTTTTTGATGACGACAACGTTTCCTTCTTTTATTTTTTTGTCTTCAATTCCTTTGATGAATTCTTTTTCGCCATCAAATACAATAGCTGTTCCTCTGAAATAGTTTCCTTCTTTACCTGTGATTTTGGCTACGGAACCTTTTTCGGCAAGATTTCCATATAATATTCTGATATGTCCTGTTTCTTTGATAGGATTTCTGATATCGTGAATAATATCCTGCTCTCGCTCAATAATGGAAGTTACATGTTCGAGATTTTCTGCAATGGTTTTGCCTGTTACTGTAAGGCAGTCGCCGTGAAGAAGTCCCAGATCCAAAAGGTATTTCATTACCGCTGGAACTCCCCCTACTTTATGAAGGTCCTCCATCAGATATTTTCCGCTGGGTTTGAGGTCTGCCAGAAACGGTGTTTCATCGCTGATCCGCTGAAAATCATCCAAAGTCAGATCGTATCCTATTGATTTTGCAATGGCAATAAAATGCAGTACCGCATTGGTGCTTCCGCCTAAAATCATAATCAGTCTCAAAGCATTTTCAAAGGCTTTTGGTGTCATGATATCGGAAGGTTTGATGTCTTTTTCGAGAAGAATTCTGATGTAATGTCCCGCAAATTGGCATTCTTCTTTCTTCTCGCGACTGAGCGCCGGATACGAAGAAGAATACGGAAGACTCATTCCCAGAGCTTCAATAGCAGAAGCCATGGTATTTGCGGTGTACATTCCGCCACAGGCTCCTGCACTTGGACAGGAGTTTTGAATGACTCCCTGAAAGTCTTCTTCTGAAATTTTTCCGGCAATTTTATTTCCCAGAGCTTCAAAAGCAGAAACAATGTTCAGATCCTGACCTTTGTAATGTCCGGGAGCAATACTTCCGCCATATACCATTATGGAAGGCCGGTTCAGTCTTGCCATTGCGATGAGGGAACCGGGCATATTTTTGTCGCATCCGGGAACGGTGATAAGTCCGTCATAATATTGTCCTGCGCATACAGTTTCTATGGAGTCTGCAATAATGTCACGGCTTACAAGGGAATAGCGCATTCCGTCTGTACCGTTGGTCATCCCATCACTTATTCCTATAGTATGAAACATTAAACCTACCAAATTCTGTTCTTTCACTCCTTTTTTCACGATTTCAGCAAGGCTGTTGAGATGCATATTGCAGGTATTGCCATCATAACCCATGCTTGCAATTCCGATCTGTGCTTTGTCGAAGTCTTCTTTCTGAAAACCAATACCATAAAACATTGCCTGAGTTGCGGGCTGCGTCGGGTCTTTTGTAAGGGTTTTGGAGTATTTGTTCAATTCTCTATTACACATTTTGCAGATTTGATTTCAGGTATGAATAATTTTCTTCTACGACCAAATGACGGTAAGCCTGCTGAATTTTAGCTGATAAACTGTCTTCCCAATTCATTCTGAAAGGAATATCATTCAAAGATTCCACAGCGACAATTTCTGCTGCTGTTCCACAGAAAAATGCGGCATCTGCGCCCTGCATTTCCTGCGGTGTAAATAATTTTTCTTCGTACGAAATCCCTAACTGATTACATATTTCAAAAACTGTAGCTCTGGTAATACCGGGCAGGATGTTTCCTTTTTGAGGAGTATATAGTTTTCCGTCTTTTTCATAGAATACATTTGCGCCGGAACTTTCTGCTACATTTCCATTTTCGTCCAGAACAAGTGCTTCATCAAATCCTTTATCTTTCGCTTCCTGACTTGCCAGAATAGAATTTACGTAATGTCCGCTCACTTTAGCCTCTATTTTAAATGCTTTCGGATTAGGACGCTGAAAAGAAGAGGTCATAATTCTCAGTTTGTTCGCCAGATAGCCATTATCCCAGTTCCATACTTCAATAACAAGGTAGCTTTTCTGTCCTTTTGAAAGGGACATATTGGGAGAACAGATAACTAAAGGGCGGATGTAAGCGTTACTCAGATTATTAATTTCCAACAATTTATAAGTAGTCTCTATCATTTCCTCAGTAGAATAATGGAAAGGCATATGCATCGCTTCTGCTGATTTTCTCAGTCTGTCGTAATGTTCTTCTGCTTTAAAAATTTTGGTTCCATTGGCTGTTTTGTAGGATTTAATGCCTTCAAAAACCGCATATCCATAGTGTAATGATTGACCGTACAAATCGGTCTTTGCTTCTTTTGCTTTCACATATTCTCCATCAAAGAAGAGAACACTGTCGTCATTGTAATACATTCTATATTGTTTTAATTTTTATTTTGGTGTTGGTCTTTAAACAAAAAACCATTCTCATGATGAGAATGGTCTGTATTATTTCAATTTCAAAAATTATCACAAGCCATTGCCCATCACCGAAAATCCGATAATGACAAAAATGACAAGAATAATAATTGAGTTACTCATTTGCTTGTATTTAACGATACAAATGTATAAACTAATTTTGATACGTAATTACTTTTTCATAAAAATTCCGCCCGAAAATTATCAAAAATCCATAAAAAGCAGTATTTTTTACGATATTCATTAAAATAAAAATATTCCTTAACCTGCTGAATTTCAAATTTTAACGTGAGATAAAAATACGATGTCTAAAATTTGTCTAAAGACTGTGTATCGGGATCGTATTTTTTAAAGTTTTCTTGATTCTTTAAAGTCATTAAATAAAAAAAATCTACCGGATCTGGTAGATTTAGAGTTATATTTTAACCTGAATTCGGGATAAGAGGTGTTTAAATTTTGACTATCCTTAATTTAACGTGAATGAGTTAAGCGATTGTTTTTATATTTTATAATCTTTTATTCCGAACTTGGGTAATTTTAGAAAATCAACTGCAGTTTTTTTCTTTTTTATTAGAAATGTACCTGCTGAATTTCTTTTTCAATTTCTTTTGGAGTTTCATCATCTGATTTTATGAAAATTATTGTCACAATCGCACCAATTAGCATACAGGCTCCTCCCGTAACAATATAGTCTATCGCATGATTTTCAAAAACATTGCTTACAATTGGTCCTCCAAAAAGTCCATTAATAATCTGTGGAATAACAATAAAGAAATTAAAAATTCCCATGTATACCCCCATTTTTTTCTGCGGAATAACTTCAATCAGCATTGCATACGGCATTGCTAAAATACTTGCCCAAGCAAATCCCAATCCTATCATTGAGATCCAAAGATACTGGACATCTCTTATAAAATACATTGAGATCAATCCCAATCCTCCACAAGCTAAAGCTAATGCGTGCGTTTGTTTTTTACCTATCCACTTTGCAATTGGAGTTAATAAAAAAGCAAATGGAATTGCCCAAAAGTTATACATTCCGAACAATTCACCCGTTAAGTCTCCTGCCGTATTAAATGCCTTAGAGTGTGTATCTTCCGGAGAAAGTCCGAAATGATGGGTTGCCAAAGCACTCGTAGTGAAAACCCACATCGTAAACAGCGCAAACCATGAAAAAAACTGAACAATTCCCAATTTTTTCATCTGGGTAGGAATATTAGCAAAATCCCTGAAAATATCGCTGAATTTTGATTTTTCTTCAACGATTTCCTTTCCGCCTTCAAATTCCGCAAATTCTTCCGGAGAATATTCTCTTGTAGTAATAATCGTGTAAAGTATCGTGAGCATAAGCAGTCCGGCTCCAACATAGAAAGAATAAATTACATTATCTCCCACAAATCCTTCCGGCGCTTCATTTGATACTCCTAATTTTGTAAGCAGACTGGGAATATACGAACCTATTACTGCTCCTATTCCAATTAAAATCGTCTGAATAGAAAATCCCAATGTTCCCTGATGTTTTGGAAGCATGTCGCCAACCAAAGCTCTGAATGGTTCCATTGCAATATTTACGGAGGCATCCATCATTGCAAGGAAAATAACCGCTAATAAAAGTGAATTTGCTGCAAACATATGAGTAACTGTTGCTGCATTGGGAAGCAGAACCAAACCTATTGCACATAAGATCGCACCAATTAAAAAATAAGGCTTTCTTCTTCCTAACGGACTCCAAGTATTGTCTCCCAAGTGTCCAATGATAGGCTGAACAATCAATCCAGTAAAAGGAGCAACCAGCCAGAACCAGGACAGCTCGTGTACATCAGCTCCTAAATTGGCCAAAATTCTACTGGCATTTCCGTTCTGCAGACCAAAAGCCATCTGGATTCCTAAAAATCCCATGCTCATATTGATGATCTGAGCCATGGATAAATTTGGCTTTTTTACTTTTCCAACTTTTCCCTTTTCAAATCTTCCTACCATTTCTGCCATTATTTTTTCAGTTTTTGAATTAATACATCTTCTATTGGAGTCTTTTCTGCCACTACTTTATCTACCACTTCATTGGGAACCGTTACGGAAAGTACGTATTGCTTTACTTTCCATGCTCCGTTGATTTTTTCCACTACTCCTGAACCGCGGCAGATCTTCATCTGGGTATCCAAGAGTTCATCAAACCAAGCCAGTTTTCCGTCTTTGCTGAAGTAAATATTTCTTTTCAGGGAAGTAAAATTCCAGGTTTTCTTTTTATCGAAATAGGTTTTTGCCCAAATCATAAAGGCTTTTTTGTCCCAGACTTCTGTAGCATCCGTCCCGATAAAAACAGATTCATTGGCAAAATAATTAAAATAGGTGGTGAAATCTGCTTTTGCTGCCGCAACATTAAATCCGTCGAGCATGGTTCCGATTTCTGTTTTTTCTTTATCAAATTTTGACTGAGCAGAAATGGATGTAAAACTCAATACAAATAGGATGAATGTAAAGAATATTGTTGTTTTTTTCATGTATAATTTTATTTTTAAACACAAGCGACACTAATTTTTTCACGAATGACACTAATGATTTTAATGTGAAATTTGTAAAACATTTGGATTATGCTTGTTTTAATTTAATTCAATAACCATTGATGATTTTGCAGGGATTTTAAAATTGTCCTTTACCGAAAATTCTTTGCCGGAAATAATGTCTTTCCCTTTTGAAAAACCGTTCAGGGATTCTGCGAAATGCTTCACATCGATCGTCTGTTCCGCATCATTATTATTTAAAATGACCATTACGCTTTCTTTTTCATTGTATCTAAAATACACAAAAACATTGTTCTGCGGAACGAAATTTTTGGTTTTCCCTGTATGAATGACTTCTTTGCCCTTTCTCCAGTTCAACAGTTTCTGTGTAAACTGATAAAATTCTTTTTGCTCAGGATTTTGAGACGAAGGATTGAAAGCATTGATTTTATCTGATTTCCAGCCGCCCGGAAAATCTCTCCTGATGTCTGCATCGCCGCCTTTGTTTTTGTCGCCGCGCATTCCTATTTCAGAACCGTAATACAGCTGTGGAATTCCGCGAACTGTTGATATTAAGGTCATGGCAAGTTTATAATCTGCTGGATTT
Source organism: Chryseobacterium sp. MMO-72 (assembly GCF_037146035.1). Taxonomy (NCBI): domain Bacteria; kingdom Pseudomonadati; phylum Bacteroidota; class Flavobacteriia; order Flavobacteriales; family Weeksellaceae; genus Chryseobacterium; species Chryseobacterium sp. MMO-72. The sequence goes on from NZ_JBBCWG010000004.1 coordinate 307,744, forward strand.
CCGTTGAAAACTTCGTTGAACCTTTCGGTATCGTGATTTTCAAAAAACACCAAAAGGTTGTTGATGTTCGGGTACAGGAAATCGCTGGTAAACACATTGTATAATTTTACCATTCCGGAATCCCATCCGTCTTTTTCTTTCAAAGCTTTAGGAAGATCAGAATACAAAGTAAAATCCATTACAGAAGGAAGGTTTGAATTATAATTTGCCGCCTCTCCTATTTTAGAATCCTTTTGCCACGCTGCAATATGCGCACTGGAATATAACCATGCTTCTCCTACAATATTGAAGTTCGGATATTCATCCGTAATGGCTTTTGCCCATTTTGCCATTGCTTCCTTGTCGTTGTAAGGATAGGTATCTACACGAAAACCGCCCAGTTCGGCATATTCGATCCACCAGATTGCATTCTGGGTTAAGTATTTTAGAACCAAAGGGTTTTTCTGATTAATGTCGGGCATCGTCGTATCAAACCAGCCATCCAAAGCTAATCTTTTATCTATCTCGGAAGCATTTGTATCAAACTGAGTAGTTGTTTTATAGTTAGAACGTTTAAAACCATTTTCACCATCGCTGAACCAGTGAATCCAGTCTTTTGTGGGTAAATCTTTGATCATCCAGTGCGAAACTCCCCAATGATTGGTTACATAATCCATCACGAGCTTCATTTTTCTTTGATTTAATTTCTGAGAAAGTTCTTTATATTCTTCGTTGGTTCCGTAACGCTGATCGATTTTGTATAAATCGGTCTGTGCATATCCATGATAAGAATATACTTTTTCGTTGTCCTCATTAACCGGAGTAAGCCAGACTGCTGTTGCTCCAAGGTTCTGAATATAATCTAAATTGTTGATGATTCCACGCAGATCTCCTCCATGTCGACCGTTAGGAAGATTTCGGTTTGCTTTTTCGGTTAAATTCGGACTGGAGTCGTTTTTTTCATCCCCATTGGCAAAACGGTCCGGCATGATGAGATACATCACGTCTTTGGAAGAATAAGATTCTCTGTTGGCAGAATTTGGATTTCTCTGCTTCAGTTCATACGTGTAAGAACCTAACTTTTTCTTTCCGCTTTTTATATTGATGTTAAATTTCGGAACGTTAATTTCATTGGTATTAACGGTTACGAAAATATAGTTTGGATTTTCAACTTTCTGAATATCTTTGATCTGAACACCGTCTGAAAGTTCTATTTCATTTTTGGCAATATCTTTTCCATACACCAGAATCTGAAGTTCCGGGTTTTTCATTCCTTTCCACCAGAATGCAGGTTCCACTTTCTGGATCTGTGAAAAAAATAAAGATGATGCGCAAAGCGTTGTTATATAAAAAAGTTTATGACGCATATTTTTTGATAATATAAATGATTTCAGTATCTATTTTGGCTTATTAAAAACTGCTTTGTACTGTGTAATTCCCGAATTATTAAACTCAATTCTACGGTTGGGCATATTCTGAAGTTCATATTCTCCGTTGCGGGTAAATTTTACTTCTGTAAATTTATACCCTGTAAGATAAGTGACTTTTACCTGATAAACCCCTTTATCATTGATTTTTTTAAGCTCAGTATCCTGATCCCAATTCAACGGCTTGTCTTTTCCTCTGATTCCTACAGACGTAACTCCTTCAGAATCGGGAATTTCGACTGTATAAATTACAGTCTGCTTATACGCTTTCTGAACACAGCTGAGCATCAAGAAACAAGAGATTATAAGAAATACTATCTTTTTCATCGGGTCAATTTTTTAGCAATTATGTAATCTAAACCAAATCTTCCGGAGCCTAAAATGATATAAAATAAGCTCACCCACATAATTCCCATTGCAGGCAGCATATTCCACACTCCTTGATTCATCTGCTGAAAAAATACAGCAACAAACATGGTAATGAAGACAAGTACTGCAAAAGGTCTTGTAAACAATCCTAACAATAAAAAAATTCCTCCTACCGCTTCACTAAAAGCTCCCATCCAAGCAAAAAATGCAGGAAACATGGCAAAAATACCACCATATTCTGCGACATCATTCGGAAACCAGAAAGCCACTTCAAAAAATTTCAAATTATTGTCTGCGGGAGACCAAGGCAAGCCGAATTTTGCAGCACCGAAGTCGCTCGTTAGTAAATATCCGCAAACTATTCGCGGAATGGCAAAAAGCAGATCCTGCCACCAAAATGGCATCTGAATGGGGGTAAAAATTCTTTTTATCATAGGAATATGTATTAAAAAACCCTACAGAAAATCTGTAAGGTTTTTGGTTAATTCACAATTATTTTACAGGCTTGATAGAGATAGCAAAACCTCCGCTTCGTGCCATTTTAAAATTGATCTTAGATTTGCTTGTGATTTCTTTTTTGTAGATGTTATAGTTTTGAGGATTGTTAATATAATCCGCATCTTTTCCATCTTCATAAATCACAGCTTCATATTTTTTGCCTTTATCTAAGAAAGAAAAATCTACAGTGTAATCACGTTTGTTTTCATCGGTAATTCCTCCCACAAACCAGTTTTCAGTTCCTTTTGCTTTTCTTGCCGTGATGATGTAATCTCCCGGCTCTGCCGATAAGATTTTCGTATCGTCCCAGTCTGCTGCTACATCTTTTATAAACTGGAAGGCATCCATGTGCTTTTTGTAGTTTTCCGGTAAGTCTGCCGCCATCTGAAGAGGCATATACATTACCACATAAAGCGCTAACTGCTTTACCAAAGTCGTTTTTACAAAACGCTTATCTCCGGGGAAATAATAATCCAGTTTTGTCTGGAAAATTCCCGGCGTGTAATCCATAGAACCTCCCATCCATCTTGTAAACGGAAGAATGGTCTGATGATCGGGATTGTTTCCTCCGAAAGCTTCATATTCCGTTCCACGCGCCGCTTCCGCTGAGATATAGTTCGGATACGTTCTGCTTTCTCCTGTAGGACGTACAGATTCATGAGAATTCACCATAATTTTATATTCGTTGGCTTTTTCAGCAATTCTGTAGAAATGGTTGATTGTCCATTGAGAATAATGATGCTCCCCTCTTGGAATCATATCTCCTACGTACCCTGTTTTCACGGCATCATAACCGTATTTATTCATTAACTGATATGCTTTATCCGCCCATCTTTCATAGTTCGTTGCTGAACCTGAAGTTTCATGGTGCATGATTAATTTGATTCCTTTGGAATGCGCATAATCGTTTAACATTTTGATGTCGAAATCAGGATAAGGAGTGATGAAATCGAAAACAAATTCTTTTGAGTGGCCAAACCAGTCTTCCCAACCAACGTTCCAGCCTTCAATTAAAAGTCCCTGAAAACCGTTTTCTGCCGCGAAATCGATATATTCTTTCACTTTTGTATTGTTGGCTCCGTGTTTTCCGTTAGGCGTAAGTTTAGAGAAATCTGTTACTCCAAGACGCACATTAGATTCCGGCTGTCCGTAAGCCCATTGAGATTTACCGATGATCATCTCCCACCATACTCCCATGTATTTTGTTGGATGAATGTAAGAAGTATCGCTATATTTTGTAGGTTCATTAAGATTGAAAAGCATTTTAGAATCCATCACCTCTTCTGCTTTCGGAGCCACAATAATTGTTCTCCAAGGGGTAACGGAAGGAGTCTGAATATATCCTTTTGCACCCTGTCTGTCTGCTGTAAGATGTGTTTTGAATTTGAAATTCTGAGCATCTACTTCAAGATGAGAGGCAGGATAGTCTAAAACAGCAGCTTCTGCAACATTGATATATAAAGGCTCTTTTCCTTCCTGCTTCAACATCACCGGAGACTGAACCGCGTTTTTAATTAAAGTCTGAGAAGCGTTTGCATCTGCAGCTTTTGGCCATCTAGCAGGGATTTCAGAAAGTTTTGTTTCCTGATACTGGTATTCCTGAGAGTCGTAATCTGCAACGATCCACCAAGCTTTCATGTCAGTTGGAAAATCAATTTCAGAATCTTCCTCCCTGATGACGAAGTAATTAAGGTTTTTCTGCTGCGGAAATTCATATCTGAAACCTAACCCATCATTAAACAGTCTGAATTTCACCACAATATTTCTGTCTGTTGAGGTCTGGTTAAGCGTTACCGCCAATTCATTGTAATGATTGATATAATTTTTCTTTTCCCCTAAAACCGGCTGCCAAGTTTCGTTTTTAGCATCACGTTTTTCATCTATTTTAGTAAAACCGTTGTTCAGATCAAATTTTACATCTTCCGGTTTTGCAATTTCTGAGGCAAATTTTATTGAAGTATCTTTAAATAATCTGAGTCCCAATTTGGAATCTTCGACGATCGTTTTCCCGTTATATTTAAGATTGTAATAAGGTACGCCCTGTTTCAGCTGAAAGTCCATTTCGAACTTCCCATCCGGCGATTTTAAAGATTGTGCATTAACACCCGCAAACATCATTGAGAGCATCATTGCTCCTGCTGTAATTTTCTTCATAATGACTATTTATAGACTTTAAAAATAAAGAAAGTGTTGCCGAAAAGCAACACTTTGCTATGTAAAATTCAATTTAAAATTATTATTGGAAACATGATTTGATTAATTCGCTGGAATTACAGAGAAATCACCTGTCATATCATTAAAATAGACATTATAATTAAAAGTTGTTGCTAAAGGAATATTTCCCCCACCCAATAATGCTGTTCCAAAGTACTGCTGAGATAATCCCCAGTTTGTTCCCCAATCATGATTAGCTCTGAATTTAAATTCTCCTGAACTTAACATTACATTTTTCTTTACCCATACATGAGAATCAAAAGTAGATTTCACCAAATCTAAATCTGTAGACCATCCTCCGGCTGCAGGACCGATTAAAGAAATAGAAGTGTATGTAGTTGCTGAAGGTGTTACAGGGGTAACAGTATATGTTAAGGAAGAAATATTAATAGTAACTTTATAATATCCTGAACCATTAATAGTTATATTTCCGGAACCACCACTTGTACTTAATACTCCTGCAGATGAACCCATACCATACTGTGGATCCCAAGAACCCGGAGTTTTAATAATTTTAAATCCTCCCTGCGCAAAATATCCTGTGTAAGTATAGATATTTGGATCCGAAGATTTTAGTAACGGATAAATTTTCGCATTTGTCGCCACGTTATCCCATGCTCCCGCTGTAGCATCCCCTATTAAGTATAAATCTGTATAAGTGTAAATAGGACCATTAATAAATGGTGTAACTTTTAATGGTAATATATTTGAATAGTGAGTTTTCCCAACAGCTGTTGATTTCAATCTTACCTCAATATCTGTAGCTGTAACAGATGTTACCCCTAATCCTAAAATTATATTGTTAAGATCGTTTCCAATTATACTATAAGATTTAGATCCTGCCACAAGTTCAACAGTTTTTGGAGCAGCAAAATTAGTTCCTTTAAGCGCAAATTGTAATTGATTAGTAATTTGAATAGGAACTCCAAAATCCGAGTTCACCCAATTAAATACCACTGCCTCATTAGCAGACTGATTGTTGATTAAAACAACTGAAGTTTTATTTGCAGAAACTGTTGGATTCGTCCCATCGTTTACAACAGCTAAATCCTCATCTTTCTCGCAAGAAGAAATAATAAATGCTACAGCAAACAGTGTGAATATTTTAAATAAATGTTTCATTTTAAAAAAGTGTTTTTGTTAGTATCCAGGGTTTTGGATTAAATTAGGATTTGCGATAATATCTTTAGCCGGAATAGGATAAAGATTTCTAAAATCTTCTACCGCTTTACCATCTTTTACCCCACCTTTCCAAGGCCATAAATATGAAGCTGTCGTAAATTTACCGTATCTGATTAAGTCTGTTCTTCTGGTAAATTCCCAAGAAAGCTCTCTACCTCTTTCATCAAGTATATAATCTGTATTGATAGATCCTACAGTGCTTGCTCCTGCTCTGGTTCTAAGTGCATTAACATATCCAATTGCCGTAGTAAGATTTCCGCCAGAACCACCTCTTAATGTTGCTTCCGCATACATTAGATAAATATCTGCTAATCTAAAAACTGCAATATCTGAATCTACAAAGTTACCTGCATTATCAGATCCTGCAACACCACTACTAGTCACATTTTTATATTTAATAAAACCATATCCGTCTGTAAAGGTTCCCAGATCATTAATTTCCAGGTTTTGACCGTTTGTATAAAAATTACCTCTTTGATCGGAACTGTTACCAGCAAATAAATTTACGAAAGCCTTTGTAGTTCTAAGACCTCCCCAACCGCCATTGATTCCAAACTGTGAGGCAGGCATACTACCTCCTACTGCAGCATGTACCATATAAGTAGTTCCTCCATACGTTTGAATTCTCTGTCCGTCGAATGCAATAGGTAAAATTACTTCAGGATTATTTTTGTCATTATCCGCTAAAAATAAATCTCCGTATTTGGTTTTTAAAGAATATCCAGCCTGAATAACTTTATTACAGTAAGTAATGCAATCTGTATAATGATTTGATCCGTTATAAACTCCAGAATTTAAATATAATCTTGCTAACAAAGACCAAGCAGCCGCTTTATCAGCTCTGGCATATGCATTTGTTTTTGGATCTTTAAGCTGGCCTTCTACATCTTTTAATTCAGATTCTACAAAATTGAAAAGTTCTGCTCTTGTAATTCTTGGTGGTGGACTTACTGATCCAGGTAGGTAATCTTCTTTTACAAATGGAACATTACCAAATAAATCAAGTGCATGATAATATGATAATGCTCTAAGATAACGTACTTCAGCTCTCATATATTTTGCTTCCGTAAGATTAGCTCCCGTAATATTATTTGAAGCTAATTTTTCATCAGTAACATTTCTCAAAAATTCATTGCAAAATGCTATTTCTGTATAAATTCTATAATATAAAGCGCTTATAAATTCATTTTGTGAATCCCAAGTCATCTTATGAATTGTTTGTAACGTACCATCGTTCCAAGCAATAACAGCTTCATCTGTTGGTAGATTTTGCATCGTAAAAAGCTGTCTGGTATATTGAGAAAAGTTTCCATCAATACCATTAATATCGGCATTTCCTCCACCTGATTCCTGCCCTCCATTTGCAAATCCACCATATACTTTTGCAAGCGCATTAGGATAATTTGCAAAATCTTTGAATACACTTACAGAAGTTACATCGGTAATAGGTGATTGTTCAAGATCATTAACACAAGAAGTCGTAGTAAGTAGACCTAAAAGAACTACTGCTGTATTTATTTTATTAAATTTTATCTTTTTCATACTTATTAAAATTGAAAGTTAAGTCCCAATGAATATACTTTTGGCATCTGATAATAACCATTGTCTATCCCTCCAAAAATTTCAGGGTCTACACCAGAATATTTAGTGATTACAAAAACATTTTGTGCCATCCCATATACTCTTAAATTACTTCCTTTGTACATAAAATCTTTAAAATTGTATCCAATATTTACATTATCCAATCTGAAGAAGGAAGCATTCTCAATAAAAATATCTGAAAGGTATCTAGGTAAAGAGAATTTATAATCCGGAGTTGTAGAATATACATTTTGTAAGTAATCATTAGTTGCAGCAGACTGCAATGAACTGTTAGATGCAGCATTATTGTAAACATAATTTCCTAAAACAGCTCTCGCACTAAAACCAAAATCCCAATTATTATGTGTTAGTTTTGTATTAAATCCTAAAATGGCATCAGGTTGTGTTGATTTGTAGTAATACATATCTTTTGCGTTAACAATACCATCACCATTTCTGTCTACATACACACCATCTAAAGGTTTACCATTATTATCATAAACCTGCTGATATACATAAAAAGAGTATGGCTGATAACCTACAGCGTGTGCTTGAATGGTATTTCCAACCCCTCCTGTAATTCCACCTACTGCCAAATTAAAACTATCATCAGCACCATTTACCAGTTTTGTAATTTTTGAATCATAATGGGTTGCATTAAAAGAAAATTCCCAAGTTGTTTTCTCCGTTTTTACCGGAACAAAAGTTATTGAACCTTCAATACCCTTTGTCTCCATATTTCCAACATTCAGAATATTGTGATTACTTAAATCTCCTGCTGCGATAGGAGAATCCAAAATCAGATCTTCTGTTTTCTTCTGATATACATCAAAAGAACCATATATTCTATTTTTTACAAAGCCAAAATCTAAACCTAAGCTTTTTGTAGTTGTAGTTTCCCATTTTAAATTTGGATTATAAATATTAGGTCTGTACATGAAGTAATATTGATTCCCAAATTGATAAGATGCTCCACTTTGGCTAGGATTATATGCGGCATATGCAGGATATGTACCACCTGTGATTTCCTGATTACCAGTTTTACCCCATCCCGCTCTTAGTTTTAAATTAGAAATCGAAGAAATATTTTTTAAGAAACCTTCTTCATTAATTTTCCACGCTACAGAAACTCCCGGAAAAACACCCCAAAGATTGTCTGTTGATCCATTATAAAATCTTGAAGAACCATCCCTTCTCACAGAAGCCGAGATAATATACTTATTAGCAATAGTAAAAATTCCACGACCATAAAAAGAGACGAGCACTTTTCTGTCTTCATAGTTATTTCCTACTGTTGGAGGATTTGCACCAGTAAACGTTGGCGCAAAAGGCACATAATTTCTAAAATCCTGATAAGAATATCCACCAACAATATCCACATTAGTATCTATAGCGGTAATATTTTTAGTATAGCTCAGAAAAGTTTCCAATAAGCTGTTCTTTTTCTCCTGACTATATTCTCTGTAAGAGCCTTTATTAGCAAAACCTACCTTATATAATGGACTTACTGTAGTTGAGCCATTACTTTTGCTATAATCATATCCTGCATTTACATTAAAGTGCAAATCTGGTAGAAAATGTAACTTATAGTCAAGCTGAATATTTCCTAAACCTCTGACAACAGACGATATATCCCTTGTTGCTTCAAGTTTTGCTAAAGGATTTGGAGTTCCGTTTACATTCAAAGCACCATTTAACAACCATTCATAATAGCCTCCATAATTAGAATTGCCAGAATAAACAGGCTGAGTTGGGTCAAAATAAGTTGCATCTCCAATTATTCCTCCCGCAGGAAATTGATTATCTGTAAATGTCCCTTTTGCATTTACATTTACCGTCAAATGATTATCAAGGAATTTAGGATTTAAATTTATTCCTAATGATGTTCTTCTAAATGAATTTGTTCTTACAATACCATTTTGTTCATTGTAACCGACAGATAAACGATAAGGCAATCCCTTAATTCCTCCTGTAAGAGAAAGATTATTATCTGTCCCCCATCCTTGTCTGTATATCTGATCCTGCCAGTTTGTATTTGCATTACCTAATCTGGCTTTATAACTATTAGGAGCATAAGTATTGACAAAATTTCTGAAAGAATCTGCATCTAAAACGTCTACATTCCCCATCTTTTCAGATACAGAAGCAAGAGTTGAGAAGTTAATTTTTAATTTTCCTGCAGAACCTTGCTTTGTTGTAATTAAAATAACACCATTCGAAGCTCTGTTACCATAAATTGCAGTAGAAGACGCATCTTTTAAAATATCAAAGCTCTGAATATCATTTGGATTTATTAAGGATAAAGGATCAGAAGCCCCACTTATTCCAACAAAATCCTGTGGTACACCATCAATAACAATCAAAGGAGTATTATTACCTGTTAATGAGGAAATACCACGTACACGAATTGACGTTCCTGCACCTGGAGCTCCACTATTACTTGTAATTTGAACACCCGGCGTTTTGCCTTGGATAAGCTGTCCCGGAGAAGTGGCTCCTCCATTAAAATCTTTCGCTGTAACAGAAGTTATGGCTCCCGTAAGATCAGTTTTCTTCTGTTTACCATACCCAATTAAAACAACTTCTTCTATCTTTTTTTCTTTCGTAGCAGAGTCTTTCGTTTGAGCATGAATCATTGTACTTGCTAATAAAAATGCAGGTGCAATTTTTAATACCGTTGTAAAGTTTTTCACAATAATTTCTTTTATATAGTTTCGTTCTTGTTAAATAAGCATTGCTGCTCGTGTTGCAATTTATAAAAAAATTATAATTATCATAATTTTATTTAAAATTAACATAAATTTATGTATATTAAACGATCTTTTTAACTTAAATTACTAGATATCAAAATACTATACTAAAATATGCAACGCATAATATAGTTCCTAAATTCACAAAAAGTTAAACATTAGTTTAACTAAATATAATATTTCAACCCTCGTAAACACTCACTAGTCTTCAAAATCCGTAGAATATTCGATTTTCACGGATAATCATTATCTTTGTAGCTTAAAACTTTACTATAAATGTCAAACAGAAAGATGATTACGGCAGCTTTGCCTTATGCAAACGGACCGGTTCATATAGGACATTTAGCAGGTGTCTATATTCCTGCTGATGTATATGCGAGATTTCAGAGAAGATTAGGGAAAGATGTAGCGTTTATCTGCGGAAGCGATGAGCATGGAATTCCTATTACCATAAGAGCAAAAAAAGAAGGCGTAACGCCACAGGATATTGTAGACAAATACCACGAAATCATTAAAAAATCTTTTTCGGATTTGGGGATTTCTTTTGACGAATACTCCAGAACAACCTCTCCAAAACACTACGAAACAAGTCAGGACTTCTTTAAAGTGCTTTACGAAAAAGGAAAGTTTACCGAAGAGATGTCTGAGCAGTATTTCGACAAACAGGCAGGAGAATTTTTAGCAGACCGATATATTGTAGGAACCTGCCCGAATTGCGGTAACGAGAATGCTTACGGAGACCAGTGTGAAAAATGCGGTACTACCCTTTCACCCTCGGAACTGATTAATCCGAAATCCATGTTAAGCGGAAACGTTCCTATTCTGAAAGACACAAAAAACTGGTACTTACCATTAAATGAATATGAGGATTTCCTGAATGAATGGATTATTGAAGGTCATAAAGACGACTGGAAGCCGAATGTTTACGGACAGGTGAAATCATGGTTAAATGATGGGCTAAAACCTCGCGCCATGACCAGAGATCTGAACTGGGGTGTTCCGGTTCCGCTCCCGAATGCAGAAGGAAAGGTATTGTATGTTTGGTTCGATGCGCCCATCGGATATATCTCTTTCACGAAAGAATGGGCGGAGAAAAACGGAAAAAACTGGAAAGATTACTGGCAAAGCGAAGAAAGTGATTTGGTTCACTTCATCGGAAAGGATAATATTGTATTCCACTGCATTATTTTTCCGGCGATGATGAAGGCTCACGGAGATTATATCATGCCTAAAAATGTTCCTGCTTTTGAATTCCTTAATCTTGAGAATGATAAAATTTCCACCTCAAGAAACTGGGCGGTTTGGGCGCACGAATATGTGGAAGATTTCCCGGGACAACAGGACGTATTAAGATATGCCCTGCTTTCATCGGCTCCTGAAACAAAAGATAACAATTTTACGTGGAAGGATTTTCAAACGAAAAATAATTCTGAATTGGTTGGAATTTTCGGAAATTTCATCAACAGAGTTGCTGTGTTAATTCATAAATATTATGATGGGTTTGTTCCTCAAGGTGATGTAAACACTCCAGAGCTAAAAGAAATTAACAAATCAGCAAAAGAAATTTCAGGATTTTTAGAAAACTATGAATTCAGAAATTCTTTAACAGCTTTAATGAATTTGGCACGTTTCGGAAACCAGTATCTTCAGACAGAAGAGCCATGGAAAACAATAAAAGATAACCCTGAAAAAGCGGCACATTCTTTATTTGTAGGAGCTCAGATTGCAGTTGCTTTAGCGCAATTGTGTGAACCGTTTATGCCTTTCAGCTCTGAGAAATTATTGAATATGTTTAATGTTAAAAAATCTGATTGGAATACTATTGAAACTAAATCTGTTTTAATTGAAACAGGTCATAAAATCAACGAAGCATCTCTTCTTTTCTCAAAAATTGAAGATAATGTTATTGAAGCTCAAATCCAGAAATTGGAAGACACCAAGCAAAACAATAAAAAAACAAATCCTAACGCAAAACCTATGAAACAAGAAATCACTTTTGATGATTTTATGAAAATCGACTTAAGAACGGCCACTATTGTAGAAGCTGAAAAAGTTGAGAAAGCAGATAAATTACTGAAACTAACTGTTGATACAGGAGTGGACGTAAGAACCGTTGTTTCAGGGATTGCAGAGAGCTTCACGCCGGAAGAAGTTGTTGGAAAGCAGGTTATGATTTTATTGAATCTTGCCCCAAGAAAAATCAGAGGAATTGAATCTCAGGGAATGTTGCTTTTAACTACAAAACCGGACGGAAAATTATCTTTCGTAACGCCGGATGACAGCAATGTTGAAAACGGTATTGAGATCGGATAATCCGATATCGAGATAAAAAATAAATCCACATGAACTAAAAATCATGTGGATTTTTTATTTGTCATTGCGGGGAGCAAAGCGACGAAACAATCTTTTATTAATCTTAACAATATAAATAAATCTTAATGTTTCAAATTTTAACCATTAAGATTCTGTTAAGGCTTTAAGAAAAGTTAAGTCTGAATGTTATTTTTTAAGTTTGAGATTGCTTCGTCGCTTTGCTCTCACAATGACAAAAACTAATTATTTTTTAGTCAGTTTAGCTAAATAAGAATCCTCTTCCTGCAACACTTTTTCTATTTTAAAACCATTATTCTCGGCTGCATTTTTTAAGGTATTGAAATCCAGATACAGCCATTTTATCGGATCTTCAGATTCTCCTTTATAATGAACAATATAATCCAGTTCGCCGTAATATCCTTCCGCAGGAATATAAACTCCGCCATCCTCATCTTCGTCAAACATATACAGAATATCCGTACTGTCGATTAAAATTTGTCCGTTCGGATTCAGAAGCGAATGAAGTTTTTTAAGATAAATATCAATGACATGAAGACTTTGGAAAATTCCCGTTCCGTTCATCAATAGAATGATCGTTTCAAACGTTTCTCTGGAAAAATGAAGCATATTTTCAGCAACGGCTTTCTTTATTCCGCGCAATTGGCAGACTTCAATAGATTTCGGAGAAATATCCAATGCGGTAACATCCATATTTTTTTCATTCTGAAGATACAAAGCATGAGAACCTGCTCCTGCTCCAATGTCTAACGTTTTTCCTTTCGCAAGCTGCAGGGCTTTTTGCTCGATTGCATTCATTCCGTCAAAATCGCGGAACAGATATTTTACAGGAAGTTCATCCAGTTCGGAAATGGAAGTTTCGGTCTGCAGATCTTCAGGATTTTCGTTGTGATAAAAATCCCAAATGGCTTTCCCCATTAAATCTTTCATAGCTTAATATATTGATGCAAAGATAAGTTTTTTGAAATTTTTAAATGAACATCTGTTGTGAAAAACGTGCTTAACTACAAGTCTGTTTAAACTTTTATTTAACCGAAAAAGGTGCAAAAGATCTACTAATTTTTTATTTCAAGTTGATGAAAAAGGTCACAATAGTTTTTAAAAATCTTTGATTTTTATTCTTTTGAGCACTTTGATTATTCTGGAATTAGTTTAAACAAGTTTCATTCTAAAAACGCAAAGCCCCACTTTACAATTAAAATGGAGCTTTGACTCAGTAAATGAAAAACAAGGTTCTTTACATCGCAGGACCTGCTGCGTCTTTTATTTCTTCGGATAATCTTTTTCTTTCCAAAAGTCTTCTTCTGGCAATTACAGATTTTCCGCTTAACACTTTTATAAATCTTGTCGATACAAAACGCTCTCTTCCAAAATGATGCGTAAGAATATATCCTAAAATTCCGAAACCTGCAATAACGATATATCCGAAAATCTTTTTATTGGCAGCAATAATGGCATTGAGCTGAATACCTTTCAGATTGGCAGCCACACTTTGTGAACTCACCGTTAATCCATCCATATAAACCGCCAGATTCCCTAAACTTTCCACCTGAAAACGGTACTGAAACCATGAAAATACCGCCGAAAAGAAACCGATCGTAAGAAAAGTTCTCCAGACCAAAGCCAATCCGATGGCAGCCATCATATCATCAAGTTCAAGCTTATCCAGCGTGTAATACCAAACGGAAATAAAAAGTACCGTCATCCCAAAACCTTTCAGGAATAAAGGAAGATACCAGTTGTCATAATTAAACTCCAAAACCATAGAAAAATACATAATAATTGCATATCCCAACATCGCTGCAAATCCGGAAAAAATATACATTTTCACAGGTTTGTCTCTTTTAAACCAGATAATCGCCACAATTCCGGCAGCTACAATTCCGGGAATCATCAGAAGATTCAGCTTCGCATTGGTTAATTGGTCGTACCCCAAAACTCCCACGGCAAAAATATTCTGTAACGTTGCCGTTGCCATAAACATTCCCAGACAAAGAAGCATAAACAAACCATGAAGAACATTACTTTTTGAAAAAACCTTAAAAGATAAGTAAGGTCTTTTCAGATGCGTCTGTCTGGTCACCAAAAGCGCAAAACTTACAAAAGCGCCAATTGATGCATTGATGATATTTTTAGAATTCAGCCAGTCCTGCTGTTTTCCGAAAGCAAAAACATACGCCGAAAACAAAAATGTTGCCACAAAAAGCACAATACTCAGCCAGTCAATATAATGAAGCGGAACTTTCAGCGCAAAATATTGATCGTGCATAAAAATCCACTGCAAAACAGCCAGTCCGAAACACAAAATCGAAATCAGCACGAAAAACTGCTGCCAGTTATACAAAACAGAAACTTCTACGGCATAATATCCCGCAATCTGGTTCATAATCAGAATAAAAGAATAAAAAATACCGTAAAAAACACCACGGTTTCCGATCATTGCCATAACGGGTAAAAATAATTCGATCGCAACAATCATTTTAAAGAAACCGATCAGAAGAGAACTTCCTATGATTACAGAAGGCTGAAGTGTAGTTGCATTGATGTAATTTAAAATTCCCAAAAGAACCAGAACAACCGTAATTTTATCCCTGATCTTAAACCGCATTTTCAGTCTAAGAACAATCGGCATTGCCGCTCCCATCCCGATCGTGGAAGCATAATTCGCAAAAATATAATTTTCCGAAAGCGCACCGGTTCCGCCTACCATATAACTGAT
The DNA here is from genome assembly GCF_037146035.1 of Chryseobacterium sp. MMO-72. Taxonomy (NCBI): domain Bacteria; kingdom Pseudomonadati; phylum Bacteroidota; class Flavobacteriia; order Flavobacteriales; family Weeksellaceae; genus Chryseobacterium; species Chryseobacterium sp. MMO-72. The sequence goes on from NZ_JBBCWG010000004.1 coordinate 322,794, forward strand.
GTTTCCTGTGTAAACACCGCCCAAAGGCATTACGATTGCCAGTAAAAGAACGATCAGTAAAAGCTGAACAGGTTTCGGTACCCAATCCCGGTATAATCCTTTGTTGTACATATCTTAAAATTTGATTTGAAGGCTAATAGTCTGAAGACGGAAGATTTTACAAATACACTAACCTCGGTTGTCCTCATCCCTCTTTCTGCCCTTCTTATTTTTTAATCACAATATTCATATTCATTCCTGCACTCAGCTTTTCGATATCTTCTTCTTTATTGGAAGGCGTAAACTCAATTCTTACAGGAATTCTCTGCTGAACTTTAATGAAATTTCCGGTAGAATTATCCGTCGGAATATTAGAATATCTTGAACCTGTAGCCGCAGAAATTGCTGTAACCACTCCTTCAAATTGTTTTCCGCCCAATGCATCGGCTGTCATCATCATTTTTTCTCCTGTTTTTACATTCGGCATCTGACTTTCCAGAAAATTCGCAGTTACCCACTTTTGACCGTTCAAAACAATCGTCGCAACCTGTTGTCCCGGCTGAATCAACTGTCCTTCAGAAATCGTTCTTCTTCCCATCACTCCGTCATAAGGCGCGGTAATTACCGTGTACGAAAGATTAATTTTCGCCATGTCCAGCGCAGATTTTGTTCGTTTAATTTCCGCATCAATGATCCCGAATTTGCTTTTCACTTCCACAGTTGAAAGATTCGCCGACTGTTTCTGGTTGATTAAAGTCTGATACGCTGCTTTCTGTGCATCATACTCCGTTTTTACCTGATCGTACTGCTGTCTCGTCACCGCCTCGGAAGCCAGAAGATTTTTGTAACGGTTTAAATTCTGCTCTGCATTCCAGAGTCTTGCTTTTGCTCCGGCAATATTAGATTCCATTACGTTCACGTTATTGGAAACCGTATTCACCGATGAACTTGTTGCCGCTCTTTGCGCCAAAGCATTCTGATACGCAGCTTCCGCCTGTCCGATCTGGGTTAAAATTTCGCGGTCATCCAGTACAACAAGCGTATCTCCTTTTTTAACCTTTTGATGCTCAGTGAATTTTATTTCTTTGATGTAAGCTGAAACTCTTGTGTTGATAGGATTGATAAATTCCTCTACCTGAGCCGCTTCCGTATAAGTTTTATCACCGATGTGAAAATATTGGGCAATCAGCCAGTACAATCCAAAACCAATCACGGCAAAAACCACGATGTTGGAAATGACAGCTTTGATTCTGTTTTTCTTTCGTTCTTTCTTATTGGCTGCAGCTCCTGAACTGGCAGAAGCCTGAGTTGTATTTTGTGTATTTTGTTCCTTGTTTTCCATTTTGTTTTTCAAATTTTAAATATTAAAGTGTTCCGGTAGATTTTAAAAGATTATAATACTGATACAGCACATTGATTTCTCCATTCGCATAATCAAGCTCCGACTGTAATTTCTGGTTCTGCGCGTCGATCATTTCTGCCTGTACCGCCAACTGATTCAGATATTTAGCTTCCGTAATTTTATAGTTTTCTTCTGCTAATTTTTTAGCATCATTTAAAATTTCCGCCTGCTGAATAGATTCCTGATATTTGGTATATGCCGCATTTACAGCCATATCAATATTCTGCTGCGTTAAAGTCATCGCATCATTCGCCTGCGTTTTCTGCAGTTCTCCCAGCTTCACTTTTTCTTTGGTTTTAAAAAGATTATCAATATTGTAACTTAATGAAATCCCAGTTTGCCAACCACCGGAATACATATCCAAAACAGGATTTCTTGTAGTGATCGGTCTTTGTAAAGAATACCCTCCAAAACCTGAAATTGTAGGCATTCTGTCGGTTTTAATAATTTCAATATTTTTATCGGCAACATCAATATTTGTTTTCGCAGATTTCAGCAAAGGATTGCTATCATGAGCAAGATTTACATAATATTCGATCCCGATTCCCGATTCTTTGTTCTGCAAACTTTCTACAGGAACTATTTCCGTATCAGTGGGTAATCCTAAAGCAATACTTAAATTATAATTCAGAATTTTTTTATTGTTTTTTAACGTTAAAATACCCTGATCTAAATTTTTAATTGCCAGTTCACCACGAATGACCTCGTTTCTCGTCACCATTCCCTGCTGATAAAATTTCTGAATATTTTTCATTCTTTCCTGAGCCAGTTTTTTATTGTTCTGAAAAACTGCTTCCTGATTTAAAATTTTATAAATATCCAGATAATTTGAAATGACCAGAAGTTTCACGTCCTGTTTGTTCTTTTCCAGATCCAGTTTGGAAAGCTGCTCACGAAGTCCCGCCATTTCAATAGACTTGTTCACCAATCCACCTTTAAAAATAAGCTGGGTTGCCTGAACCGCATACGAACTTCCGTAGTGCGGCATCGGAACATTTGTGGAATTGGAGAAATCTTTGTCAATCGCAACGGCATCGCCTAAGTAGAACTGACTGGTAGAAGCCGTAATGTTCGGCAGTTTCTGTAGTTTTACCACTTCCGTATTCTGTCTGGCAATGTCGATATTCTGTGCCGAAACTTTCAGTTGCTGATGATTCTGCACCGCGAGTTCGGCAACTTCGTCTGCAGTGAGCTGTTTTATTTCCTGTGAAAAAAACAGCGCAGGAAATAAGGCTATCACGAGTGATAGCGCTGTTTTTATATTCTTAACCATTTTACCTTGTTTTACGGATACAAAGGTACGGCAGCAACAAACTCAAACAAATGTTTAAGAATTGGAAAAAGATGTTCAAATGTAAGATTTTAGTTTTCGAACTGATTTCTGTACTGGGAAGGACTTTCGCCCAGATGTTTTTTAAAAAAGTGCGAAAAAGAATAAGGATCACTAAACCCGAGAATACCGGAAATCTCCGAAACCGGCTTATTTGAAGAGTTCAGTAGCACTTTTGCTTCGTTCATCACAATCAGTGAAATAATCTGGCTTGCCGACTTTCCTGTGATGTCTTTCACCACCGCCGAAAGATGTCTGGTTGTAATCGACTGACGCTGCGCATAGAACTCCACGCTTCGCTCGTGGGTGTGATGTTGCGCGAGATCATTCAGGAAAATAAAAACAATTTCTTCCTGTCTGGACATCTGGCTCATGGAATTGCTGTCTTCCTTGGAAATAATTCCCGCCATCTGATAACAGAAAACGGAAAAAAGATGTTCAACAATTTCTTTCTTGTAGGTCATTTCTGTCTCAGAATCGAGAATGTATTTCAGGAAATTTACACTTTTCCAGACCACTTCCAATTCATCCGGCTCGAAAGGAACACCGATGTTCATCTGCTGTCTGAAATAACGGTACGTAATTAATCTGTTGAATTTCAAAGATAAAGCCGAAATAAATTCACGCTTGTACGAAACCATTCTCGATTGAAAATCATCGCTGATGGAGATCATTTCGTACACCGTCTGAGGATCTGTCACCATAAACATATTGGCAGAAAGCTCAAGATCGCGGAAGTGCTGTTTCAGCTTAATGCTTCCTGTTTTCACAAAGATAAACGCCGGATTATCAGGACGGAATGGTTTATCGACAGAAATTCTCTCGAAAATATTATGTTGCGTAAAGATTTCAACCCCGAATTTTTCTAAGACAGACATAGTACAAATGTAAGCAATCTCTTGAGCGATCACAAAAATTTATTATTTTAGTGTTTTCCAAATTAATGATATGAGAAAAATTGATTTACTGTTTGCAGAATACGCCGAAAGCCACAGAAACTCGACCAATAAGCTGATCCACTGGATCTGTGTTCCTTTAATTTTCTGGACAATTTTAGGTTTTATTTCTATCATTCCTTCAAAATCAATTGGCTTCAGGTATATCGGAGAAATAAGCTATGTGAGCTTTGCAGCCATTGCTTTGGTAACCATTTTTTATACCAGACTTTCTTTTTTAATCGGTCTGATCATGTTTTTTGTAATGATTTTAATGGAAAGTTTCGCTTATGGAATCAATATCCGTTTTGAAGAAAAATCATGGATGGTTTACCTCACTGTTTTTATAGTAACGTGGATTTTTCAGTTTGTAGGACACAAGATTGAAGGCAAAAAACCTTCTTTCCTGAAAGATTTACAGTTTCTCTTGGTAGGACCGATCTGGCTTTTGAGTTTTATTCTTAAAAAACTGGGAATCAGATATTAATCTTAATGAATGATGATTGATGATTGATGATTGATGATTGATGAATAGTGAATGATAATTGATGATCGATAACTGAAACGGATGATTGAAGATGGAAGTTGATTCTCAGACTATACAGCTTCCCTCTTCCGGCATCAAACTTCCAGCCTGATTAATCTTCCAGAGCATAAACGGCAAAACTTGCCAACCAATGATCTCCCCCGTAATTTCCCTGAAAAAGCAATGGCAATCCGTTGTTTAAAAATACATTGGCTGTTTTCTCAAATTTCTGTTTCAAAGGATGATTTAAAGGAAGCGATTTAGCGATTCCTTTCATACACCAAGCTTTTGAAAAAGATAAACCAACCAAATGAACCGTCTGATAATCTGAAAGATCACTCACCACCGGAATTTTTTCAATATTTTCCAGACTTCGCTTTTCATAGAAATTATTTAACCACACGACAAATTCTTTTTGGGGTAAAACACGTCGCATCAGATCTGCAATTTCCAGACTTGGCGAAAAGAAATCCGATCCGTCCGGCTCGAGATAAGCGGGCGTTTTGGTATTGTTCAGATAAAAATATTTTGCTTTTTCAATGAGTTGATTTTCAAAATCCTTATCTCCGGTCGCTCTTGCCCAATCGAGTGCAAAAACCATTGCAAAAGCGGTATTTGGATGAACTCCCGTTCTGTTAGGATAGGTTTGTTTAGGCAAAAAAGTCTTCCAAGAAGCTAGAATTTTATCAGTAAGAGGTTTCAGATTCTCATGCCATATTTTTGCTTTCGGATGATTCCATGTTGCCAGTTCTTCGTCTAATTTTAGCAACCATGCCCATCCGTACGTTCTTTCGAATGTTCCGGTTAGCTGATATTTGGTGAAATAATTGGCTTCAGTCTGTAGATTTTCTTTTTTAAATGAATTGTCGAGAATGTTTTCAATGTCTTTTGCCACGGAAAGACCGGGTTTTGTCTTCAGCAGCCGAAGCAGCATCCAGTGTCCGTGAACAGAACTGTGCCAGTCAAAACAGCCATAAAAACTGGGATGAAGATCTTTAGGACTTAAAGGAACTTCTTTTTCGTTATTGATGATATGCGCCGTTTTGTTCGGATACTCCTGATTGATGCAATGAAGCGGCTTTTCAGATAACCTCACTGCCATTTCATCAGTAAGTTTCGGAATTTCCTGACAAAACATCAGAAATGGTAAAAAAATTATGGCTAAAAGACTCTTTTTCATTCATTAAAAATATAAAATAAATTCAATCTTTCATTTGTGATCAGGCTAAAAATAGAAATTCATAAATTATCTTCAATTATTTTAAATATTCATTAGAAATTCATTCTTTAAAAAATAATTTTAAGCATGATTTTTGATGATGTTCCCGAAACTTTTATTCATGAAAAAATTACTTCTGCCTTTATTCTGTTTAATCCTTATCCATTGTAAAAAAAGTGAAGCCCACTCTTTAAATGCAAATTTGGTTAATGTTGCTGAGGAAGATAAATTGATTGCAATAGACTCTTCTGCTGTAGCATTAAAATCTCCCGTAGTCGATGCATCCATAAGGTTTCCATCAGAAAAGACGATAAGTGAACAGACCACTGCTATTTCCAAAAAAATCATCAAAAACGGCGATCTGAGAATTCAGGTCGGAGACATTAAAAAAGCTCAGGATCAGGCTTCTGTCATTGTAAAGAGTAATAAAGCTTACATTCAGAAAGAAGAATTTCAGAATAATGATACCCATGAAAATATCGATTTAACCATCAGAGTTCCTCATCAGAATTTTGATGCTTTGGTGAATTCCTTTTCAGATGGTGTAGGTTCAGTTTTGTCTAAAAATATCTCTTCTGATGATGTAACGGAAGAATATACTGATGTTTCCATCAAGCTTACCAATAAAAAAATTTATCTCGAGAAATACAGAGATATGCTGAAAAGTGCCAAAACAACGAAAGACATTTTGGAAATTCAGGAAAACATCCGTGAGCTGGAAGATGAAATTGATGTTTCGGAAGGCAGACTTCGTTTTATAGACGACCGCGTGAATTACAGCACTTTAAATCTGAGTTTATACAAAGAAAAAGTAAGAACTTCCGCCACTTCGAAGGTTGGTTTCGGAAGCCGTTTCGGAGATTCGGTAACGGAAGGCTGGAACAGTTTTGTGGCTTTTCTTTTAGGAGTTATTTCGCTTTGGACTTTCTTTCTGCTGATTCCTGTGGTTGTATTTCTTTGGAGAAAATGGATAAACAGGAAGAAAAGCAAATGATAAAGATGTTTTCAATATCAGATTATTACAATGACTTCGACAAGCTCAGTCTGACACCGCTAAAAAATAAAAGTTAGTATTAGAGATGTCATGATAAACCCAAAGTTTATTCTGAGCTTGACGAAAACATCTTTTTTATATAAGCAATCTGCAAAAAATCTGCGGGAGATTGTAAAAACCTTCTCTATTTTCCCAAAACAAACACCGCCGGAATTTTATGGAGTTCCGGTTTTTGCTTCTGCCACTCTTTTATGGTTTTGGTTTTAATAAATTCCTGTTCAGGATCGTTGATATTGGCTGCGATGCACAATTTTGTGTTTAGTGATAAAAATTTCGTAAGATCTTCAAAAAGTGCGTTATTTCTGTAAGGGGTTTCCATAAAAATCTGCGAATATCCTGTCTTCTGAACCAGACTTTCGAGTTGAAGAATCTGCTTTTTCTTTTCACTTTTATCAATCGGAAGATAGCCGTTGAAGGTGAATTCCTGTCCGTTAAAGCCACTGGAAATTAGTGCTAAAATAATCGATGAAGGCCCTGAAATCGGGATAACACGGATGTTTTTCTCATGACACCATTTCACCATCAGATTTCCCGGATCTGCAATGCACGGAAGTCCCGCTTCAGAAAGCAAGCCAAAATCCTGACCTTTTAACATCAGTTGCTGCGCTTCTTTAATATCTGCGTTTTCTGTGTATTTATCCAGCAAAAAAAGTTTCAGCTCCGACTGTTTTTTTTCGGGAGCGAAAAATTTAACCACTTTTCTGGCGGTTTTTTCATTTTCCACGAAGAAGTAATCGGTCTGCATGATATACTCTTTAATTACTGGTGAAAAATGCGTGATAGAGGTATTTTCCGAAAGATAAGCAGGAAGTAAAAAAAGCATGATTTTATTTTTTTATTCTTTCTTTTAAAGAAGGTTGTGGGTAATATTTTGTAAGATCCATGGAAAAAGAAACGGAAGTAATTTTCCATTTTCCGTCGGTTTTCATTAAAGTCCAGATTTCTTTACCCCAGTTCAGCATTTTACCGTCATGCCAGAAACTGTAATCGAAATTAGCGGAAGCAATCGATCCGTCCTGAATAATTTTTACGTTGTCGAATTTTTCTTCCGATTTATTGTCCTTAAAACTTTTAATGAAGGCTTTATAATTATCTGTAAAATAAATTTTTTCTTCGGGATATTCTGTCACAACTTTTTTGTAAGTACGATCTGTATACACTCCAGTCCAGAGAACCGGATCCTGAAAAAGCGAGACAAATTTTGCTTCATCTCTGGTTTTAATGCAGTTCATAAAATCATCCATCATGGTACGGATGGCGATTTCATCTTTTGTCTGAGCGAAAGCAAAACTGCTATAAAAAAGAAAAAGAATTAAAAATTTTTTCATATTTGTTTTAAATTTTATTTAGTATAGCATCACAACCACGATCTAAAAGCTGATAGACCTCTTCAAATTCATTCAGATCTACCCAATACGGATCGGGAACTTCAGCATTTTCATGATCGCCTAAAACCTCAAGAAATAAAGATACTTTCCGTCGCTGTTCTTCATTTTTAGCTTTGGAAATAACATCAGCCAAAACATCCACATCCATGCAGTAGATTTTATCAAATTTTTCAAAATCCGACAGTGTTATCGGTCTTGATTTCTGTTTTGAAATATCAATTCCGTGGTTTGAAGCGGTTTTAATGGCTCTTTTGTCGGGATGATTTCCTTCGTGCATAGAAATAGTTCCGGCAGAATCTATTACAAAATTTTCAGGAGCTTTTGCTTTCATGATCCCTTCTGCTAAAGGACTTCTGCAAATATTTCCCAGACAAACCATTAATATTTTCATCTCAGTCTCAGGTTTTAATGTTTCAGGTAACAAAACTAAATAAAAAATGAAGAATAAAATTATTCTCCATTTTCTTTATTTAAATTAAATTATTTTTTACTGTTTAATTCTTTCTCCCAACTCCTTCACATACTTTTTAACCTCTTTGTCGATCTTGGAAACATCTTTAATGGTATCACAAGCGTACATTACTGTAGAGTGGTCTTTTCCGCCCATTTCTTCCCCGATTTTGGTAAAGGTAGCATTGGTTAACTCTTTAGAAAAATACATCGCCAATTGTCTTGGAAGCGCAATTTCTCTTTTTCTAGTTTTGGATAAAAGCTGCTCTTTTTTGATCCCGAAATAATCGCAAACCACTTCCTGAATATAAGGAATATTGATGACCTTTTTCTGGTTGGATGCAATTTTATTAATGGTATCCTTCAGTAAAGTTAAGCTAAGATCCTGCTTATAAATGGTAGAGTATGCAATAACCGAATTGATGATTCCGATAAGCTCTCTTACGTTTGTTTTTGCTTCCGCAGCAAGGAAATCCAGCATATCATCCGGAAGAATGATGCCGTCTCTGCTTAGTTTATCGATGATGATCTGTTTTCTTGTTGAAATATCCGGAGATTTGATCTCTGCGGAAAGTCCCCATTTGAATCGGGAAACAATCCTGTCCTGAATATCCAGAATATCTGCAGGAGCTTTATCTGAAGTAAGGATGATCTGTTTTCCGTTCTGATGCAAATGATCGAAAATATGGAAGAAACTGTCCTGTGTTGCAGATTTTCCGGAAAGAAACTGAATATCATCAATGATTAAAACATCAACCATCTGGTAGAAATTCGCAAACTCGGTCTGCTTATGTGCTTTTGCCGCCGAAATAAACTGCTGAATGAATTTTTCGGAAGACAGATATAAAACGACTTTATCCGGAAACTGATTTTTTACTTCCAGTCCTACAGCCTGTCCTAAGTGTGTTTTGCCCACACCATAACCTCCGTATAAAAATAATGGGTTAAAAGCTGTTGCTCCCGGTCTTTTAGCGATAGATCTTGCAACCGTAGCTGCAAATTTGTTGCTCTCTCCTTCTACATAATTATCGAAAGAGAAGTCAGATTTTAAGTTGGAATCAATATTTACCTTTCTGATTCCCGGAACCACAAACGGATTCACGATATTGGCAGAAAATCCCTGAGGCATAGTTTCCTGCACTTTCGGAGTCGGTACAGATTTACCTTTTATATTCATGGTAACGGGTCTTTCCAAACCGGCAGGTTTGTTTTCCATTACAGAATACCATAATTTCACTCCTTTTCCTATATTTTTCTTCAGGGCAGCAGAAAGCAGGGACAGGTAATTGTCCTCAATATATTCCTTGTAAAAATCACTCGGAACCATAAGCGTAAGATTATTCTCAACCAATGAAATTGGCTGAACCTTATCGAATAGCAAATCGAAAGATTTTTCAAGTTTTTTAAGATCAGAATTATCTTCAGCTGCGTTGAGATTATCGCGCATGAACTGAAGGCACTTCTGCCATATCATCATTAAATTTTCATCCATAATTGATGCCCCGATTAATTCTTAGTTGTTAGTAATTTTTGGAAGGACGACAAAGGTCTAATTTTTTTATTTTAAAAAAAAATATTGTGGATATTGATTATTTAAAAATATATTTGTATGTATATAAAGAAGCTTAAAATGATACACACAAAACACTCATTAAGAGTGCGTTACGGAGAAACAGACCCCATGAAATACGTTTATTACGGCAACTATGCAGAGTATCTGGAAATTGGCAGAGTGGAGCTTTTCCGGAGCATAGGAATGTCGTATAATGAGATTGAAAATCAAGGAATTTGGCTGCCTGTTTCCGAGTATAAAATTAAGTATTTACGGCCTGCTTTTTATGACGAAAAATTAGAAATTCATACCTATGTAAAAAAAATTCCGGGAGTGAGAATTGAATTTGAATATGAAATTTTCAACGAAGAAAATATAAAGATTACAGAAGCTTCCACTACCCTTTTCTTTCTGGATGCCAAAACCAATAAAGTTGTAAAATGTCCGGATTATCTTTTGAAACTGATTGAAGAAAACTGGAAGGAATAATTTTAATAAAAACATAGAACAAAACATTAGTTTACAAAGCTATTTTTAGAATACAGGTTTTAGCGGAGTTTTATAAATTTCGCTATATTTAAATAATAATAACAGAGATATAATGAAGATCGCATTTTTGGGACCGCAGGCAAGTTTTACCCAGCTTGCTGCTACCCAGCTTTTTCCCAATGAAGAACTTTTACCACACGCCAATATTTTAGACTGTTTTACTGCTGTTGAAAACGGAGAAGTTGATAAAGCCGTTGTTCCTCTGGAAAATTCCATTGAAGGGACGGTTTCCATGACGCTGGATTATCTTTATAAAACGCCTTTTATAGCAGTAGAAGCCGAAGCAGTAATGCCCATCACACATCATCTTATGATACACCCAAACTGTGATGAAGGAAATATTGAAAAAATATATTCTCATCCGCAGGCTTTAGCACAAAGCTTTCATTTTCTGGATTCGAAGTTCAAAAATGTTCCTAAACAGGATTTTTCTTCTACCGCAGCAGCAGCAAAACACGTTTCTGAAAACATGAACAGGAATCTGGCGGCTGTGGCTAATCAGTTTGCGGCAAATTTGTACGGGTTGAAGATTATCCATCGAAATATTCAGGATTTTGAGCAGAATCATACAAGATTCATTATCATTTCGAAAAAACACACTGCTTACAGTAATGAGAATCTGGAAGTTTTGGGAGAAAAATCCGGTCTGCTGATCACCCTGCCTGAAGATCATGCGGGAGGACTTCATCAGGTCCTGTCGGTTTTTGCATGGCGAAAGATGAACCTCAGCAAAATAGAATCCAGAACCCTGAAAACAGGACTCGGAAATTATTTTTTCTTCATCAATGTAGCCGGAAGCTGGGAATCGGCACTTTATCAAAATGCACTTGAAGAATTAAAAGCTCTGAATGTAGAAGTAGATTTTCTCGGAAGCTATAAAGAATTTTTTCTAAAAAGCTAATTAATAATTATTTACAAACACATATACCAATCAACATATTTCATCTCAAAGAGATTTATTTAGTTATTTTCTTGGTTTTAAAAATAAAAAAAACTATTTTTACTTAGTTGTTATCTGCAAGCTATTGATTAATAGAAATTTTCAAGTATTTAGAAGGCAAAACAATCACCACTTAATTAACATAATTTATATATGATTAAATTTTTATGATAATTTTTCAATAATTATTGAAAAATTATCATAAATAAAACCTTCATTGCATGATATTTGATATAGCTAGAACAACTGACTGAGAATAAAACCATTAACTAATTTAAATTTTGTAGCATGAAAACTAAAATTTGTAGCTTACTTTTGGCTATGATGTCAGCCTCAACTTTTGCTCAAAGTGGATGGGTTGGCATTAACACTCCAAACCCACAAGCAAATCTCGACATTAATGGAACAATGAAAATCAGGCAAACTCCTGCAGCTTCAACTATTTCGGGATACCAGATGCTTGCTGTTAACCAAAACACCGGTGGAGACTCACAGGTTGTACAGATCGCACCACAGGTTATTGCAGATTATGTATTGACTTCGGGAACAAACACTTCTGTTTATTCTGCGAAAAAATCATCAGGTATTACTTTGATTAGTATCGGAATTTTACCAAATGGCTTCAAACCGGTTAACTTTTTAACCGCTGAAAGAACTACAGGTACTGCGTCTTTGTTCTCTGATTCTGACAATACGTATACAGTACCTTCTACAGGTGTTTATGCAATCGGATTTAGTTTCAGGTATGGTACAGGTATTCAATCCGGAGTTCTTACGACAACGCCAAGCATTGCCATTTTAAGAAACCGAGCAGGAACTTCTACCATCATCGACACGAGTGATTTCAGCGGAGTCAATCTTGGTTTGGTTAGTTTAACAATCTCTGAAGGAAGTATTAATTCATTATATTCTCTTCAGGCAGGAGATAAAATATCTTTCGGTCTTACCAACAACTCTGTACTGGATTTGGGATTACTCGGTTCAAGCACAGGCTCTTTCTATATTTACAAAGTATCTAATTAATTTTTATAGTTCAAATATTACTTTTAGATTAATCCGCCATAATTTGCTTATTGGCGGATTAATTATTTGCTATTAAGTTTATTATTATATTTGATACTCCCAAAAGAACAAAGATGATTTATGCAATTGTTATTTTCCTCATTCTGTTTATATTCATCATTTATAATAATCTGAGCAGTAAGATCAGCAGATTAGAACAAAAGGTTTCGGAACTGAGTTCAAAACTGAATTCTGAAATACCGGAAAGTAAAGAAGAAAAAGAATGGCAGAAAATTCCGCACCCGGCAGAACATGAAGTTCTTCCACAGGAAGAGAAAAATATTCAGCAAGAAATTATTCCTGAAAAAGAAGGAAAAGACTGGATGAATATTATCTTCGAATTTCTGAAACAGAATGCTTTAACCATTATCGGGATTTTCACTTTGGTTTTGGGAATCGGTTATTTTGTAAAGTATGCCATTGATAAAAACTGGATCGGAGAAACCCCAAGAGTAGGAATCGGATTCTTTCTGGGAGCAGTCATTATTTTACTTGGTCATTTTTTAAGGAAAAACTATTCAGTCTTTTCTTCCATTATTACAGGAGGCGGGATTGCCGTTTTGTATTTTACGGTTACTATTGCTTTTCGGGAATATCATTTGTTTTCGCAAAACATTGCTTTTTCTGTTATCTGCCTGATTACTTTACTATGCATCGCACTCTCCTATTATTATAAAAGTGAAATTCTGATTATTTTCTCTTTATTCGGAGGTTTTTTAGCACCATTGATGGTTAGTTCCGGACACAGCAACTATCCGTTTTTGTTTACTTACATTACGGTTCTGAATCTGGGAATGCTCGCCATCGCCTTTCTTAAAAACTGGAAAAGTATCGGATGGATTGCGTTCATATTCACATATGTTTATCTTTTGTACTGGACTTTTGAAACTACGCAGCTTACAAGCATTTATTTCTATAGTTCAGGATACATCATATTCTATTCTTTTGCCTTAAAAAATTATTTCCGGAAAGAAGCAATGTCTTCACCGGATATTCTGATGCTTGTTTTAATTAATTTTACCAACATCATCGGACTGGTTTATATTTTTAATCAGCTTGGCTATGAACCTGTCATTATTTTTCCGCTGATTTTTGCTTTGGTGAATTCATTTTTGCTTTTCAGAGAATATTCTCAAAAGAATTTTGGAATTAACTACTCTGTTTTTGCAGCTATTACAGTGAGTCTTTTAACATTAGCCGTTGCATTGCAGTTCAAAACCCATCTCATTACGAGTGTCTGGGCAATTGAAGCAACGCTCCTTTTATATATCTGGAAGAAAACCGGCCTGCCGATTTTCAGAAAATGTTTCTATGTTCTTTTTCCTTTGGTAATTGCTGCACAAGTAATTACCTGGACAGAATATATTGATGCCAAAAATCTGAATATTATTTTCAATCCTGTGTTTTTAACAAGCTTGGTAACTTTGATAACAACATTTTTCAGTTTATTTTTACTGAGAAAACATCCCGATCACGATGAAAAATTCAATACTTTTCTTGAATATTTATTTTCGATATTAAGCTACGGTGTTATCTATTTCGCTATTCTGTTGGAAATCATGTATCATATTTCCTCACAACCGTGGATTGTAATTTTCAGTGTCGGAATCATTTTTACACTTTATTATATTTTCGCAATTCTTTTGTTCAGGAAAAAACTGGACATTCCTCAAGCTTCAGCAACCCAATTTATTTATCTGTTTTGTGTATTGATTATTATTGATACTGCTGTTTCCGGAACAGGAATTGTTTCTAATTATTTGTTGGGTAAAATATCACCTGGTTTTTACGGGCTTTATCTTTTATATTGGATTCCTTTTATATATACCATTCTCCAGATCCTGCCCAAATCTCATTTCTTCAAAATAAAACTATCGTACTGGCTGATTTCTGTTACCTTTATAACTGCACTCAGCTTTGAACTGTACAACATTTATATATTACTGAATGCTGAAAACATTTCCGGCATGAAAGTTTTAAGCAAACATTTTGGGCTTTTATATCTTTCAATGATCTGGGCTGTGCTTTCATCCGTATTAATTTATAAAGGGCTAAAAAATAATATTCCGGAATACAGCAAGATTGGCTTTGCATTAATAGCAGTCACCATACTGAAGCTTTATCTGTACGATGTATGGGAAATGGACAATATATCAAGAATCATTGCATTTATTATACTGGGAATCATTTTATTACTAAGTTCATTCCTGTTTCAGAGACTCAAAAAAATCATTAAAAATTTAGTGGAAAACAAAGAAGAAAAGCCGGAAACTGAGAATTTATAATATCGTAAAAGCTTTTATTGATAAACGATTGTTAAAATATTATGAATTTTTATTTACATTATATAAAAAATACCTATATTTATCACGTTTTTAATAGTCATTTATTCCGGAAACATTATGAAAAAAATTCTCTACTCTTTTTTATTATTATCTTCTGCTACGCTGTTTGCTCAGAAGAATACAACTACAAAATTTGCAGTGGCAAATGATATTGTAGGAACGGTAGATATGTTTAATACTCATTACAAAGGTTCTGTACAAAGCTCAAAAGCATACAAATCTGCAGCAGAACTTCCTCAGAATTTAAAAAAATTCGATTATATTGCTGATAACGGATTGGTAGAATATAAACTGAAAAGCAATCAGGGCGTAATCGACAGAATGCCTGTAAACGAACTGAACGCACAGTACGGACTTCCTGCAGATACACCGGTACTTATTGACGGATACGAGTTTACCAATACAAAAACTATGGTATACGGAGACATCATCAATAACGCGCAGGTTGTTACCAGCAACGGTAAGAAAATGGTATCTGTAACGACTTCTAAAAAGTAATTTCTCAGATCATATTTAAACAGAAGGATGCCCAATTTGAGCATCCTTTTTCAGTATTTATTATTCCATTTTTTCTTTAATTCTTCGTAAATCTTCTTTTCAGTGGCATTGTTTCCCGGTTCGTACAATTTTACCTCTTTAATTTCTTCCGGCAGAAAACTCTGATCTACAAAGTTGCCTTCATACGAATGCGCGTATTTGTATTCTTTCCCATAGTCCAGATCTTTCATGAGTTTTGTAGGTGCATTTCTTAAGTGCAAAGGAACAGGAAGATTTCCCGTTTTTTTAACCAATGCCAAAGCTTCATTAATCGCCATGTACGTTGAATTGCTTTTTGGCGAAACCGCAAGATAAACCGCCGTTTCACTCAGGATAATTCTTGCTTCAGGATTTCCGATCACGTTCACCGCCTGAAAACAGTTGTTGGCAATCACCAATGCATTCGGATTGGCAAGACCGATATCTTCGGAAGCTAAAATCAGCATTCTTCTTGCAATAAATTTAATATCTTCTCCTCCTGCAATCATTCTTGCCAGCCAATACACCGCACCGTTCGGATCGCTTCCGCGCATGGATTTAATGAAAGCCGAAATTATATCATAATGCTGTTCTCCGTTCTTATCATAAAGTGCCATCGTTTCCTGCAAAACTTCAAGGACATCTTCATTTTTAATTTCTGATTTTTTGGAATTTTTATATTGATTTAAAACCAACTCCACAGAATTAATCAGCTTTCTTGCATCACCACCGGAATATTGAATAAAAGCTTCTTTCTCAATGATTTTGAAAGATGTTTTTTCATCCTGATTGTACCGTTCCGAAGCCGTATCAATCAGTTCTTCCAGCTTTTCATAGCTCAATGCCTTTAAAACATAGACCTGACTTCTTGAAAGCAAAGCCGAAACCACTTCAAAGCTCGGGTTTTCGGTTGTCGCACCAATCAGAACAATCCAGCCTTTTTCTACGGCATGCAGAAGAGAATCCTGCTGAGATTTGTTAAAACGGTGAATTTCATCAATAAACAAAATCGGCGATTTTCCGGAAAAGAGATTCTGTTTTTTGGCATCTTCAATTACATCTCTTACATCTTTCACTCCCGAAGAAACGGCAGAAAGCTTATAAAATTTCCTTCCCGACTTTTCGGAAATAATTTCCGCCAGAGTGGTTTTTCCGGTTCCGGGAGGTCCCCAGAAAATCAGAGAATTCAGGGAATTGTTTTCCAGCATTTTCCGGATCGTCCCCTTTTCTCCGGTTAAATGTTCCTGCCCGAGAACATCATCCAGTGTTTTGGGTCTTAATTTTTCAGCTAATGGAATATTTTGGTTCAAAATTTCAGATTTAAAAAGTAAAATATTAATGTAAATCATCGGAACAATCATCATTTTTAATAGAATGAATAAAGAACAGAAATTCGGCAGAGATTAAAAAACAATCCTCCGAACAGACTTTTACCGTCCCGAAACTTCTAACAAATTTAAACTAATTTTCAATTTTTTACCCTATTTTTGCATTGTTTTGAAACTTACATTCAATAAAATCATCACTTTTCCTTTGGTAATTCTCATCAGATTTTACCAGTGGTTTATTTCGCCCCTGCTTCCCAAAAACTGCCGTTATGAGCCTACCTGTTCACATTATATGGTGAAAGCGCTTCAGGTTCACGGTATTTTTAAAGGATTCTGGCTGGGTGCGAAGAGAATTTCAAGATGTCATCCGTGGGGAGGAAGCGGATATGATCCTGTACCGCCAAAAAAGTAAAATTTAAAATAAACAAACTACTAAAAAAATAACAATGAGTAATATTTTTTTCAGAATGTATCTCGTCATTTTTGCGTTCATCACCCAGTGTCTTGTTGCGCAGAATTATCCGGACGGAATGTCCGACGGAACTTTAAAAGTAAACTCTACCAATGTTCCGGTAAAAATTTATTCGACCACCGAAGTTCAGGATCTGAATGAATTTGCAGACAAACCTATTAAAGAAAATGTGCTTGTCATTCTGAATGAGTCTAATTTCGAACCGGTTTATGTAAATTACAGTATTGCGACACTGACGAAATATAAACTTGTTCATTATCAGCTTTTAGACAAGAATTTTAAAGTGATTGATGCGGCGGCAACGAAGGAAAATATCAATACCTTTAAGTATGCAGTTAAAACTGCAAAACCTGTTACAGAATCAGACAACATCAGTCTGGAAACTCCTTTTAAGATCTGGGATCCCACAAAAGGAATTCAGTTGGGACCTATTACGCTTCATTTTTACAGTCTGATGTTCATTTTTGCATTCGGTTTCGGATATATTTTAATGAACAGAATCTTTAAAATCGATAATGTAAACCAGAAATATTTGGAACCACTTTTCACATGGACTTTACTGGGAACCATTCTGGGAGCAAGAATGGGACACGTTATTTTTTATCAGCCCGAACTTTTCAAAGAAGATTTCTGGAGTGTATTTTTACCGATCAGTACTAAAAACGGTTTGAAGTTCACCGGATTTTCAGGACTGGCAAGTCACGGTGCAACGATTGCTTTAATTTTTACAACCCTTTATTATTCATTTAAAATCATTAGAAAAAATCCTTTCTGGGTATATGACAGATTAGGAATTGTGGTTGCTTTGGGCGGTGCTTTTGTAAGAATGGGAAATTTCTTCAACTCTGAAATCATCGGAAAACCTGTTGATCCCAACTCTCCTTTCGCAATCCTTTTTCCACAGCAAAGCAGTGAATACGGAGTGACGGTTCCGCGTTATCCTTCCCAGTTATTTGAAGCTTTCGGATATGTCTGTCTTTTCGTTTTACTATGGATTCTGTACAGAAAAACCAACAAAAAATACCAGCAGGGATGGTTATTCGGATTGTTTTTCATTATTCTCTGGGCAATCAGATTCTTTGTAGAGTTCCTGAAAGAACCGCAGGGTGATGAATTTATCCATTTCGGAGGATTAAATACAGGACAGATTTTATCCATTCCGTTTATGATTGCAGGCGTTGTTATTATGATCGTATCTAAAAAATTTAAAATTACTCAGGCTGAAAACGAAAAACCTGAATAAGCGAAAAATTTTAAAATATAAAAAGGCAAGTTTGTAATCAGACTTGCCTTTATTTTTTATCACTAAAACATCTTTAAATTATAATGCTCTTTCCACTTTTGCATTCAGTTCTTTGAAAACAGTTCCGAATTCCTCAATAACATCTGTAGGAAGCATAGACTCTTTGGAATGCTTTTCAGAAGCAAATTCTGCAGCTCTTCCGTGAAACCAGACTCCTAAAATTGCAGCCTCTTTTTCTGAGTAATTCTGTGCCAAAAAAGAAGTTATTATTCCGGTTAAAATATCTCCGCTTCCGCCTTTCGCCAGTCCTGAGTTTCCTGTAATATTGTAAAAAACATCTCCTTCCGGCGTTACAATCTGGGTATGATGATCTTTTAAAACAATATAAATTCCCAGTTCTTTGGCTTTATTTTTTGCCAGTTTTACTCTTTCAAATGAATTTTCAGTGGTTCCGAATAGTCTTTCAAACTCTTTCGGATGAGGCGTTATAATAGAATTTTCAGGAATTATCTTTAAATTTTTCGAATCCTGTGAAATGATATTCAATGCATCTGCATCCAAAATCAAAGGCTTAGAATGATTTTTTAAAAAGGTAAGAAAACTTTTCACGGTCTTTTCGTTTGTTCCTAAACCGGGGCCAATTCCGTAAACTGCATTATCATCCTTTTCAAAATGATCTATGAAATCATTTCCGCCTTCGATAAACATGGCTTCTGGATTCGAGGTCTGCAAAACTTCATAACCACATTTCGGAGCCAGTGTAAAAGTAAGTCCGGTTCCTGATTTCAGGGCTGATTTTGTGGAAAGAACTGCTGCTCCTATTTTTCCGTAGCTTCCTCCTGCAATAATTACTTTTCCGTAAGTTCCTTTGTGCGAAAATTCATCTCTTGACCTGAAAAGATCCTTAATCTTATCTTCGTTGATGACAAAATCTTCGGTTTTTGTTTCTGTAATATATTCCTGATGTAATTCAATATCCAAAACCTTCACTTTCCCTGCATATTTTCCGGTTTCGGGATGAAGGAAAGCTTTTTTCCAGAACTGAAAGCTCAAAGTGAAATCGGCTTTAAAAATTGCAGCATTTTCAGAAGAAACAGTGTCTGCAAAAAGTCCGGAAGGAATATCAATAGAAATTTTAAGATTATTCTTTAAATTCAGAAAATCAATCAGCTCTTTAAACTCCCCTTCAATATTTTTTGATAACCCGGTTCCGAAAAGTGCATCTATAATAACCGTTCTGTTGTCAAACCGATACTCTTTTACTTCCTTGAATTCTTTAACGGAAACTCCGGAAAACTCTTTTAATTCTCTGAAATTATTTCCTGCATCCGCAGAAAATTTCGCTTTGGTACTGGTAAAAACATCTACATCAAACCCTTTCAGATGAAGCATTCTGGCAATCGCAAAACCATCGCCGCCATTATTTCCTTTCCCGCAGAAAACCGCAAAATTTCTGTGATTTTTACAATTCTCAAAAATCCAGTCAACACAAGCCTGCGCTGCTCTTTCCATCAACTGTCCGGAAGATATCGGCTCATTTTTTATCGTATATTCATCACAATTGCGAATCTGCTCTGCTGTGAAAATTTTCATATTTAAAGTAACATTTTGGTATTAATAGCAATTTACGAAAAAGAATTTTTAATTGGTTTGAAAAGAATTATATGAATCTGTTAATTATAAAATTTTTACACTTTAAAATAATTGGTTAATATTTAATTATAAAATACGAAAATTATATTTTTTTTTGTAATTTAAACCCATGTTTTATTAAAATAATACTTAAAAAAATATAAATTATGGGATTTGTAAAAGAATTTAAAGAGTTTGCGATTAAAGGTAATGCTTTCGATCTTGCTGTAGGTGTCATCATCGGCGGAGCTTTCGGAAAAATTGTAACGAGCGTTATCGATGATTTAATTATGCCAATTGTTGCTGCACTGGTAGGGAAGCCGGATTTCAGCAGCATTTATTATGCTATGGGTAAAGGTGCAGAAAATATTCCGGCCGGAGCTACGCTTGCCAAAGCTAAAGAAATTGCTCCTGACGCTGCTATTTTTGCATACGGTAACTTCATTACGGTTGCCATTAATTTCCTTTTACTGGCACTTGTTGTATTTATTATGGTGAAAGCAATCAACAAAATGAAGAAAGAAGAAGCTGCCGCTCCGGAAGCTCCTGCTGCTCCTACTGCAACAGAACAATTGCTTGCGGAAATTCGTGATGAGCTTAAAAAGAAGAATTAAAAATATATCATAAAAAAAAACCGGCGCAACTTCGTTGCGCCGGTTTTTTATATAGTATCAGAAAATTACTGAATCTGTAGAATACTTGAAATCTGCTCTGCCAAAGAAAGCCCAATTCTGTCCTGAGCTTCCAGTGTAGATGCACCTGTATGCGGTGTCATGGAAATTTTCGGGTGAGTTAAAATTTCCTTAGATGGTGTCGGCTCGTTAATGAATACATCTAAACCTGCGAACTTTACCTTTCCGGAATTCAACGCTTCAATTAAAGCGGTTTCGTCAATTACTCCGCCTCTTGAGCAGTTTACAATCGCTACTCCGTCTTTCATCATTTCAAATTCATTTTTCCCGATCATATAACCGTCTTTCTGAGCCGGAACGTGAAGGGTGATAAAATCTGAATGTTTCAGAACATCCTGAAGCGGTTCTGTTTCAATATCAACATTAATGAACTGGTTGTTATAAAACTTAACTTTGATGCTTGCTTTACCTACATTATTATCTGCAGCAATCACTCTCATTCCAAGACCTAAAGCAATTTTAGCTACTTCCTGTCCGATTCTTCCCATTCCTACAATACCGATGGTTTTTCCTTTCAGCTCGATTCCGGCAGCATAAGCTTTTTTAAGACCTGCAAATTCGGTGTCTCCCACCAAAGGCATTTTTCTGTTGGAATCCTGTAAAAATCTTGCCCCTGAAAACAGGTGCGCAAAAACCAGTTCAGCAACAGATTCTGAAGATGCAGAAGGAGTATTGATGACGTGGATTCCTTTTTCTCTTGCATAATCCACATCAATATTATCCATTCCTACTCCTCCTCTTCCGATGATTTCGATGGAAGGGCAATTATCGATAATATCTTTTCTCACCTGCGTTGCGCTGCGTACCAAAATTGTACGGATCTGGTGTTCATTAATATAATCTACCAACTGTTCCTGCGGAACTTTTGTTGTAATTACTTCAAAACCTTTCTCTTTCAATGCATCAATACCGGATTGATCCAAACCGTCGTTTGCTAAAACTTTCATAAAACTTTTATAGATTTAATAATTGGGAAAATCAAAAAGGATTAAAAACTATTTATCATAATATTTAATCGTTTAATCTTTTTCCTTAATTTTTTTATTCGTCTTCCTTGAAAACTTCAATAGTAACCTGTTTTTCAACCAGATCTGTAAATCTTCCTTTATATCTTGTAGCTCTTACCAAATGATTGTCGATCCAGTGATAATTTCCGCCTCTTGGTTTTCCGCATAAAACACTGTGATATTTGAAACCGTGCTTATCTAACCAGTCTATGGTAATCTGCTTTAAGTTTTCTGTTCTTGACGTGAAAAAACAAATCTGGTGACCTTCGTCATACCATTTGTTGATGGTTTCCAAAGCATCCGGAAAAGGCTCACAGGTAACCATTCTTTCAGGCTCTTCGTTAGGAACATCTTCTGTAATGGTTCCGTCAATATCAATTAAATAGTTTTTTACGCCGTCCTTAAGAATCGGACTAATGTGTTCTATGTACTCTAATTCCATCATAAAAATTTGAAGTGCAAAGTTACTGTTTTTGCATCAAAAAGACTTATTAAACTTGCTTTATATTAAATATTTACAGCAAAAACATTTATTTAATGAATAATATCAATAACTAATTTGCTTTTTATACAATTTTAATTAAAATTTTTCTCTTTAGTGAAATTTCAACCCGTTGTATTGATTGATGAAAAAACCGAAGTAAGCTGAAAACCAAAAAATATGATGTTTCACCAAAAATTTCCAAAATACATTTATTACACTTACATTTGTAGAAATGGAAGAATTCGTAGTTTTAGTAAATCCTGAAGACAAAGTTCTTGGCTTGATGGAAAAGCAGCAGGCGCACATCAACGGCTTACTGCATCGTGCTTTTTCAGTTTTTTTATTCAACAGCAATGGCGAAATGCTTTTGCAGAAAAGGGCTTCCGGAAAATATCATTCTCCTCTGAAATGGACCAATGCAGTCTGTTCGCATCCAAGAAAGGAAGAAACTTATCTTGAAGGAGCCAAAAGAAGGGTGAAAGAAGAGTTGGGAATTGATGTGGAGCTTTCAGAGAAATTTAATTTCATCTACAAAGCCGATGTGGGAAACGGACTTTGGGAACACGAGCTTGACCATGTTTTTACAGGAACTTTTGAAGGCGAATTCTATTTAAATAAAGAGGAAGTGGAAGAAGTACGCTATATTTCTCTCGAAAATCTCAACAAAGAAATTTCTGAAAATCCTGATAACTTTACAGAATGGTTTAAAATCATTCTCGAAGAATATAAACACAATCTGCACTGATGAAAAAGTTTTTTCTTATCGTTTCTTTGGTAACCGCATCTTTATTTTCTGCACAGTCTGTCCCAACGAAAGTGTATGAAAATGATAACTACTCCATCACGCTTCCGGAAGGCTGGAAAGTAACAAACGACAGCGAAATCATCAATATTTTTCCGGGCAATGAGATTGGAGCTATTACGATTTCAGAATATCACGATCTTAATCTGCCGGAAAAAGAAACCAAAAAATTTATTCTCGCGCTTTACAAATCTTCAGACGACGAAAAGAAAATAAAAAGCAAAAGCGGAAAAAAAGGATACACAGAATATTTTTACGAATATGATGATGAACATGAAAAACTCCACTGGATCACCAGAGTTTTTCAGAAAGACAAAGATTTGTTTCTCGTTACCATCAACTGCACACAGAAATACTGGAACGGAAATTATATGAAGCTTTTCAACGAGGCTTTCGACAGTTTTAAAATAAAGAAATAGAAATAAAAATTAAATATGAAGAAAACAGCATTGTACGACAAACACGTTTCTTTAGGAGCTAAAATCGTACCTTTCGCAGGCTTTGAAATGCCTGTACAATATTCGGGAGTTACTGAAGAACATTTTGCCGTAAGAGAAAAGGCAGGTCTGTTCGATGTGTCTCACATGGGACAGTTTTTCATTGAAGGGGCAGGTTCTAAAGAACTTCTCCAGTACGTTACCACCAACAATGTAGACGCTCTGGAAAACGGAAAAGCTCAGTATTCTTGTCTTCCGAACGAAAACGGAGGAATTGTAGACGATCTTATCGTTTATAAAATGGAAGACGACAAATATTTCGTGGTTGTCAATGCTTCAAATATTGATAAAGACTGGGATCATATCTCCAAATACAATACTTTCGGAGCAAAGATGACGAATGCTTCAGACGAAATGTCTTTATTGGCAGTTCAGGGGCCGAAAGCGACTGAAATTCTTCAGAAATTAACAGAAACTAACCTTTCTGAAATTCCTTACTATCATTTTACAGTAGGTTCTGTTGCAGGAGTAAGTGAGGTGATCATTTCCAATACAGGTTACACCGGAAGCGGAGGTTTTGAGATCTATTTTAAAAACGAATCTGCCGAAAAACTTTGGGATGCTATTATTGAAGCAGGTGCGGAAGGAGGAATTATCCCTTGTGGACTGGCTTCCAGAGATACTTTGAGACTGGAAAAAGGGTTCTGCCTTTATGGAAACGATATTGACGATACGACTTCGCCAATTGAAGCAGGCTTAGGATGGATCACAAAATTCGATAAAGATTTTGTATCTAAAGAAACGTTTGCCAAGCAAAAAGAAGAAGGCGTTACCAGAAAATTAGTAGGTTTTGAATTAACGGACAAAGGAGTTCCAAGACACGACTACCCTGTTGTAGACACAGAAGGAAACGTTATCGGAAAAGTAACTTCGGGAACACAGTCGCCGATGAAAAAAGTAGGTTTAGGTCTTGCGTACGTAGATAAGCCGCACTTCAAATTAGGTTCTGAAATCTTTATTCAGGTAAGAAATAAAAACATTCCTGCCAAAGTAGTGAAAGCTCCTTTTGTATAACTGATTGTTTTTTTTAATGAATATAAAACCGCCTTGCAGAATTTGTGAGGCGGTTATTTTTTTGGAGCTGTTTCCGGCTATCCACTTTATCTTTATTTTTTTGCCGGAGCTTCGCTCCGGCAAAAAAATAAAGGATACCGTTTCTATCCGGGCTAAATAATTATATTGCAATACATTTTTTCGTACTATTGCAGAAATTTCTTCTGATGAAAAAAATAGTATTTCTCTGTATCATCATACTTATTGCAGTTTACATTTTCTATCCAGTCTTTGACAGTGAAGGAATTTCTTATCTCATTATTTTCTGCTGTTTTGCAACGCTCTGTTTTACCATTGCAAAAATAATGATGGGAAATGATCCTGCAGATTATGAATCAACAGAAAAAGAGATGAACAGGCGTTATTCAGAAGATGGAATTTTCAGTTACAACGCAGAAGGATTCTATTTCAAAAAAGAATCAAAGCCAAAACAATACATTAAATATTCAGATATTATAGAAGTGAATTCATTCTCTATTCGTTTTCTGCAGGATCAAATTCATTCCGGTCTTGAAATAATTACGGTCAATGAAAAATATGAATTTCTAGATCAATATTGTACAGGAATGGAGAAATTCACCGAAAAACTTTCCGAAAACCTTGCTTTTCATCAGAACGATGAATTAAAAATGATGAATAATAACGGTCTAAAAAAAACAAACTTATATTTAAGATCATACGAAAATCGCTTTACAGAATTACATAAAAGTTAATTTTTGAAAGCGGTTTTGTTTAAGACTTCCGTCAGTTGCAGTTCGCTTCCCGCAAATTGTCTGAGACTTCCTGTAATTGTTGGTATACCAAAAAAACCTCACAGGTTTTAAAAACCTGTGAGGTTTGAGTCTATTTGCTTATAGTTTTAAAGTTTTATTAGAAATTAATTTTCAATAATAAAAACAGAGATGATATTAAAAATGGAATTCCGCTTATTAAAGACAGGTTGTCGACATTAGACTTTGAAAAGTCTTTAACCAATACAAAAAATATCAACATCAAAATTATACAAAAAGTATTAATCAGGATTTTCTGTAATTGCCGCCTTTTAATCTTTAAACTAATTAAAAGTAATACCTGAAAAATGAGAGAAAAGAATGCTGCAGGTACTAATCTTCCACCATAATGATCTAAGCTAAAAGCATCCGAGTCCGACAAAATAAATTGCGGACTTAAGATTTCATAAATGAGCAGAATTCCTAATCCATGACCGGCTCCGATTAATATAAATGCATTTAAAACAACTGTAGTTATTACCGGAAAATTTAACTTTTTATCCATAAGTCTACTCTTTTACATTCCCAAAAAACCTCACAGGTTTTAAAAACCTGTGAGGTTTGAACCTTAAAAATATTTAAAATAATCGTTTAATTACAGAAAAATTAAGGCTTTTCATTAAATATATCTTACTTTTCTACTCCAAAAAACTCCCGTAAAGCTTCCACATTCTTCTTTTCATTTCCAACAAAAATACTATCATCGGTAATGAAAACGGGACGTTTCAAAAAAGAATAATGATCCAGCAGCAAATCTTTAAAGCCATTTTCCGAAAGAGATTTTACATCTATTTCTCTTTGCTTGATCTGGGTAGATTTTTTACTGAACAGCGCTTCATAAGACTTTGTTTTTTCATACATTTCTGCAAGTTCTTCTTTGGTAACGGGAGCTTTTTTTATTTCACGCAGTTCCCAGTCTTTAAGATCAAACTCAGCCATTATTTTTTTACACGTACCACAGGTATTCAGGTAAAATACTTTTTTCATTGAGAGATTTATTTTGATGGTTAAGAGAAAATTTTAACATTTTCATTCTTCAAAAGTAAGATTTAATCCAAAATTTTAAAAATTATAAATACCTTTATTCAAATTTTAAAAAGAATGGACAACAAACCGATCACTTTTCAGTTTATTTCAGAACCTTCAGATGTCAACTACGGCGGAAATGTACATGGAGGGAGTGTCATGAAATGGATTGATCAGGCTGGTTATGCCTGTGCAACAACGTGGAGCGGAAATTACTCCGTAACAGTATATGTTGGCGGAATCCGTTTCTACGAACCCATCAAAATCGGGGAAATTGTAAAAGTGGAAGCACAGGTTATTTACACAGGTTCATCGAGTATGCATATTTCCATCAATGTATTTTCCAGAAACCTGAAACAACCGAATTTCGATAAAAAAACACACTGCATCATTGTATTTGTTGCTGTAGACGAAAACGGAAAAAAACTTCCCGTTCCCAAATGGATTCCGGAAACAGAAGAGGAAAAGCAGAAAGAACAGTATGCAATTCGATTAATGGAACTAAGAACTCAGATTGAGGACGAAATGAAGCCTTTTCTATAGAAAATTTCGCAACTCTGCATACAGAGATTTGAAGGCGGAAATTACATTCTGAAAAATGATTTATAATTTTTATCTTTGCAGTACAAAAGGAAATGGTGTTCTTCCTTACCCAACCGCTTTTCAAAAGCTGATGACGCCTGATTAAAAGATTATTAACAGTAATTGATCAGGAAAATTATGTCTCAACATCAAAGAAATTTAAACCGTACAATAAAATTTCGCACTGTTTTTTTCTTCAGGAAATATCCGGCTTTGCCTTATATTCTGAAATGGCTTTTGATTAGTACTCTCATAGGAATTCTAGTAGGAAGTGCTTCTGCCGGATTTTTAAAATCACTGCAATGGACAACCGATTTCCGGGAAAATCATCTCTGGCTTATTGCGTTTTTGCCTGTTGGTGGATTTTTAACGGGACTTTTGTATCATTATTTCGGAAAAGATGTGGAAGCAGGAAACAATTTGCTTCTGGAAAACATTCAGGAACCGAAGGAAATTATTCCTTTTAAAATGGCACCTTTTGTTTATTTAGGAACGATGGTCACCCATTTTTTCGGAGGTTCTGCAGGTCGTGAAGGAACGGCACTTCAAATGGCGGGAGCAATTTCTGATCAGCTGACGAAAATCCTGAAACTTGATAAAAATGACAGAAAAATTTTGCTAATTTCAGCTGTTGCAGCAGGTTTTGGATCGGTTTTCGGAACTCCTTTAGCCGGAGCAGTTTTCGGACTTGAAGTTTTTCTGATGGGACGAATTCGTTATAATGCTATTTTTCCCGCTTTTACTTCTGCGGTTCTGGCTGATCTTGTCACCAATCTCTGGAAAGCAAAACATACACACTATCATATCGAACTTATTCCAAAACTTGAATTTTTACCGATTTTATACAGTGTTTTGGCAGGAATTTTATTTGGAATCTGCGCTGCAGCTTTCAGCAGAATGATTTATTTTACAGGCTCTATTTTTAAATCTAAAATAAAATATCCTCCGTTTCGTCCGGTTGTGGGCGGAATCATTGTTGCTGTTGCCGTTTTTGCAATAGGAACTACAAGATACATCGGATTGGGAATTCCGACCATTGTAGAATCTTTTGAAAAACAGCTTCCGCTTTATGATTTTGCCTTCAAAATGATTTTTACCATCGTTACCCTTTCTGCAGGATTTAAAGGCGGCGAAGTGACTCCCCTTTTCTTTATCGGAGCAGCTTTAGGAAGTGCCTTGTCATTATTTATTCCGCTTCCGTTTGGTTTGCTTGCCGGAATGGGATTTGTGGCTGTTTTTGCGGGTGCAACCAATACTCCTCTTGCGTGTATGCTTATGGGAATTGAACTTTTTGGAGCGGAATGCGGAATCTATGTTGCGATTGCATGCATTGTTTCTTATTTATTTTCAGGAAATAACAGCATTTATACAAAACAAAAAATCGGTGAAGCAAAAAACCGTAGATTTGAACATCTTAACGATAAAAATTTCTCGGATTTGTAGAGTCGTTGATGTTTTTTGATTGATCGCTGTTGGCAGCAATTAATATTGTAATCTTATTATAATTAAGAAACGATCAACCATCAACTAAAAACCAATACCCCCAATGTTTGATTACAGATTAAAAGTTTATTGTATATTTTATTCTGGCTATTCTGCTGAACACTTATTTTCCTTTTGTTGGTGAACTTAGTTCTTTCATTACTGTTTTAGCGAAGTCCGGATTAAACTTAACGTTGTTTTTTATTGGTTCTACTCTTTCTGTTGAAACTTTGAAAACCATCGGTTTTAAGCCTCTTGCTTTTGCTGTTTTTCTATGGATTTTCATCAGTATCGGAAGTCTGCTGTATATTTTAAATTTTGACTGATCTTGATGAGAAATCCTGCCATCCTAGCCTCGATTGGAGCAATTGTCTGAGCTCATTTTCATTATTTGGGCTGCGGCAGCTTCGCTGCCGCAGCCCAAATAATGAAAATAGCGAGTGCGGAAAGCGAGATAAAGCTCCAAAATATTTTTTGCTTTATAACAGACATGTATTAATTACAAAAACCTTTTGGAAGATCCCAAAAGGCTTTTGCGTATTAAATGTGGAAATGTTTATTTCTAATTGAAATAATTTCTTATATAGCGTCGTTGCAGGTATAAACCTGCGGACAAGCGATGTACTGAACGCAGTAAAACGGTCCTGTTACAGATCCTGAACAGCTGCATCCGCATTTTGAAAGATCCGGTGTTCCGCTTACTCCTCCTGTAATGTTTTTAAGATCGGCTTTTTTTAATTTTGTTGCTTTTTTTAAAAAATTTTGCATTGTGATGTGGTTTTTGATATTAAACGTTAGTTTTAGTTGCGTGCCAAAGTTAAACAAATATTCATTATTCAGAGCATAATTTACTATTATTTTTGATAATTTATTTATTCTCTTAAGCTTATTAAAACTGATAACGAAAATTTGAGATTATTATTTCTTAAACAGTAGAAATTATTCTGTAAATTCAAGATCTTTGTCGTGGGTTTCTGAAACCGTTAATGAAGAGTAGAAAGCCAGTCCGAAAACAATAATTCCCACAATTGCCGCACTTACAATTACAGAAAAATCTTTCTTAAAAAGATCAAATGTGAAGATCATTACGGGAACCAATCCGCGAACCATGTTGGGAACGGTGGT
Organism: Chryseobacterium sp. MMO-72; assembly: GCF_037146035.1. Taxonomy (NCBI): domain Bacteria; kingdom Pseudomonadati; phylum Bacteroidota; class Flavobacteriia; order Flavobacteriales; family Weeksellaceae; genus Chryseobacterium; species Chryseobacterium sp. MMO-72. The sequence goes on from NZ_JBBCWG010000004.1 coordinate 352,236, forward strand.
AGTTGCCGTATTTCTGATATTGGTTCCAAACTGTTCCGCAGCGAGTGTAACGAACATTGCCCAATATCCTGTTCCCAATCCGAGCCATACACAGAAGATGTAATATTTTGTTTCGGTATCCGTATTTCCGAAAAGCATCAGTACAACTCCGATAATGGTAAAAATCAGCATATAGAAAATCGCCATTTTTCTGGATTTTAAAAGGTGGGAAATAAAACCGCTTGCCAGATCTCCGGCAGAAATTCCAACGTAAGCCCACATAATTGCTTTTCCGGGATTAAGGTCTTTAATTCCGAGTTCCGGTGCAAACTGATTGGCTAAAACAGCCAGAATTCCGATGCAAAACCACGTGGGTAAACCAATTGCAATACATTTTAAATATCGTATTAAACGGTCTTTATTGGTGAAAAACGACAGGAAATTTCCTTTGGAAACCGATTGGTGTTCCATTGTTTTATAAATTCCGGATTCGGAAACACTTATTCTGAGAAATAAAAGCATAATTCCTAAAATTCCACCGATGATGTAAGAAATATTCCACCCTCCTGCTAATTCTACCGTTAACTGAGCCACAACCGCTCCCATTAATCCGAAACCGGCAACCACAGACGTTCCGATAGCTCTTAAATTCTTTGGCAGACTTTCAGAAACAAGGGTAATTCCGGCTCCGAGTTCTCCGGCAAGCCCAATCCCAGCGATAAATCTTAAACCCGCATATTGGTACACCAGATGCTCTTTTGGAAAATAGGGTAAAAATCCGCACGCAATATTTGCCAAAGAATAGACTAAGATAGAACCGAACAATACAGAAAGCCTTCCTTTTTTGTCACCGAAAATTCCCCAGAAAATTCCGCCCAGCAGTAAACCAATCATCTGCGCATTTAAAATAAATGTTCCATCTACATCAGGATTCAGTCCTAAAGCTTTTAAACTTGGAATTCTTACGATCCCGAATAAGAGTAAATCGTAGATGTCTACAAAGTAGCCTAACGCAGAAATGATAACGGGAATCGAGAAAATGTACTTCAGTTTCGAAGAGGTGGAAAGTTCTTGCATTTTGGAGTTTTAAATTTTGCTAAAAATAAAAAACCTTCCAATTTCTTGAAAGGTTTTTATGAATTATCTTTTTCTGATTCTTATCTCGCAATATTCACAGCTCTCGTTTCTCTGATTACTGTTACTTTTACCTGTCCCGGATACGTAAGTTCGTTCTGGATCTTTTCCGAGATGTCGTAAGATAACTGAGAAGCTACTTCATCATTTACTTTTCCGCTTTCTACCATTACTCTTAACTCTCTACCTGCCTGAATGGCATAAGCTGAAGAAACTCCGTCAAAACTTAATGCTGCAGATTCAAGGTCTTTTAATCTTTGGATATATGATTCAAGAACCTGTCTTCTTGCTCCCGGTCTTGCTCCTGAGATTGCATCGGCAACCTGAATGATCGGAGACAATAGTGAAGTCATTTCCACTTCATCGTGGTGTGCTCCGATGGCATTTACAACTTCTGCATTTTCACCGTATTTTTCAGCCCACTGCATACCTAATAAAGCGTGAGGAAGTTCAGATTCCTGCTCCGGAACTTTACCGATATCGTGTAACAGACCTGCTCTTTTCGCAAGTTTTACATTTAAGCCTAGTTCAGCCGCCATTGTTGCCGCGATATTCGCCACTTCTCTTGAGTGCTGTAACAGGTTTTGTCCGTAAGAAGAACGGTATTTCATTCTACCTACGATTTTAATTAATTCAGGATGCAATCCGTGGATTCCTAAATCAATAATTGTTCTTTTTCCTACTTCAATAATTTCCTCCTCAATCTGCTTTCTTGTTTTTTCAACAACTTCTTCGATTCTTGCCGGGTGAATTCTTCCGTCTGTTACTAATCTGTGAAGGGATAATCTTGCGATTTCTCTTCTTACCGGATCGAAACATGAAAGAAGGATTGCTTCCGGAGTATCATCTACAATAATTTCCACTCCTGTTACCGCTTCCAAAGCACGGATATTTCTACCTTCTCTACCGATGATTCTTCCTTTTACCTCATCCGATTCGATATTGAAAACGGATACGGAATTTTCAATCGCCTGTTCTGTTCCGATTCTCTGAATGGTCTGGATAACGATTTTTCTTGCTTCACTTTTTGCATTAAGCTGCGCTTCTTCCATGATGCTCTGAACGTGCGCCTGAGCTCTTGTTTTCGCTTCCGCCTTCATGGTTTCTACCAATTCAGCTTTTGCTTCTTCAGCGGTATAGTTGGCAATTTTTTCTAAAATTTCAACTTTTTTCGCTGTTGCAATATCAAGTTCGTGCTGTTTTCTTTCTAAAATTTCTGTTTTTTTAGCGTAATCAGCGATTTGCTTATCCAGATCTTTTTCAAGTTTTCCGGTTTTGCTAAGCTCGTCGTTCAGCTTGTGTTCCTTATCCTTGATTCTTTTTTCTACCTCCTGCATTTTCTTTTCTCTTGCCTGAATGTCTGCATCATGCTGAGATTTCAGTTCAAGGAATTTTTCTTTTGCCTGAAGGTTCTTTTCTTTCTTTATGGATTCAGCTTGTACATTAGCTTTTTCTATAAGGTTTTCGGCATTTTTCTGTGCATCATCTATAATAAATTTTGCTTTGGTATTCAACGAGCTTTTAGAGAAAAATATCCCTGCAACCGCACCGATTACCAAGCAAATAACGCCGACTATAATGGCTGTTGTCATAATCTATATTGAGTTTTAATTGTCTTACTATTTATAAATAAAAAAAGCCCACAATAATCCAGAGATTGAGAGTAAACTCCTAATCAACACGATTTGAACTGATTTCCACTGTCTGTAATCCGGAGAACCGGCACGCCATTCAATGGACATTTGTTCGGTAATTGTTTAGCGTTGAGTTTACCTTTAATGTGTTAGAATTATTGTAGGCAGCTTTTTCGGGAAAAAAAATCTATTTCCCTGTTTCATTATTCAACGACTGATTAATTTTTAATAATCTTTCGTTGGTAGATTGTATGGTTTTATCGTAGTTCATAGACACCACTTCAGCATTGGTTCCCAATTTCAGGGCACACATCGCTAAAGCATCCTGTTTGTCTCTCACATCGAAATTCTGTTCAAAATCTTTAATCATATTCTCTATCTGCTTCCCGACTTTGCGCAGGGTTTCTTCCTCTGCTGCCGGTACATTCAGCGGATATACTCTTCCGGCTATATTAATGGTTATTCTTCTTACTTCCATTATAATCCACTGTTTTGAAGCTGCGCAATGCAGAAATCTATTTCTTTCACCAACCTGTTGATGTGGTTTTTCATCAATCGGTTGTGTTCAGGATTTCCTGATATTGCTGAATAAAGTTTTATATTTTTTTGTTCTTCTGCTAATACCTGATTTTTTCTTCTTTCTTCATCATATCTCTTCTTCAGATCTTCATGCTCAACATTTAATTCCGAGAATCTTTCGCTAAGATTTTTGTAATTTTTCTGTAACTGCAAAATCTTTTTTTCTAATTCTGAAAAATTGTTTTCTAAATCTTGAAGCATTTCAGGTTTTGTATATTCTAACTATTAGCAAAAATAACAAAATATTAATACTAACAAAAATAAAACGGTCTATATTTTGCCCTGAAACAAAAAAGGAGATACAAAATGCATCTCCTTTCTCTATTTTATAGTAAATTTTTATTCAAATTTCAGTACAAAAAAGATTGCTCTTGTGTGTAAAGTAGACATTGCAGACGTCCAGTAAGGAGGTGTTGTTGCATTATCTGCCACAATTTCATTGTTCATAATGAAAGTTCCTCTTACGGCAGGAGTCAGTTTAAATTTATTGAAGTAAAACTGTATCCCCATTTCTGCAGACCAAGCAAAGTTATGCGTAGTAGATCTGAAAACCTGCTGCATATTATCGTCTGTAGAAGTTGCATTAGACTGAAGGTTTACGATATAGTTTACCCCGGTTGCAACGTAAGGTCTGGAATTGTACCATCTGTTGCCGTGGAATTCCAGTAATACCGGAACATCTATAAGGGTAGTTTTAATATCTCTTGTTTTGTCTTTATCCGTTAATTTCATCGGAATAAAAGGATCGTTCGTCAAAGTACCCGCAGCATACTGGTCGTTGCTCTGCGTATTGAAAGTAAGTTGTCTCTGCCCAAATTGTAACCCCGGTTCCAATCTTACATCCAAAAAGTCATTCAGTCTCCACTTTGCAATTAAACCTGCACCGAAACTGTAGCTTTCTTTAGATGTAACAAGATTCTGATTGTTGTTCATCCCATATCTTGGATTGAGAACAATACGGTAGTCTAGTCTGTTACCACTTAGATAAAAACCCCAACTGAATTTCTGTTCGTCAAAGTCTTCCAACTTATCCATTCTGTTTCGGGTTCTGAATTGCGCGTTTGCTAAAACTGCAACATTTACTGAGGCTAAAACCAGTGCTCTTAATAAAAATTTATTCATAGGTTACTTTGTTGCTTTATAAATTGTGGCTATACCTAAACTTAGTTTTTTATATTCAACTTTTTTAAATCCTGTATCTAAAAGAATTTGTCTCATCTTTTCCCCGTAAGGAAAAGCATTTACAGAATCCGGAAGGTATGTATACGCCCTGTTATCTTTGGAAACCAGTCTGCCGATTGCAGGTAAAATGTTTTTAAAGTAAAACATATACAGCGGTCCCATAAACCCTTCAACCTTTGAAAACTCCAGTATATAAACACTCTTGTTATCTTTAACTACTCTTCTTAATTCTGCCAAACCTTTGGTAAGGTTTTCAAAATTCCTAACTCCGAATGCAACGGAAACCGCATCGAATCTGTTATCTTCATACAGTAACTTCTCCGCATCTCCTTTTTGCATGGAAATTTTGCCGTCTAATTTAAGTTTTTTTATTTTAATAACGCCAACATTTAACATTTGTTGCGATAAATCTAACCCAATTACTTTAGAGCCGGTTCCTTTTTCCACAGCAATCGCCAGATCACCCGTTCCTGTAGCCACATCCAGCACTTCCTGCGGATTATCTTTTTTCATCCATTTCACCAGCGTATTTCTCCACATCACATCGATTTTCATGGATAAAACCCGATTCAGAAGATCATACTTCGGTGCAATATTGTCGAACATATCTTCTACCTGACTCTTTTTAGTAGCGTCGGTATTGTAAGGCGTAATTTTGGTAATATCTTTTGTCAAAACTTAAAACTTGTAATATTCGTTATAATAATTAAGGTAATCCTGTTTTCTGAAGATCTTCGATCTCGATTCTACCTTCTGGATATTTTTGATAATTTTATCGTAATCTTCGTCTACGTTATAATAAAAATCATCGGTAAACAGCTTACTGAAACGTCTTGCGCCTCCAAAATACGGTTTTCCGTCTATGATGGTTTTATCTAATGCCAAAAGTAATGAATCTTTTTTAAGATTATATCCGTAATACTGATCATTGATATAATAATCCTGATGAGCGATATTGATAAGACCTCTGATTTTTTTTACCTCAAAAGCAGAATCGAATAATAATTTTTTATTCCGGTCGAAAACTTTTATAGAATTTTTTCCCTGATTAAGATCTACGGGAACCGTCTGTCCGCCTGCAATTATACCTTCGGAACCGTTATTGATTTTGTAGTAAAACGTATCCGGCGTAGGATTATCCACTACGTAGTAATTTTTTTTGGCTAAAAAAAGGAAATAAATCCCAAAGGCTACGATAAACGCCACAACTGCAATAAGTAAGCCTTTTAAAGAAGGATTGTTTTTCATAGGATTGTAAAGTACAATTTTTGCAAATTTAGTAATATTTTTAATTCTCTGTTATTAATATTAATTATTAACTTTGCATCTTTAAAAAAAATCATATAAACGAATGCCGAATACGATCATTATTGGTTCTGGATCTTATCTTCCCAGCAGAATTATAGGAAGAGACTTTTTTCTAGATTCAGAGTTTTATTCAGAAGACGGGGTAAAGATTGACAAACCTGCTGAGGAAACGATCTCAAAATTTGTAGAAATTACAGAGATAGAAAACAGAAGATTCATAGAAGATGATCTTTCCAACTCAAAAATCGGTTACGAAGCTGCAAAAATTGCTATTGCAGATGCAAAAATAGATCAGGAGGAACTGGATTATATCATTTACGCAAGTAATTTCGGGGAAGTTACTGTAAACGGATACGCAGATTTCATGCCGACGATGGCAGCGAGAGTGAAAAACAAGTTAGGCATTAAAAACAGAAAATGTGTTACTTACGATATGCTTTTTGGGTGTCCGGGATGGGTGGAAGCGATGATTTTGGCGGACAACCTAATTAAAGCTAAAGTAGCTAAAACCATTTTGGTAATCGGAGCTGAGACATTAAGCAGAGTAACAGATCCGCACGACAGAAACAGAATGATCTTTGCAGACGGAGCAGGTGCTGTTGTGGTTCAGGCTACAGATCAGGAAAATGTAGGAATTATTGCTCACAATACAATCTGCGATAACGGTGTGGAACTGGATTATCTTGCCAACGGACCATCCATCAACAAAGATTCTGACCAGACCCGTATATTTGTAAGAATGCAGGGTAGAAAAATCTACGAATACGCATTGAAAAACGTTCCTGCTGCAATAAAAGAAACCATTGAAGACGCAGGTCTGTCTATTGAAGATATCAACAAAATCTTAATCCATCAGGCAAATGCAAAAATGGATTATGCGATGATCGAAAGACTTCACAAGCTTTATAATGTGAAAGAGTATGACCATTCTATCTCTCCAATGACGATTCAGGATTTCGGAAATTCTTCTGTTGCAACCATTCCTACGATGTTTGATTTAATAATTAAAGGAAAAATGGAGGGTCAATCGTTTAAAGAAAAAGGTAACATTGTAATGACTTCGGTAGGAGCCGGAATGAACATCAATGCTATTGTTTACAGATTTCCTTAACAACATTTAATTTAAAATATAAAAAAGCACAGGGAAATTAATTCTTTGTGCTTTTTTTACACTTAGTTATGCAAAGAAACTTTTTTATCATTGCGGCAGTTTTTATTTTTCTGGAAATTTACATTTACCAGGCAATCAGAACTTTAACAGACAATAACTGGATCAAAATAGGCTATTGCATTATTTCTTTAGCGGTTTACGGCTTTTTCGCTTACGAAGTTTCCCACTTCAGCAGAGCAGACCGAAGCATGATGCGCGCGCAGATTATGATCTCCCTGTTCCTGATTTTTATTCTGCCCAAAGTTTTCATCGTTTTGTTTCTATTAATCGATGATATTTTCAGAACCGGAAGCTATCTTATCGGACTTACAAGACCATCGGAGAACTTTTTCCCTGAAAGACGAAAGTTTTTAAGCATTATGGGATTAGGTTTGGGAGGCGTTCTTTCAGCTCTTTTTATCGATGGAATTACCTTTGGAAAATACCGCCATAAAGTAAGAAGAGTAAGAATGAATTTTGCGAATCTTCCCAAAAGTTTTAAAGGGTATAAAATCGTACAGATTTCCGATGTTCACAGTGGAAGTTTTGCAGATCCGGGTAAACTTAAGCATGCGATTGACTTAATTAACGAACAGAATCCTGATCTGGTTCTTTTTACCGGAGATATGGTGAATAATGTTGCTGAAGAATTCAAACCATTCATCCCATTATTTTCAAAAATTAAAGCGAAAGACGGAAAATTTGCCGTTCTTGGAAATCATGATTACGCAGATTATGTAAGCTGGGATTCTCCGGAAGCCAAAAAGAAAAATCTTGATACCTTAATTGATTACGAAAGACAAGCCGGTTTTGATATGCTTCGAAACGAACACAGAATCATCGAAAAAAACGGTGAACAGCTATACATTTTAGGGGTTGAAAACTGGGGATTGAAACCTTTTCCACAGTTTGGAAGATTAGATGATGCCTTAAAAGGAGTTCCTGAATCTGCCGTTAAAATCTTAATGAGCCACGATCCTACCCATTTTGATTATGTTGTGAAAAAACATCCTGCAAATGTTCATTTAACGCTTTCAGGACATACCCACGGAATGCAGTTTGGTTTGGATCTGAAAAACGTAAAATGGTCTCCTGTTCAGTATAAATATCCGAAATGGGCAGATCTATACGAAAGCGAAGGAAAAATGCTGTATGTAAACAGAGGTTTCGGAGTTCTGGGATATCCCGGAAGAGTCGGCGTTTTACCAGAAATTACGCTTTTTGAACTTGCTTAAATCACAAACACTTATTGCGTTTGATTCAAAGATATTTTTCACTCAGTTTTTCGATAAGTAAATTTGAATCAATCGCATTCTCATCAAATCTTGTTAAAGCTTCACGAACCTTAGGATATTCATCTATGAATTCAAGATTTTCGATTTCTTCTAATTTAAAGTCATTCATAATTTCCCGAAACAATTCTTCATCTACTCCCCAATATTTTATATATTTACTTTCATCAATAAATATTTCAACTAAACTTTCATCATCATTATAGATTAGCCCAAAATTTATAAAAGCATCCTGAGTGAGTTCTTTTTTATATTGATTAATAAATTTTAAAATACTGTCTTTTTCCTCATAATTGCCATAATTTAAGTCAAAATCAATATGCCCAAATAGAACAGCCGCAACTTCGGGTAATGTTTTTGAAAGAGCAACAATTAAATTCCAGAGGTTAGAATTATCAATATTTATTTCAGCAAAAAAATCAAATCCTATCGATTCATGCTCAGAATTATTTTCTTTAAGCTTAAAAGTATATCCCTGAACAATATTTGCAGTTTTACTCTCTTCCCATCTTTTTAAGATTGAAGGATTGTTGGGAATCTCATCTTCATTTAAAAATCTTATCGTTTTGGGGAATTCCAAAGTTTTTTTCATAATTAAAAAATATAATCTTTCATACGGGAAGTAGCCATTTCTTTCTCGTTGATCCAACTGAGGAGGGCATCTAATTTGTCCTCCATTTTTTTGCCTGAATTCAGCCTTCTGTAAAAGGGAATATCAAACGGATATTTCTGAAAATCTGTAAACTGCCATGAATTAAGATAGATCAGAACGAAATCATCCTTTTTCAGGGTTTCAAAAACCATACTCTGGTAATATTCCATCGGAAGCATCTGAAATACAAAATCGTTATACGGAAGCTGACTGTAAGGAGAAATACTTTCCGGAACAATACTCAATCCGTCTTCCTCGTTAATTTGCGTATCTCTTTTCAGACGTTTAAAAGGAAAAAGAATGTTGGCATTATCTATATTTGAAACGTAATTAAATTCCAGCAGTTTCAAATCCTGCTGTGGAAGTTTATTGTCTTTCTGACGAATTCCGCGAATCTGTTTTTCTAAAAATTCCTGAGTAAATTTTTTAGCATTTTCAATTTCCGGAAGGGTAGAGTTTTTATTATAAAAAGCAATTTCATGCCCTTGGAATGAAATTGCTTTTATTAAATTCTGAAGTTTTTGAGCGATCGAAATCTCTACAAAAAAACTTGCTTTAACATCATGAATGTCTAAAATTCTAAGTATTGCTTTTGTATTATCTTCTGAAATTTTCAGTCTTTCTTCATCGGAAACAGACTGCTGTTTTTTGCAGTCAGCTTCAATATTCAGAATGTTAAATGTGAACAATATCATTTAAACTAAATTTTAGATAATTTTTATAATAAATTAAAAATCAGATGTTAAAATAATTTCTATTTAAATTAAAACTTGAAGTAAATTAATTTTTATTCAGTTTTACTTTTAAGTTCTTAATCATGTCTTTAGTCATCTCAGAAATTCCGAAATCATAGCTTAATCCCCAGTCTTTTTTCGCTACGGAATCATCAATTGAAGCTGGCCAGGAATCTGCGATCGCCTGTCTGAAATCCGGTTTATAATCGATCTCAAATTCCGGAATTTCTTTCTTAATTTCTTCCGCCAGTTCTTTTGGAGTGAAAGACATTCCGCCCAAATTATATGAAGATCTAACGGTAAGATTTTCTTTCGGAGCATCCATTAATTTCAGAGTTGCATTGATGGCATCATCCATATACAACATCGGCATTCCTGTATTCTCGGAAATAAAACTTGTGTATTTTCCTTCTTCAATGGCTTCATAAAAAATCTCAACAGCGTAGTCTGTTGTTCCTCCACCTGCAGGCGTTTTCCATGAAATCAATCCCGGATAACGGATGCTTCTTGCATCCACTCCATATTTGTCAAAATAATATTCGCACCATTTTTCACCTGCCATTTTAGAAATTCCGTAAACCGTTGTAGGATTTAGAACCACATCCTGCTCTACATTTTCTTTCGGAATTCCCTTCCCGAAAACAGCGATAGAACTCGGCCAGAAAATCTTTTGGATAAGTCCTTCTTTTGCCATTTCACAAAAATGAAGCAGAGGTTCCAGATTTAGCTTCCATGCGAAAATGGGCTGCTTTTCTGATGTACCCGACAATAATGAAGCCAAATGATAAACGGTAGTGATATCGTAATCTTTGATCACCTGTCTAACCAATTGTGTATTCGTAACGTCCATCCTTTCGTAATGACCCGCCGCAGTAATTCCCTTTTGCCATCTGTCGAGTCCCGAAGCCACAACATTTTCAGCTCCGTGGATTTCAACAAGTCTGTTCGTAAGCTCGGTACCAATTTGCCCTAAAGCACCTGTAATAAGTATTCTTTCCGTGTGGGATTTCATTTTTAACTTTTATTTGTTGATCGAAGCAAAAGTAAATATTTTACACCCTATCTTAAAACAAAATCGTAAATTCGAATATAAATTTTGCAAATGAAAAAGATTATCCTTTCACTTATTTTAATTTCTTCCACTATTTCAGCACAATACACAGATATTACTATTGTGAAGGAGGTAAAAGTTAAAAACAAAGGTGTGGTTGTTTCTGCACATCCACTGGCAAGTGAAGCCGGAGCAAAAATTCTTAAATCGGGAGGAAATGCCTATGATGCTATTGTTGCCACACAATATGCACTTGCCGTTGTATATCCGCAGGCAGGAAATATCGGCGGAGGCGGATTTTTGGTTGGTGTAAAAAGTAATGGTGAAAAATTTACGCTCGATTATCGTGAGACTGCGCCTAAAAAAGCAAGCCGCGATATGTACGTCGATAAAAACGGTAAAGCCAATACGGATCTTTCCCAAAATGGAAGATTAGCTGTCGGAATTCCGGGAAGTGTGGCAGGTTTTTTTGCTACTTTGAAATACTGTAAACTTCCGATGGACAAATTAATTCAGCCTGCCATTGATCTTGCTGAAAAAGGATTTGCGATTACTGAACAGGAAGCGAATTTACTGAATAACAATAAGCAGCATTTCCAGAAGCACAATCAGTCTTCAATTGTATTTGTAAAAGACATTCCATGGAAAGCCGGAGACCTTCTAGTTCAAAAAGATCTGGCTGAAACGTTAAAGTTGATTCAAAAACAGGGTTTGAAAGGCTTTTATGAAGGAAAAACAGCGGAACTTCTGGTTTCTGAGATGAAAAAAGGAAACGGAATCATTAGTTCGGAAGATCTTAAAAATTATAAAGTTGCCGAAAGAAAAGCACTTGAATTTGATTACAAAGGAAATCAGATTGTTTCTATGCCTTTGCCTTCGAGCGGCGGACTTCTTCTTGCACAAATGCTGAAAATGGCGGCTTACGAAAATCTGGAAAAATATCAGCAAAATTCTACACAGGCTGTTCAGGTGATGGTGGAAGCCGAAAGAAGAGCGTATGCAGACAGAGCGGAATATATGGGCGATCCCGATTTTATTCAGGATAAAACTTCTTATCTGATTTCTGACGAATACCTGAAAAACCGCTGGAAAAGTTTCAGTTTTAGCAAGGCAACTCCGAGTGCTGAAGTTGGAAAAATAACCAAACAGCCGAAAGAATCTACAGAAACGACTCATATTTCCGTTATTGATAAGGACGGAAACGCGGCAGCTGTTACCACGACTTTAAATGGTTTATACGGTAGTAAAGTTGTTGTTTCGGGAGCGGGATTTTTCTTAAATAATGAAATGGACGATTTTTCCATAAAACCGGGTGTCCCAAATATGTTTGGCGCAGTGGGCGGAGAAGCCAATTCTATTCAGCCGAATAAAAGGATGCTTTCTTCGATGACACCAACCATTGTTCTGAAAAACGGAAAACCTTATATGGTAGTAGGAACTCCGGGAGGAACTACTATTCCGACTTCTGTTTATCAGGCTATCGTTGATGTAATCGATTTTAAGCAGAATGCAAATATTTCTGTAAATGCACCGAAATTTCATCATCAATGGCTTCCTGAAACTGTTGCTTTTGAAAAGAATTTTCCTGAAACGACGATTAAAGATCTGGAAAAATTAGGATACAAATCTGAAAAATGGAACCAGATCGGAAGAACAGAAATCATCCTGATTGATGACAACGGGAATATTCATGCGGTTGCGGATGGTCGTGGTGACGATTCTGTAGCAGTGGAATAATTGACGTTTTTGTAGTTAATTTAAAAAAAGTTGACTTAAAAATACGTTAACTAATTGATTATCAAGTGTTTTTATTTATCAGAATGGCAAGAGTGAAATAATCTGGCTTTTGAGACATCTGTTTAAGATTCTTTCTTCATCAAAAATTAGAGAAAGATTTAAAATTATTTGGTTTCGGGCGGGGGCTCCGCCCCCCCCGAAACTATTCATGACATTTGTCGTTATTTAAAGCAAATTTCACTAATTTTCGGTTTTTAAAATCCATATTCTTGTGAAAGCAAAAAAGATTTACCACCAGCTTTATTTTCAGGTTATTATTGCGATTGTTGCAGGAATTCTTCTGGGAAGATTCTATCCGGAACTTGGTGAAAAGATGAAACCTTTGGGTGACGGATTCATCAAACTCGTGAAAATGATTATTGCTCCGGTGATTTTCATTACTCTTACCTTGGGAATCGCACATATGACTGACCTGAAGAAAGTAGGCAGAATTGCGGTTAAAGCGATGATCTATTTCCTTACGTTTTCAACATTGGCATTGATTATCGGTTTGGTGGTAGGAAATATCTTACAGCCGGGTCACGGTCTGAATATTAATCCTTCTACCCTTTCGGGCGATGTTTCACAATATCAGCAGAAAGCTCATGAAACAACCTTGACGGGTTTCATCATGAATATTATTCCGGAAACGCTGTTCAGTCCGCTGGTTGGAGATAATATTCTGCAGGTTCTTCTTGTTGCTATTTTAATGGGAGTAGCTTTGGTTTTAACGAAAGAAAAGAGCCAGAAAGTAACGGATTTTTTACAGGATCTTTCCACTCCCGTTTTCAAAATTGTGCATATGCTGATGAAACTGGCGCCGATCGGAGCTTTTGGAGCCATGGCTTTTACCATCGGAAAATACGGGCTTCATTCGGTTTTGAACCTGATTTTTTTGGTGGGAACCTTTTATATAACTTCTGCATTATTTGTGGTTTTGGTTTTGGGAGCAGTAGCAAGATACAACGGTTTTAATATTTTTAAACTGATCTATTACCTCAAAGAGGAACTTTTACTGGTCTTAGGAACGAGTTCTTCAGAATCTGCACTTCCCGGAATAATGGAAAAGCTTGAAAAGGCAGGATGCTCAAGAGCTATTGTCGGTTTAGTGGTTCCTACGGGATATTCTTTTAATCTTGACGGAACCAATATTTATATGACGCTGGCTTCGCTTTTTATTGCCCAGGCTCTGAACATCCATCTTCCGATTGAGAAACAGATTGTTCTTCTTTTGGTTGCCATGCTGAGTTCTAAAGGTGCAGCCGGAGTTACGGGAGCGGGATTTGTGACTTTAGCGGCAACACTGGCGGTTGTTCCTGAAATTCCGATTGCAGGAATGACGCTGATTTTGGGAATCGATAAGTTTATGAGTGAATGCCGTGCTTTAACCAACGTAATCGGAAATTCTGTTGCAACGGTAGTGGTTGCCAATTGGGAAAAGCAACTGGATAAAGATCAGCTTCAATATTGTCTGGATCATCCGAATGAAGTGGAAAAAAAGCTGGAAGTTTAGCCTGAGTTGTAACTGATAAGTTGTACTCTGAAGCCGATTTAGTTTTTGTTATGACTACTATTCTAGCCGCGATTGAGCGGCATGTCTGAGCTCTTTTCGTTTTTTTCGGCGCGGGGGCGGGGCGGGGGCCCCCGAAATAAAAAAAAAAGGGGTTG